>CAZUJE010000006.1:0-42540 GCA_964620215.1 uncultured Hyphomicrobiales bacterium
CGTCGCGCCAGGACTCGAATTGCGCGAAGCCGAAATCCACCTGCCGCGTCCTGCCGCGATCGAGCCACGCGGTGCCGCGCGAGAGCGTTTCCAGAAAGCGGCGGTCGTGGCTGATGAGCACGAAGGCGCCGCGTTGCTGCGCCAGTCTCGTTTCCAGCCATTCGATGGCGGGAAGGTCGAGATGGTTGGTGGGTTCGTCGAGCAACAAAATATCCGGATCGGGCGCGAGCACGCGCGCGATGGCCGCGCGGCGCGCCTCGCCGCCGGAAAGCTGCGAGGGATTTTCCTCGCCGCTGAGGCCAAGTTGCTCCAGCAGATAATGAGCCTGATGCGGATCGTCGCTCGGCCCTAGTCCAGACAGGACGTAAGCACGCACCGTCTCGAAGCCGGACAAATCCGGCTCCTGCGGCAAATAGCGGATAACGGCATCCGGCTGCTTCAGGCGCTCGCCCCGGTCGGGCTCGACGAGACCCGCCGCGATCTTCAGCAGCGTGGATTTTCCCGAGCCGTTGCGCCCGACGAGACACAGCCGGTCGCCCTGCGCGACCGAAAGGTCGGCGCTTTCCAGCAGCGGCGTGCCGCCAAAAGTGAGGGAGATATTGCGGAGTTGAAGAAGAGGAGCAGCCATCAACAAAAGAACTACCGTGACGCGCTTCAAATCGCGAGCGCGTCACGGTGTAGCGCGGCCTGAATCGATTAGTCGATACCGACCATCACGTCGCTGGCCTTGATGACCGCATAGGCGGTCTGTCCAGAGGCGAGCTTGAGTTCATCGACGGAATCGTTGGTGATCGCGGCGGTCACGACCTGTCCGCCAATGTCGATCTTCACATGGGCGGTGGTGGTGCCCTTCTTCACTTCGACGATCTTTCCCTTGAGACGATTGCGGGCACTCAGTTTCATAGCTGTCTCCATTCAGTTCGGCGGGGCAAAACCATGTTTGGCGAGAATGGCCTGTGCTTCATTCGAGAGAATGAAGGCAGCTAGCTTCTCCGCATTGCCGGATGCGCCTTTTACGACTGTTAAGCCGTAATCGGCGCCGACCGCAAGCGTGTCTGGAAGAGCAACGATTTGCTGTGCGGGATTTTCCCGCTTCGCCACCACCGCATTGGTGCAATAGGTGAGGAAGATGTCGGCCTGTCCGTCCGCCACCACAGCGCCATAGACGTTGCGGTCTTTCGGCGCAGGCGGCGAATTCGGCCCGCCGGTGAGTTGCAGCGCTTTTTTCTCAAGCGCGGCGAACGATCCGGCTTTCAGTGCGTCAGCCTTCTTGAAAACATCCCACGCATAATCGCCGGAAGGGTCTGCCTTCGGCGTCGATGTGCCGAGCTTCACATTCGCATCCAACATGCGATCCAGAAGATTGGCGGATGTGATTTCAAGACCCGGCTTCACCAGCGCGCAAAGACGATTGCGGGTGAAGCGCGTGACGGGGCCGCTCTTGCCGTCTTTTGCAAGCGATTCTGGATGATTCATGTTCGCCGAAGCGAATACTTCGGCTTTTGCACCGCCAGCGATTTCATCCCGCAACAGGCCTGACGGTCCGTATTTGCCGTCGACCTTCACGCCGCTGGAAGCCTCGAACGCTTTCGAGACTTCGGTGAGCGCGCCGCGCAGACTGCCCGCGGCGTGCAGAAGCACGATTTGCTGGGCCGCGGCGGCGCCGGGAATGGAAATCATTGCCAGCACCGCCGCGATTTGAAGCCCCTTCATCAGACGCCTTGCGCGCTGGCGTTCGGGAAGAACAGCGACATGCCGTTGATTTTGTAATCGGCGATCGCTTTTTGCCCTTCAGCCGAAATCAACCAGTCGATGAATGCCTGACCGAGTTCCGTCTTTACGTGCTTGTGCTTCTCGGGATTCACGAGGATCACGCCGTACTGATTGAACAACCGCTTGTCGCCCTCGACTACGATGTCGAGTTCGCCGCGGTTCTTGAAGTTCAGCCAGCTGCCGCGATCGGACAGCACATAGGAATTCGAGGCGGACGCCTGATTGAGCGCGGCTCCCATGCCCTGACCGATTTCCTTGTACCAGCCGCCCTTGTCGGCGCCGCCCATGTCGAGGCCGGCGGCTTTCCAGAGATTGAGTTCCGCGGTGTGGGTGCCGGACTTGTCGCCGCGCGAAATGAAGCCTGCTTCCTTGCCTTTGACCTTCTTCAGCGCTTCGACGATGTCCTTGCCGCCCTTGATGCCGGCCGGATCGCTCTTCGGGCCGATCAGGACGAAGTCGTTATACATCACCGGAAAGCGCTTCACGCCCGCACCTTCGGCCACGAATTTTTCTTCCTGGGCCTTGGCGTGGACGAACACGACATCCGCGTCGCCGCGGCGGCCGGTGTCGAGCGCCTGGCCGGTGCCTTGCGAAACCACTTTCACATCGATGCCGGTCTTCGCCTTGAACAAGGGAAGAATGTGATTGAACAGGCCGGAATCGGTCGTCGAAGTCGTGGACGACACAATGATGGATTTTTCCTGGGCGATGGCGCTGCCGGAAAAGCCGACGGACGCGATCAGCGTGGTTGCGAGAATGAAACGGCGATTCAACATGATCTTCCTCCTTCTTACGGTTTAAATTACAAGGTCGCCGCGCAGGAACGCGGCTGCTTGCGGTGTTGCAGGTGATGTAAAAAATTGTTCGGACGGGGTGTGTTCGGCGAGTTTGCCGCGCACGAGAAAAACCACATCGCCGGCGAGACGCCGGGCCTGGCCGAGATCGTGACTTGCCATCACGATCTTGATGCCCGACTCGGAAGCGGAGCGGATGATGTCTTCCACGGCCTTTGTTGCGGCTGGATCCAGCGAAGCGGTCGGCTCGTCGAGAAAAAGGACTTCGGGATCGCGGGCGAGCGCGCGCGCCAATGCAAGACGCTGCTGCTCGCCACCGGAGAGACGACGCGCGGGACGGTCGCGAAGATTTTCAAGGCCCACGCGCTTCAGCAATTCGCCGATGCGCTCGTTTCGCGAACCGCCCGTGAGCACGTAATCGATATTCGCCGCCGCCGTGCGGCGGAGCATCACCGGGCGCTGGAACACCATCGCGCAGCGTTCGCCCTGGGTGTTGCGTCCGCCCCAGGTGACGCGGCCCGCGCTTGCTTCGATCAGGTCCATGCAAAGGCGGATGAGCGTGCTTTTGCCGGAGCCGTTTGGGCCGACCAGCAACGTCGGCTTGCCGGGAGCGATGGAAAGCGAGATGCGGTCGAGGATCGAAACGCTTCCCGCGCGCACGCTTGCGTTCTCTATGTGTATGGGAAGATCGCTCATCGCCGCACGCATCGCATCAGCCCGCACGCAATTCGCCGACGCGGCGCACGCCCCAGGCAAGGGCGTTGATGGTGAGGACGATTGTAATCAGGACGACGCCAAGGCCCATCGCGAGCGGCAGATCGCCCTTGGATGTTTCCAGCGCGATGGCCGTGGTCATGGTGCGGGTGAAGCCGTCGATATTGCCGCCGACCAAAATGACGGTGCCGACTTCCGCCGATGCACGCCCGAAACCTGCGAGCAGCGTGGTCATCAGGCTGAAGCGCGCGTCCCAGAGCAGCGTGGTCACGCGGCGCATGGCGCCGACGCGCATGGCGTTCAGTTCGTCGCGATATTCCTGCCAGAGATCCTCGATGGTCTGGCGCGAAAGTGCCGCGATGATCGGCAGCACCAGCAAAGCCTGCGCGATAATCATCGCCCTCGGCGTGAACAGGATGCCCCAATGGCCGAGCGGACCGGAGCGGGAGAGCAGCAGGAACACGACGAGGCCCACCACCACCGGCGGCAGGCCCATAAACGAATTCATCATGACGACCAGCGCGGTGCGGCCGGGGAAGCGGGCGAGTGCGAGAAATGCGCCGAGCGGAAATCCGACCAGTGCCGCCAGCGCAACGGCGCACAGGCTCACATAAAGAGAGAGCCGCACGATCGAGTAGAGATTGGCGTCACCGCTGAATATGAGCTGGAGCGCGTTCGCGCCTTCGGACACGGAAAATCCTCCCGAAGGATCGAATTGCACTGATTACTGAATAGGTCAAATTACGTAAAATAAACAGTTTTAAACATTAAATTACATTCGAAAATAGCGCCGGAACTCCGAAAAGTCGGACGCCAACCTAAAAATCTGAAGCGATTTCAGCGAATGACGTGAAAGCGGGAAATGCCGTCGTTGGCCATCTGCGCAACGAGCTGATGTTCCCAGTCGATATAGGCCTGCATCGCCTCGCGGGCGTTGTCGGTGCCCTCATAGGGTCGCTTGTAGAGATCGATCTGCGGCGAAATCCAGGAATGCTTGTCGCGCTCAAGTTTGCGCCCGGCTTTTTCCCACCCCCCGGTGCCGCCTTCGAGTGCATGCACGGGGCGCGTGGTGGCTTCCCGCGCAAACGCCACGGAACGAAGCGCCAGTTCGCCGTCAGGCGAAGTCAGCGTGATCGCGCCGCTGCCCGGAAGTTTCGCGAGATCTTCCCTGAAGCGTGAAGCCAGCAGGAAGTGCGCGCCCGGAATGTGTGAGGTGCGATAAATATTGCTGCGCGCGAGATCGGCGACGGTGGAGAATTTTTCGCCCGCAAGCTCCGCGACGCTGGTGGTCTTCATACCTGCGGGGAGCGGCGGACGTTCTGGCGCGGGTATCCCGCTCTCATTGTTTTCAAGCTCGCCGGGCCGCAAGACACATGTATCCCAACCCATCTGCACGAGCCATGACGCGCTCATCTGCGCGCGCACGCCGTCGTCGTCATAGAGAACAATCCGTGCGCCGCGCACGCCCACCCATTCGTCGATTGCCTGCACCAACTGGCCGCCGGGGGCCGAGCGAAAATTTTTCGGATGAGTACGGGCATATTCTTCCGGGGAGCGGACATCGAACAAATAAAGTGTTCGGGTGTCTTGTTCGGAAATGAATTTCTCAAGCGCCCTGCGGTCGATGATGTTGACACCAGTCTTGCGCGCGAGCCGGTCCGCGCTGGGGCGGGCTTCAGCCAGCGCTTTTTCACTTGTCTCGCCATGACGTCGCTGCTGGCCGGTGTCGAGCGATAAACCCTCCAGCGTCCAGCCGATCGTGCCGTTGCGGAGTGCAGCGACCTTGTTCGGAATGCCTGCGTTCACGAGGGACTGCGTGCCGATGATGCTGCGGGTGCGGCCGGCGCAATTCACGATTACCATGGTATCGGGGTTCGGCGCGAGATCGCGCACGCGCAAAGCGAGTTCCGCGCCCGGAACGCTGATGCCAGTCGGAATCGACATCGTGCGGTATTCCTCGAAGCGCCGTGCGTCGAGCACGACCACATCAGCCTTCTGTTCGATCAGCTTTTTGACTTCGCTCGCCGATAAAGAAGGCGTATGGCGGATCGCCTCCACCAGTTCGCCGAAGGACTTGCTCGGCACATTCACGTCGCGGAAAATTTCGCCAACTTCGCGATAGGCTTTCAACCCGCCTTCAAGCAGCGAAACATTTTTGTAGCCAAGTGCCTCGATGCGCGCGGCGGCTTGTTCAGCCAGCCCTTCGCCGTCGTCGAATACGACAACGGGTGCCGACAGGCGCGGTACCAGATCGAGCATCCTCATCTCGATCTCGCCAAGCGGAACATTCACCGCGAAAAACGGATGCGCTTCCGAATACGGCCCTTCCTCGCGCACATCGATGAGTGCCACTTCTTCTCCCGTCCGCCAGAGTTGGCGAACGGCTCGCGCACTCATCGTCTTCATGCGGGTTGTTCTGCGAGACCGCGGCGGCGGAGCACGGCCTGTTCGCTCGGACGGCGCCCGCGGAATTCACGGTAGGCATCGGAGGGATCGAGCGAGAAACCAGACGAGTAAACATGATCGTGCAGTTTTTTCGCCGTGGCGGAATCGAAAATGTCGCCGGCGTCCTCGAAGGCTGCAAAACCGTCCGCCGCCAGCACATCCGACCAAAGATAAGAGTAATAACCGGCGGCATAGCCATCGCCGGAAAACAGATGGCCGAAATGGGGAAGCCGATGGCGCATGACGATGGCATTGGGCATTCCGATTTTTTCGAGCGACTGCCTCTCGAACTCGGTGACGTCGATGCCCGACGGATCTTCAACTTCGTGCAAATCGAGATCGACAATCGCCGAAGACACATATTCGACATTGGCGAAGCCCTGGTTGAAGTTTCGCGCAGCCAGCACCCGCTTCAATAAATCGGCGGGCATCGGCTCGCCGGTTTTGTAATGCACCGCGTATTTGCCGAGAATTTCCGGTCGCTCGAGCCAGTTTTCGTAAATCTGCGACGGAAACTCGACGAAATCGCGCAGCACATTGGTGCCGGAAATCATCGGATAGGTGACGTTCGACAACAGCCCATGCAGCCCGTGACCAAATTCGTGGAAGAGCGTTTTGGCGTCATCGAAGCTGAGCAGGCTCGGCTCATTATCCGAAGCCTTCGCGAAATTCATCACGTTCACGATGATCGGGCGGATGTTGCCCGCGAGTTTTTCCTGCGGACGATAGCCGCTCATCCATGCGCCGCTGCGCTTGGATGGACGGGCAAAGTAATCGCCAAGAAACAGGCCGACATGGGAACCGTATGAATCGGTTACGTCCCATGCGCGCACGTCCGGATGATAGAGCGGAACGTCCTTGCGCTCGGTGAAGCTGAGGCCGAACAGCCGCGTTGCCGTGTCGAAGGCGGCTTCGATCATCCTGTCGAGCTGCAAATAGGGTTTCAGCTCGCTTTCATCGAGATCGTAATCGGCCTTGCGGCGCTGCTCGGAATAATAACGCCAGTCCCAGGGGGCGATCTCGAAGTTTCCGCCTTCTTCGCGCACCATCGACTGCAAGGCTTCCTGTTCCCGGTTGGCCTGCGCGAGCGCCGGCGTCCAGACGGATTCCAGCAATTCGCGCGCCGCTTCCGGCGTCTTCGCCATGCTGTCGTCGAGCTTGAAATGAGCGAAGCTCGGAAAATCCATCAGCTTTGCGCGCTCGTTGCGCAGCGCCACCATCTCGGCGACGATCTTGCGGTTGTCGGTCTTGCCGCCGTTTTCGCCGCGCGCGATCCAGGCGCGCCACGCGGTTTCGCGCAAATCGCGGCGCGAGGAAAATTGCAGGAACGGCTCGATGCTGGAGCGGCCAAGCGTGATGACGTGCTTGCCGGGAAGCCCGCGCTCCTCGGCGGATTCTTCCGCGGCCTTGATGAGAAAATCCGGCAAGCCGGTGAGATCGTCTTTCGATTCCAGCGGCAGCATCCAGGATTTTTCGTCAGCCAGAACATTCTGGCTGAATTCCGTGCCGAGCGTTGCCAGGCGTTCGCTGATTTCGCCGAGACGTTTTTTCGATTCATCGTCGAGCGCAGCACCACTGCGCTGAAACGCGGTGTGGTAGCGCTCAAGTACCTGCCGTTGCTCCGGCGTAAAATTCAGTCCCTGCCGGCGCGAATAAATAAATTCGATGCGATTGTAGAGCGTTTCATCGAGATAGATCGCATGGCGGTGACGCGCGAGCTTCGGCGCGATTTCCCGTTCGATTTTTTGCAGATCGTCGTTGGTATGCGCGCCGCTGAGATTGAAAAACACCGACGACACCTGCCGCAGCCCGTGGCCGGAGAGTTCCAGTGCTTCAATCGTGTTTTCGAATGTGGGGTCCGCGCGGCGTTTTGCGATCGTGTCAATCTCGGCGCGGTGCGCGGCGATCGCCAGGTCGAATGCAATGGAAAAATGTTCAGGCCGGATGTCCGCGAAGGGCGGCGCCTGGAAAGGGGTTGTCCATTCTTGAAGGAGAGGATTTTCAGCGGGGTTCGGTTTATTGGCGGAGGATTGCTGCACGCGATGGGCCTTTGTGATTCCGTAATTCAATGAAAGCTTCAGCCTTCTATATAGTGTGATTGGGCAATTTCGAGGGAATAACAAACGCCGATTTTGCGGGAGGCAAAACCCCGAGACCGGGTGTTCAAAACAGCGCATTGATCTGCCCGGAAGATTAGCCCTATAACCATCGGTGAAAAGGCGGATTTCACTTGGAAAACAAGTGATTATCCAGCTAACTCCTTCCAATACCAAGGTTGTTTTGTATGCCGCGTCGTCTTTCCACCCGCCTTGCCGAACTGGAGGCGGAGGCGATCTTCATCCTGCGCGAAACCGCGGCGGAGTTCGCGCGGCCGGTGATGCTCTATTCCATCGGCAAGGACTCGTCGGTGATGCTGCATCTGGCGCTGAAGGCGTTTGCCCCGTCGCGGCCGCCGTTCCCGCTGATGCACGTGGATACGACCTGGAAGTTCCGCGAGATGATCTCGTTTCGCGATGAAACCGTGAAGCGTCACGGCCTCGATCTCATCGTGCATACGAACAAGGACGGGGCCGCCCGCAACATCAATCCGTTCGATTCCGGCTCCTCCGCCTACACCCGCATCATGAAAACCGAAGCGCTGAAGCAGGCGCTGGAAATGCATGGCTTCGATGCGGCAATCGGCGGCGCCCGCCGCGATGAGGAAAAATCGCGCGCGAAGGAGCGCGTGTTTTCTTTCCGTTCGGCGCGGCACGGCTGGGATCCGAAAAGCCAGCGGCCGGAATTGTGGAACCTCTTCAACTGCCAGCTTCATCGCGGCGAATCCATGCGCGTGTTCCCGCTCTCGAACTGGACCGAGTTCGATGTGTGGCAATATGTGGAGGCCGAGGAAATTCCGGTCGTGCCGCTTTATTTCGCGAAGCCGCGCCCGGTGGTCTCGCGCGACGGCGTGCTCGTGATGGTGGACGACGGGCGGATGCGCTTGTTGCCCGGCGAAGCGCCCATGCAGAAGCTTGTGCGTTTTCGCACGCTCGGCTGCTATCCGCTGACGGGCGCCGTCGAGTCTCCCGCTGCCAGCATTGCCGACATCGTCGAGGAATTGCGGCTTGCCCGCACTTCCGAGCGCGTGACGCGGATGATCGACCATGACGAGAAAGCGTCGATGGAGCGGAAAAAGCGCGAGGGTTATTTCTGATGCGCGATCCGGCGACCCTTTCGGCGGCGGCAGGCGTGCAGGCACAAACGGGTGCCGGCCTTGGCCTCCTGCGCTTTCTCACCTGCGGCAGTGTGGACGACGGAAAATCCACATTGATTGGCCGGTTGCTGCACGATCTCGATCTGATCCCCACCGACCAATACGCGACACTTGAGAAAGAAGCGAAGGCGCGCGGCGCCGAAGTCGATCTCGCCTATCTGCTCGATGGCCTCGAGGCGGAGCAGGAGCAGGGCATCACCATCGATGTCGCTTACCGCTATTTCCGCACGCCAAACCGCAGCTTCATCGTGGCGGACAGTCCGGGCCACGAGCAATACACGCGCAACATGGCGACCGGAGCGTCGGTTTCCGACCTGGCAGTGTTGCTGGTGGACGCGCGCAAAGGCCTGCTCACGCAGACCTTGCGGCACTCACTGATCGTCTCGCTGTTCGGCATCCGGCATGTGGTGTTGGCGGTGAACAAGCTCGATCTCGTTGATTATTCGGAAGAAGTCTTTCGCAAGATCGAACGCGATTATCAGGATTTTGCCAAGGAATTGGGTTTCCGCAGCATTGTGGCGATCCCTGTCTCCGCGCGCCTCGGCGACAACATCGTCATGCGCGGCAAGACGACGGACTGGTATCGGGGGCCGACGCTGATCGAGCGGCTGGAAACCGTTTCGTTGCAGGAGGATCGGGTTTCGGTGCCGTTCCGCTTGCCGGTGCAATGGGTCTGCCGCCCGAATCTCGATTTCCGCGGCTTTGCCGGCACGATCCGCGGCGGCGGTGTGAAGGTTGGCGACGCAGTAACGGTTGCTGGCGCGCCGGTGGAAATGCGGGTGACGCGCATCATTGGCGGCGATGGCGACCGCGATAACGCCGAATCCGGCGAGGCGGTGATGCTGTCTTTCGACCGCGAAGTGGATGCGAGCCGCGGCGATGTGATCTGTCACCCCGACGCAGCTCCGGCTGTCGTCGATCAGTTCGCGGCGAACATTCTTTGGCTTGGCAATTCTCCGATGATCGTGGGACGTTCGTATCTGCTGAAAACCGGAGCGAGGAAATTACCGGCGGAAATCACGTCTCTCAAGTATCGTATCGACATCCAGACCGGCGCGCATATCGCGGCGAAGACACTCAACCCGAACGAGATCGGTTTCTGCAATTTCGTCATGACCGCGCCGGTGGCGGTGGATGCCTTCGCGGAGAACCGCGAAACCGGCAGTTTCATCCTGATCGACCGTTCGACGAATGAAACCGTCGGCGCGGGCATGATTAATTTTGCGCTGCGGCGGGCGAGCAACATTCATCCGCAGAAGCTTGAAGTGAACCGCACGGCACGCGCGGCCATCAAGAATCATAAACCGGCGGTGCTCTGGCTCACCGGACTTTCGGGTGCCGGAAAATCCACCATCGCGAGCCTGCTTGAACACAAGCTCAACCTGCTCGGCTGTCATACCTATCTCATCGATGGCGACAACGTGCGCGGCGGCCTCAACCGCGATCTCGGTTTCACGGAAACCGACCGCGTGGAGAACGTGCGCCGTGTGCAGGAAGTGGCGCGGCTGTTCGCGGACGCGGGTCTGATTGTGCTCGTGTCGCTGATCTCGCCCTATCGTGCGGATCGGTCGCAGCTCCGTGAAAAAATGACGCCCGGCGAATTCGTGGAAGTGTTCGTGGACGCGCCGATCGAAGTCTGCCGCGAGCGCGATCCGAAGGGTCTGTATGCGAAGGCGGATCGGGGTGAACTGCGAAATTTCACGGGCGTCGATTCCCCATACGAGCCGCCGGAAGACCCGGAAATCCATCTGCAAACCAGCCGCGAAAAGGTGGAAACACTGGTGGACCGGTCGATCGATTACCTGCGCAAAAGTGGAATTATCCATTCCTGATTTGCCGTGCTCTTGTGCAAGCCGGAATTTTCTGGCATCGCCCTGCGCCCTGTGAGGGGAAGGGAACGCGATCAAATGTCCGCTGCCATCATCGACGGTGCCGCCATCGCCAAAAGTCTGCGCGAGCAGGTCGCTGTTGAAGTCGCAAAACTGAAAGCCGGAAAGGGCGTCACGCCTGGGCTGGCCGTTGTGCTGGTCGGCGAAAATCCAGCCAGCCAGGTCTATGTGAAAAGCAAGTCGAAGCAGGCGGAAGAGGCCGGCATCAAGGCGATCGACCATCGCCTGAGCGACAAGACTTCCGAGCAGGAATTGCTGGCGCTTGTGCGAAAGCTGAACACCGATCCGGCGGTTCACGGAATTCTCGTCCAGCTTCCCTTGCCGGATCACATCCGCAGCACGGAAATTCTGCGCGCGATCGATCCTTTAAAAGACGTTGATGGATTCCATCCGGTGAATGTCGGCCTGCTCGCGACCGGGCAGATGGAGCACGCGCTCGTGCCCTGCACTCCGCTTGGCAGTCTCATTTTGCTCAAGCGTCAGCTTGGAAATATCGCCGGCAAGAATGCGCTGGTGATCGGACGTTCGACGATTGTCGGCCGGCCGATGGCGCAACTGTTGCTCAATGAAAGCTGCACGGTGGAAATTGCACATTCGAAGACCGACGATCTTCCCGCTCACTGCAAGCGCGCGGACATCGTGGTCGCCGCCATCGGCAAGCCGAATTTCGTGCGCGGCGATTGGATCAAGCCGGGCGCCACGGTGATTGACGTGGGCATCAACCGCATCGACGCCGGCAACGGAAAAACCAAACTCGTCGGCGATGTAGCCTTCGAAGAAGCAGTGAAAGTCGCAGGCGCCATTACGCCGGTGCCGGGCGGCGTTGGGCCGATGACGATTGCATGTCTCTTGGCGAATACGCTGACATCCGCCTGCCGTCATGCAGGCGTGAAAGCTCCGGAGTGGATTGACTCAATCAAAGCTTAGGCGTTTTCCCGCCGATGCCTTCGGTGATTTCGGCGGCGGCGCGCTTGATCATCGGACCAAGTTCGCCCAGACGCTCGTCGGTCATGCGCACCGCGGGCCCGGACAGCGAGACAGCGCCCATCACTTCACCGAATTCGTTGTAGATCGCCGCACCCACGCAGCGCATGCCTTCAGCGCGTTCTTCGTCGTCGATTGTCCAGCCGCGTTTGCGGGAGGCCGCCAGATCGGCCAGCAATTTCTTCGGATCGACAATCGTATGTTCGGTAAATTTCTGCATGCCCGTGCGATGCAGTTTCTGCGACACGGCTTCGTCGGACAATGACGCCAGCATCGCCTTGCCGAGGCTCGATGCATGCATGTGCGTGCGCACACCGGGGCGATGGAAGGCGCGTATCTGCTTGTGGCTTTCCATCTGCGCGATGAAAACGACGTGGTCCTCGACCTCAAAGCCGATGCTTGCGGTCTCGCCGCTTGCTTCCATCAGCTTGCGAATGATCGGGCGGCCGACATCCGCGAGCTTGCGATTGCGCAGGAAGGCGGTGCCGACGCGGAACGCCTGCACGCCGATGAAATAGCCGCCCGATTCGTTGCACTGAACGAAACCGGCGCTCTTCAGCGTGTTCAAAATCCGGTGCGCGGTGGAGGATGCGATGCCCGCGCGCTGCGCGACGGTGGTCAGGGACAATCCATCCGCTTCGGCGATAATCGAAAGCAGCGTGAGGCCGCGGTCGAGCGCCTGCACGGAGCCTTGTGTGCCCGCCGAATCCATGTCGACGACATTGCCCTTCGCGGTTCTTGGTCTTCCGGCCATCTCGAATTCCTGTTCTTGCCCACAGGCTGGTTAGCACAATTCGCGTCAGAAGGTCGCGCGAAAGCGGAAAAATCATCCCTTAGTAAATCAGAATTTTATCCCAAAATAGGCCTAAATCGATGAAAAACTCCATTTCGATAGGGGTTTTTAATCGTCTGATTAAAATGGAATGTATTTCCATCTAGTGGAATTTGAGCCAGAGTGCCGGCGTCAGGGGAGCGACGACGCCAATGCAGTCAGCGGTTCTGAAAGAAACCAGGGCAACCAATGGATTTTTCTCGCGGCATTTGATGGATGCCGATCCGGAGCTTTGCGCGGCGATCGGACGCGAAACCGAACGCCAGCGGCACGAGATCGAACTGATCGCCTCGGAAAACATCGTCAGCCGCGCCGTGCTTGAGGCGGCGGGCTCGGTACTCACCAACAAATACGCAGAAGGTTATCCCGGCAAACGCTATTATGGCGGCTGCCAGTTTGTGGACGAGGCCGAGACGCTCGCCATCGAGCGCGCGAAGCGTCTGTTCGGATGCGGCTTCGCCAATGTTCAACCGAATTCCGGCAGCCAGGCCAATCAGGCCGTGCTGCTCGCTCTTGCCGCGCCGGGCGATACAATTTTGGGTCTCGCCCTATCCTCCGGCGGTCACCTGACGCACGGCGCGGCGCCCAATCTATCCGGCAAATGGTTCAAGGCGGTTTCCTACGGTCTGCGCCGCGAAGACCAGCGCATCGACATGACGGAAGTCGCGAAGCTCGCGAAGGAACATAAGCCAAAGATCATCATCGCCGGCGGCTCGGCCTATCCGCGTGAAATCGATTTCGCTGGCTTCCGCGCCATCGCCGACGAAGTCGGCGCGTATCTGATGGTGGACATGGCGCATTTCGCCGGCCTCGTCGCCGCCGGAATTCATCCGAGCCCGCTGCCGCACGCGCATGTGGTGACCACGACCACGCACAAGACTTTGCGCGGGCCACGCGGCGGCATGGTGCTCACGAACGACGAAGCGATCGCGAAGAAAATCAACTCAGCGGTTTTCCCCGGCCTGCAAGGTGGGCCGCTGATGCACATCATCGCCGCGAAAGCGGTGGCGTTCGGAGAGGCGCTGCGTCCGGATTTCAAATCCTACGCGCGTTCCGTGGTCGATAACTGCAAGATCATGGGCGAGGTGCTGCAACAGGCGGGTTACGCGCTCGTGACTGGCGGCACCGACACGCATCTCATCCTGCTCGACCTGCGGCCGAAAAAACTCACAGGCAACATCGCCGAAAAGTGTCTCGGGCGAGCGCATATCACCTGCAACAAGAACGGCGTTCCGTTCGATTCGGAAAAACCAACAGTGACTTCCGGCGTGCGGCTCGGGTCGCCGGCCGGCACATCGCGCGGCTTCGGTCTCGCCGAATTCCACGAGATCGGCCGCATGATCGCGGAAGTGCTCGATGGGCTCGCGGAAAAAGGCGAGTTCGCCAATTCCGCCGTGGAAAAACACATCAAGTCGCAGGCAATCAAGCTCTGCGAACGCTTTCCGATTTATCCCTGAGGGAGAAGACGAATGTCCGGTTTCACTGGCCTTTTCATTCCCGGTCCGACGAACATGCCGTTTCCCGTTCGCGCGGCCATGGATATTCCGCTCGAGGATCAGCGTTCGCCAGATTTCCCAGCGTTCACGCTGCCGCTTTTTCGCGATCTGAAAAAGGTTTTCAAGACGGAGAAGGGACAGGTGTTCCTGTTCCCATCTTCCGGCACCGGTGGCTGGGAAGCATCGATCACCAATACGCTCTCGCCCGGCGACAAGGTGTTGATCGCGACTTTCGGCCAGTTCTCGCATCTGTGGGCCGATCTCGCCCAGCGCCACGGCCTCAATGTCGAGATCATGGAGCGCGAATGGGGCGAAGGTTTTCCGGTCGAACTCGCGGAACAGAAATTGAAAGCCGACACCAAGCACGAGATCAAAGCCGTGCTCGTCTGCCACAACGAAACGACGACGGGCGTCACCAGCAGCGTTGCAGGCGTGCGAGCGGCGCTCGATGCCGCGAAGCATCCGGCGATGCTGATGGCTGACGGCGTCAGCTCCATCGCCAGCATCGACTTCCGCATGGACGAGTGGGGCGTCGATGTCGCCGTCTCCGGTTCGCAAAAAGGTTTCATGCTGCCGACGGGCCTTGCCATCGTCGCGGTAAGCCAGAAAGCACTGGAAGCGGCCAAGACCGCGAAATGCCCGCGCTGCTTCTTCGACTTCGCGGACATGATCCGCACCAACAAGGACGGATATTTCCCGTACACGCCGGCGACGACGCTGATGCGCGGGCTTCGCGCGTCACTGGACATGATTTTCGCCGAAGGTCTGGAAAACGTATTCGACCGCCATCATCGCGTAGCGCAGGGTGCGCGGCTTGCGGTCTCGGCGTGGAAACTTTCCTTGTGTGCAAAAGAGCCGAAATGGCATTCGAACACGGTGACGGCGATCTGCGTGCCGAAAGGTTTCAACAGCGATGACGTGGTGAAGACCGCCTATCACCGCTATCGCATGTCGCTCGGTGTCGGACTCTCGAAAGTCGCGGGCCGTGTTTTCCGCATCGGCCATATCGGCAACTTCAACGAAATCATGATGCTTCAGGCTTTGGCCGGAATCGAAATGGCGCTGATGGATGTCGGCGTTCCGATTGAAGCCGGCTCCGGCGTCGCCGCGGCACAACAGTATTTCCGCAAGACAGCTCCGCAAATGCAACTCAGCAAGGTCGCCTAAGGAGAATACATTGAAAATCTGCATCTATGGTGCGGGGGCGATCGGGGGCTATCTGGCGGCGGGCCTGAGCCAGGTCGATGGCGTTGATCTTTCCATCGTGGCGCGCGGCGCGCATCTCGCGGCGATCAAGAAAAGCGGCTTGAAGCTTTTGATCGATGGCGAGGAAAAAATCTGTCATCCGAAGGCAACCAACGATCCCGCTGAACTGGGCGAACAGGATTTTGTGATTGTGTGCCTGAAGGCGCATCAGGCCTGGGAAGCGGCGGAACAGATGGAGCCGCTGCTTGGAAAAAACACCGCGGTCGTTACCGGGCAAAACGGCGTGCCGTGGTGGTACATGTACGGACTCGACAAGCGCTATCACAACATGCGTCTGCACAGCATCGATCCCGGTGACCGGCAGTGGAATGCAATCGGACCCGAGCGCGCGATCGGTTGCGTTGTGTATCCTGCGACCGAAATCGTGGAGCCGGGTGTCGTTAAACATTCCTACGGCAGGAAATTCGCGCTCGGTGAGCCGAACGGTGGCAATTCCGACCGCTGCAAGAAGCTCTCTGAAATCATGGAAGCAGGCGGCTTCGAGGCGCCGGTGCTCACCGATATCCGCAGTGAAATCTGGCTGAAGCTCTGGGGCAATCTTTGCTTCAATCCGATCAGCGCGCTTACGCGCGCCACGCTCGACATCGTGACGGGCGAGCCGAGTTTGCGCGAGCTGTCGGTGAATATGATGACGGAAGCACAGGAGATCGCGGAGAAATTCGGCTCTTCCTTCCGCGTCAACATCGAACGCCGCATCAATGGTGCTGCGAAGGTCGGCGCGCATCGCACGTCGATGTTGCAGGATCTGGAAGGAGGGAAGCAGCTTGAAATCGACGCGCTGCTGACCTCGGTGCAGGAGATGGGCCGCCTTGCGGCGGTGAAGACACCTTATATCGATGTGGTGCTCGGCCTCGTTCAGCAGCTTGGCCGCTCGCTGAAAGTCTATCCGGTGTTTCCTGCAATCATCGGCGACAGCGGGCAGTTGTCACGCCTCGCGCCAAACCAAGCACACTGTTTCTGAGCGGGCTGGATCATGTCGCGTATCGTATTTCTCGATCGGGGCACGATCGGGCCGAGCGTCGAACTGACCCGGCCGAACTTTCCGCATGAATGGGTCGAGTACGAGCAGACGACACCGGAGCAGGTCGCGCAGCGCCTGTCGGGTGCCGATATCGCGGTCACGAATAAAGTGCCGATCCGCCGCGCGACGCTGGAAGCCTTGCCCGATCTGCGCATGATCGCGATTGCGGCGACCGGCTACGACGTAATCGACATCGCTGCCTGCAAGGAACGCGGCATCACCGTTTCGAATATCCGCGGCTATGCGGTGAACACGGTGCCGGAGCACACATTCGCGCTCATCCTCGCGTTGCGCCGCTCGATTGTGGGTTACCGGCAGGATGTGATCGAAGGCGAGTGGCAGCTCTCGGGACAATTCTGTTTCTTCACGCACTCGATCAAGGATTTGTCCGGCTCTACGCTTGGCATCATGGGCGAGGGTGCCATCGGCCAGTCGGTCGCGAAGATCGGACAGGCCTTCGGGATGCGAACATTATTTGCCGCGCATAAAGGTGTGAGCGGTCTTGGACCACTTTACACTTCGTTCGATCAGGTGCTGGAAGAAAGCGACATCATCACGCTGCATTGTCCGCTGATGCCCGGCACGCGCGGCATGATCGGCATGGATGAATTTCGCAAAATGAAAAAGAAGCCGCTTCTCATTAATACGGCGCGCGGCGGCCTCGTGGTGGAGAGGGATCTTGTGCAGGCGCTGGATGAAGGACTGATTTCAGGGTTTGGTTTTGATGTGCTGACGAGCGAACCGCCGGCGGCGGGTCACCCGTTCAACACTGTGCTGAATCGCCCGAATGTCATTGTAACGCCGCATGTCGCCTGGGCGAGCGAAGAAGCAATGCGAACGCTTTGGGCGCAATTAATCGAACATATCGAAAATTATCGTGCGGGCCGTCCAAGCAATGTTGTCAGTTGAAGGCGGACAGGCGTAAGATTCGTTAGTCCCAGCCGTCGCCAGGAAACCCATGGAACTGTACGAGTTTCAGGCGAAGAAACTGCTGGCCCAATATGGCGTGCAAACGCCCGAGGGCAGGGTCGCTGTTACGCCGGAAGAAGTCGAGCGGGCGGTCAAGGATTTCGGCGGCAAGCCGGTTTTTCTCAAGGCGCAAATCCATGCGGGCGACCGCGCCAAGGCGGGCGGCGTCCGTCCCGCCGAAAGTCCGGCGGCGGCGCGCATGGCGGCGAATGAATTGCTGGGCCGGAAACTCGTGACGCAACAGACCGGCCCGGAAGGGCATCTGGTGAAACGCCTTCTGGTCGAGGCAGCTGTCGAAGGTGGGAAGGAATTTTATCTCGCCGCAATGGTTGATCCGCTCACCGGCTCGATCATGTTTCTCGGCGGAACCGGCGGCACAGATATCGAGGAGCGCGCGGCGAAGGATTCATCACTCTTGCAGCGCGTCTATCTTGGTCTCGGCGGCGAAAAGAAGCCGGGCGAAATCGCGGCCTTCTGCGAGCGGATGGGCTTGCCGAAAGATCAGGGTGCGAAACTGCACAAGATCATCGAGTGCATCCACAAAGCCTTTATCGAGCTTGACGCGACGCTGATCGAGATCAATCCGCTGCTCTTGACGAAAGATGGAAATTTCATCGCGCTCGACGCGAAAATCATTCTCGACGACAACGCACTGTTCCGCCATCCGGAGCTTGCTGAATTGCGCGAGGCGGATGAAATCGACGAAGTCGAACTGAAAGCGCAGCGCAGCCAGATCAATTTTGTAAGGCTCGACGGTGATATTGGCGTCGTGGTGAACGGAGCAGGTCTTGGTCTTGCGACCCTTGATCTGCTGCACGCGGCGGGAGGCAAGCCCGCGAATTTCATGGATATCCGCACCACAGCAAAAAGTCTCGACATCGCCAACGGCATCGGCCTCGTGCTCGATAATCCGAAAGTGAAAGTGCTGTTCGTGAATGTCTTCGGCGGCGGTATGCAGCCCTGCGATACGATCATCGAAGGACTTGGCATCGCGCTTCGCCGCAAGGGGCGCGTGTTGCCGGTTGTGCTTCGGGTCACCGGCAACAACGAGGACATCGCGAAAGTACGTCTGGAAAGTTTTGGTCTGCCGAAGATTCACAGCGCCGATATGTGGCAGGCAGCGCAGCGCGCAGTCGCGGTCTCGCAGGGGAAGGCTTGATGAGCATCCTCGTTGACGCCAACACGCGCGTTCTTTCCCAGGGCATCACCGGCTTTGCCGGGTCCTATCACACCTATCGCATGATGCAGTACGACACGAATGTCGTGGCGGGAGTGACGCCCGGCAAAGGTGGTAAGGAACATCTCGACGTGCCGGTATTCGATACGGTGGCGGAAGCGAAGAACGCCACCAAGGCGAATGCGAGCATCATCTTCGTGCCGCCGGTGAATGCGGCGGCGGCGATGATCGAGGCGATCGAAGCGGAGATGCCGCTGGTCGTCACGGTCACCGAGCGGATTCCTGTGCTCGACATGGTGCGTGTGCGCGAGGCGCTGGCCGGATCGAAGACGCGGCTGGTCGGTCCGAATTCACAAGGCGTTCTGGCGCCGGGTGTCTGTCAGATCGGCGTGATGGCGACGGACCGTTCGCGCCGGGGAAGTATCGGAATCGTTTCTCGTTCGGCGTCACTCACCAGCGAAGTGATCGCGCAGATCACGGCGGCTGGGCTTGGCCAGTCCACTAGCGTCGGCATCGGCGGTGATGCTGTTCACGGAATTGGTTTTGTTGAATGTCTGAAACTGTTCTTTGACGACCCGGAAACCGAGGGCGTTGTGCTGATCGGCGAGATCGGCGGCAATGAAGAAGAACAAGCGGCGGATTTTTTGCGCTCCAGCGGAATGAAAAAGCCGGTGGCGGCGTTGATCGCCGGAAAACATGCGCCCGCGGCGCGGCGCATGGGCCATGCGGGTACGCTCACCATGCACAGCACCGGCACGGCTGATAACAAGATCGATGAATTGAAAAAAGCCGGCGTGGCAATTGCGTCCAGCTCGCATCTTGTCGGCGCAACCATGCGCGAGATTTTAAAAAAATCGGCGGCCTGATTACTTTCGCTCGACTGACTTCACTTTTCCATTCTCAAGATTCACAACCACATTCGCCAGCCGCTCGATCTCTTCCTGCGCGTGCGTGACATAGAGAATTGGAATTTTCGTTTCGCTTACCAGCCGTTCAAGATAGGGCAGGATTTCCTGCTTGCGCGCTTCGTCCAGTGAAGCCAGCGGCTCGTCCAGCATAAGCGCCAAGGGATTAGCCAGCAGTGCGCGGCCGATGGCGACGCGCTGGCGCTCGCCGCCCGATAAAGTACGGGGCTTTCGCTTCAGTAAATGTTCGATGCCAAGGAGCTTTACCACTTCATCGAGCGAGGGAGATGGCTTGCGGCCCGTGAACCAGTGTCCGTACAGCAGATTTTGCCGCACATTCAGATGTGGAAACAGACGACTCTCCTGAAACACGATGCGGACGCCACGCTTGTGGGTAGGCAGATTGATGCCGCGTTCCGAGTCATAAAGCGTATTTTCACCGATCACGATCTTTCCACGGGTGGGTTTAATCAATCCTGCAATTGCGTTGATGATGCTGGATTTCCCAGCGCCCGACGGACCGAACAGCGCGGTGACGGCAGCATTGCTCTCAAATTTCGTGTTGAGCCTAAATTCGCCGAGTGTTGTCTCAATATCGACCCCGATCATCCGAGTGCTCCGAAGCGTTTGGAAATCCGGCGCGCGAGAATTTCGGAAACGACCAGGGCGAGCAGCGACAGGATGATCGCGACGACGACAAGACGCATCGCGCCTTCGTCGCCACCCGGCACCTGCGTGTAAGTGTAGATCGCTGCGGGAAGCGTGCGGCTTTCACCCGGGATATTGGAGACGAAAGTAATGGTTGCGCCGAATTCGCCGAGCGCTTTTGCGAAGGAAAGCACTATACCCGCGAGAATTCCTGGAAGCGCCAGTGGCAGCGTCACCGTGAAAAAGACAATCACACGGTTAGCGCCGAGCGTGCGGGCGGCATCCTCAAGCCGCCGGTCGGTCGCTTCAAACGACAAACGGATGGCGCGGACGAGCAGCGGAAATCCCATCACGGCGGCGGCGAGTGCCGCGCCCGTCCAGCGGAAGGAAAAAACGATTCCGAAATACTGCTCGAGGAATGCGCCGACTACGCCACGCCGTCCCATCACCACGAGCAGGAGATATCCGGTGACTACAGGGGGCAACACGAGCGGCAGATGCACCAGCGCGTCGAGCAGGATTTTGCCGGGAAAGCGCCAGCGCGCGAGTGCATAGGCCGCGAACAATCCAAAGGGAATGCTCGCGGCGACGCCAATGCTCGCAACCCAGAGACTTAGCTGGATCGCGGCAATCTCCTCCGGCGTGAAGTTGAACATGGATCAGGTCGCCGAGGAACCCGAAGCAATGGTGAAGCCGTGTTTCTTGAATATCCCCACCGCTTCGCCCGATGACAGATACTTGCGGTAGGCATTCACGTTCGCGTTCTTCGAGCTTTCGATGACGCCGACCGGATATACGATCGCCGGATGCGAACCCGCAGGGAAGGTGCCGACGATCTTCACGCCGGTGTCGGCGGCAGCGTCGGTGCTGTACACGATGCCAAGCGGAGCCTCGCCGCGCGAGACAAGCACCAATGCGGCGCGTACGTTTTCTGCTTCGGCGAGTTTTTTCTCCACCGAGGCCCACAGGCCAAGCTTCGTGAGTGCCGCCTTGGCATAACGGCCCGCTGGCACCGCTTCGATACCGGCAACTGAAAGACGTCCGTCGCCGAGCAGTTTTGCGAGATCGAGTTTTTCGTCCACCGTCAGATTCTCGATTTTAGAATCTTTAGCAGTGACGATAACGAGAGAATTGCCAAGCAGGCTCTGGCGGGTGCCGGCTCGAATGAGACTTTTCTTCTCGACGTAATCCATCCATTGCAGATCGGCAGAGAGAAAAATATCCGCGGGGGCGCTTTCCTCGATCTGTTTTGCGAGGGCAGAGCTGGCGGCGTAGCTCGCGCGGACCTCCACGCCGGACTGCTTGGTCCATGCGGCATTCACTTCATCGAGCGCATTTTTCAAGCTGGCCGCTGCGAAGACGGTGAGCGGCTGCTTGTCCTGCGCCGTGGCTGTCAGCGGAATGCTCAAGATGGCGGCAAGCGCAATAGCGAAAGAAATGCGCGTGGCCGGAAATGGCCTGCGTTTCATAGCAACTCCGTGGGCCGAAGCCCTGTAATTCTGAAAACGGTCCGGACGGGTTCCCTCGAACCGGCGCGGACTGCATGGCCGCCTTCTCCGGCGGGTCGCCGCAAGGGCGATAGATGGAGCCTATTCTAAACCCGGCTAAAAATACACTATAAGGTGTCGCTCTCTTGCTAATTTCTTCCTATCCGCTGAAATTGAAATTCCTGCTTATTCTTGCAAGGTATTTGCGTGCGCCTGTTCACGACCCTCGAAGCCGCCGAATATCTCCGGCTGAAAGAGCGCAAGCTCTATGAGCTTGTGGCCGAGGGCGCCATTCCATGCACCAAGATTACGGGCAAATGGCTTTTTCCGAAGGATGAACTGGATCGCTGGCTGAGCGACAGTCTCGTCCGTCCTGGCGGAATGGATCGTCCGGAGCCGATGCCGATTGTGGGCGGTAGTCACGACCCGCTGCTTGAATGGGCATTGCGCGAAAGCGGCTCCGGGCTCGCCACTTTGCCCGAAGGCAGCGAAGCCGGACTATCGCGTTTCCAGAAGGGCGAGCTGGTGGCCGCGGCAATTCACCTGCATCCGCTCGCCGGCGAAAATCCGGAAGCTAATGTCGAAGCGGTGAAGACGCGGCCGGGTTTTCACGACGCGGTTCTGATTTCCTTCGTGAAGCGCGAGACAGGTTTGCTGGTCCCGCCGGGAAATCCGCTGGGCCTGAAAAATCTTCAGGATGTTGAAAACAAACGTGCTCGGATGGCGGTTCGCCCGGAAGGTGCCGGCGCGCAACTCCTGCTGCATTCGCTGCTGTACCGGAACAAGATGAGTTCCGAAAACATGAAATTCGTAACGCCGCCCTGTCCGACCGGCGCTGATCTGGCGCAGGCGGTCAAGCATGGCCGCGCCGATTGCGGTCTTGCGACACAGGCGGTTGCGAATATGTCCGCTTTGGATTTCGTGCCGGTCACATCGGAGTCGTTTGATCTCGTTGTTCGCCAGCGCGATTACTTCCGCGCTCCTTTCCAGGCATTCATCAATTTCCTGCATTCCGCCGCGTTCGCCAACCGCGCCCGGGAACTGGGCGGCTACGATGTGAGCGATGCGGGGAAGGTGCGGGTTTCGTCATAGTTTTTCAGCGCGAGCGGACTGCGAGTGCCGTAACAATTTTCTGACGGATGAAAGAAGGACACAAAGCGAGAATCCGCGCGCCGAATGCGAGCGTGGCAGGAAACGCGATCAGCGCTTTGTTTTTCTCCAGCCCCTTGCGGATGCGAGCGGAAGCTTCCTCAACGCTGATCTCACTTGAGCGTCGGTTTCCGCTTAATTGCTCCGTCATCGGCGTAGCGACGAAACCGGGGCAAATAACGCTGACCCTGATGCCATGAATGCGCAGCGAATCCCGCAGCGACATTCCATACGAATAAGCCGCAGCCTTGCTGGCAGAATAACTCGGGCACCAGAACAACGGAATTAACCCCGCGATCGATGACATCACGGCAATCTGTCCGCGCTTGCGCGCGATCATGCGCGGCAGCAGTGGATGAATGGTGTTGATGAGGCCCGTTACGTTTGTATCCAGCACGGCCCGGCTATCTTCGTTTGATTCTAGAGTTTTTCCATCCGGTGTGCCGCGCAGGATGCCCGCGTTCGCGATCAGAGCATCCACCGGATATTGTGTGTCGAATTTTTCGAGCCATTCCTGCATGGCCGCGCTGTCCCGCACATCAAGTTCGGCGATAATGATTTCCGCGCCAAGGTTGCGGCAAGCGGCGGCGGCTTCATCCAGCCGTGCCCGATCGCGCCCGATCAGCGCCAGGCGATGACCTTGCTTCGCGTAATCTTTCGCGAGCGCCCGCCCGATTCCGCTGGTGGCGCCGGTGATGACAACTGTGCGCACGGATTGTCTCAGGGTTTCGCTGGCTTGTTGAGCGACTTGATCGTTTCGCCGATCCGTTTCCATTCTTCGGTGACGGCATCGACTGCGGTCAAAATATCACTCTCGCTATGGCCGGAATTCAGGAAAAACCGCAGGCGCGAAGCTTTCGCCGGAACGCCGGGATAGATGATCGGTTGCGTGTTGATGCCACGCTCAAAGAGCTTCTGTGACACCAATGCCGCCGGAATCGAATCCTGCATCATGATTGTTGCGACGGCAAAGCCGGCCGCTGTCCCGGTATCGAGGCCGCGTTCACGGGCGAGCTTTAAAAACAGTGCGCCATTCTGCTGTAATTTTGCCACTCGCTCGGGTTCGCGATGCATGATTTCAAGCGCCTTCAGCGCAGCGGCAGCGATCACAGGCGGCATCGCCACGCTATAGACGAATACGCCGGCGGTGCATTTCAGGTAATCGATCAGATCCGGAGAGCCGGCGATATAGCCGCCGCAGGCACAGAGCGTTTTCGAAAGCGTACCCATCCAGATGTCCACGTCTTTCGGGTTCGCGCCGAAATGCTCCGCAATGCCGTAGCCATGTTTGCCGATCACACCGAGCGCATGCGCTTCATCCACCATCAGCCAGGCGCGGTGCCGGTTCTTGATTTCGATCAGCCTTGGGAGGTTCGGGTAGTCGCCGTCCATGCCGTATAGGCCTTCAACCACGATCATCGCGCGTTCATAGGAATTGCGATGCGCGATCAGCATTTGCTCCAGGTTGTCGAGATCGTTGTGCTTGAAGCTGCGCCGCGCGGCGGCCGACAGCATACCGCCCATGACGGCGCTGTTATGAACCGCGGCATCGTGAAACAGAATATCGTTCTCGCCGAGTAACTGACCGATGACCCCCAGATTGGTTGCGTAGCCGCTGACAAAGGTCACGCAATCTTCGACGCCGTAGTGTTCCGCCAGTGCCTTTTCCAGTGCGCGGTGAACGGCGCGCTCGCCAGAAATATGGCGGCTGCCGGAAGCGGATATTCCGTACTCCTGAATCGCATTTTTCGCTGCTTCAACGATTTCCGGATGGCCGTTCAACCCGAGATAGTCGTAGGAAGAAAAGTTGAGCAGTGTACGGCCGGAGATTTTCGCGCGCGAACCGGAGCGCGCATCGTGCATCCGGAAATACGGGCTTTCGATTCCAAGTTTATTTCCGATGTCACGCTGAAGCTGGAATTCGTCGTAGCCTGGCAGTGTTTTGAAATCGGTCTCGCTGCGGTTCGCGGACTGCGGCCCTTTGGGCATGGGAGGCAGCTCCGCTTCCATCGAGCGAATACGGGTGAATAGCCTGTCACGGGCTTCAGTGTCGGTCGGTTTGCTCATCGCTAGGAAGATAACCTGTTCTGAAGGTTCCGGTTGTGTATAATGCCTTCGATAATTTCGAGCTGATCCTTGTCACGGCTGGAAATATGTTTTGCCGCGACGGCAGCGCTCGTGATTTCTTCTCCCATGAGCGCCGTTTCGCCACTCGCAGCCTGCGCGATAATTTCGTCGGCTATTTTCACAATGGTCAATTCTGCGGTGGAGCCGGAGAGCGGGGCTTGAATATTAAAAGAATTCTCCAGGCTCAGTGAGAGTTCGAGCGCCATCAGGGAGTCGAGACCCATTTCGTTCAATGGACGGTTACGGCTGATGTCACTTTCCCGAAAGCGCAATACTTTTGCGATGTGGGAAACTATGATGTCGGTAACCTTGCTGCGTACAATTTCAGGCTCTTCGGTTAGCAAAAGCCCGCGTAAGTCGATTTCAGCAGTACCGTCAGCGAATTCGGCTGCGGCTTGTGCGAATACTTTAAAGGTCGGTGAGCGCAAGAGCTTCAGCCGGTCCTTCGCCATGTCCTTGTCATACGGCGCGATGGTAATGACCGAAAGTTCCGGCGAAAGGCGGGACTGTTCGATGGCCGATGGCATCAGATCCAGCGCCTCGCGCGAAGTCATGCCTTTCACGCGGCGCATTTTGGTCAGGGTCGCTTGCAGATGTTCGTTACGAGCGAGTATGCCCACATCGGTGATTGGACCCCAGCTTATCGCCAGCGCGGGGAGGCCGTTTTTCTGGCGGCGGCGTGCAAGACCTTCCATGTAGGCGTTTGCGGCCACGTAACTTCCCTGGCCTGGATTGCCGATCATCGTCGTGACAGAAGAGAACATCACGAAATATTCAAGCGGTAAGGCGCGGGTGAGGCGGTCGAGATATTCGGCGCCTTCCACTTTCGGCGTCAGCACGCGCTCCATCCTCTCACCGTTCAGATTCGCGATCAGCGCGTCATCCAATACCATTGCGGCATGAATGATGCCGCAGACCGGCGGCATAGATTTGCCGATTTTTGCGAACAGATTTTCCAGGGCATTGATATCAGAAACGTCGGTAGCTGCTTCGAGCACTCTGACGCCTCGTTTTCTGAATTTCGCAAGCGTTTCTTTTGCTTCCGAGCTCGCCGCGCCGCTGCGGCCGATCAACACGAGACTCTTCGCGCCGCGTTCCACCAGCCATTTCGCGGTTTCAAGACCGAACCCGCCGAACGCACCTGTAATCAGGTGGGTGCCTTTCGGATTCACAACGAAAGGTAAAGCCACGGCCTTCACGCTTTGCAATTGCGGAGGGGTGACGACGATCTTTCCGATATGGCGCGACTTCTGCATTAGTTGAAAAGCGCGTCCGATATCGTCGGCTGCGAAGATAGAATGTGGCAGTGGCCTGTATGTATTCTTCTCGAACAGGGACATCATGATGCGGAACAGACGCGCAGCCGAATGGCGGTTCTTCAGCAACAACTGATCGACGTCCACGCCGAAGTAGCTGAGATTTTTTCGGAACGGGCGCAACCCGACATGCGTGTTGCTCACATAGTCGCGTTTGCCGAGTTCGATGAAACGGCCAAAAGGCCGAAGGCAGTCGATGCTCAGCTCCATCGTTTCGCCGATGAGACTATTCAGCACCACGTCGGCACCGCCATTGGTGATGGCGAGCACCTCGTTCATGAAAGCGTTACTGCGGGAATCGAGCACATACTCGATACCGATCGCACGTAGCATGTCGCGCTTTGCTTCCGAGCCGGCGGTGGCGATGATGCGCGCACCACAGATTTTAGCGATCTGGATCGCGGCCATGCCGACGCCGCCTGCGGCTGCGTGGATCAGTACCCATTGCTGCCGCCTCAATTTTGCAAGCGTGATGAGGCTGTAATAAGCCGTGAGGAAAGCCACCGGAATGGTCGCTGCGGCCTCGTAAGTCATCGACGCTGGAATTTTAATTACTTGCGAAGCCGGCAGCGTGACATGCGTGGAAAAAGCGGACGGTGCGAAGGTAACAACGCGGTCGCCGGGCTTTAAACCGGTCACCGAACCGCCGGTCTGTGTGATTTCACCCGCACATTCGAGGCCAAGCGTCGGTCCGGTGTAGCCATCTTCCAGAATGTCGTCAGGCAGAAGGCCAAGCGTCCACATCAGATCGCGGAAATTCAGTCCGGTCGCGGCGATTTTGATTTCGACTTCAGAAGACTTCGGCGCATTGCGTGCGATCGGTGTCCATGCCACGCGCTGGGCGGAATACTGCTGCTTCTGCAACTGCGCGCGGGCGGTGGACTCGATGCCTCCGGTCTGAATCTGGTCCGCATATTCGATTCGAACTGTTGTTGTGCCGGAAACGTCGATCTGGATTTCGGTTTCCTCGCTGTCGGCCGCGATCAGTCGGCTGATGCGTGCGGCCACATCCTGAGCGGACTGACCGGGTGCTACATCCAGCCGGCGTATGTCGAGATTTCTGTATTCATTGGCCGCAGTGCGAGAGAAAGCCCAGGCGCCGGTCTCCACCGGATTGATCTCGCCAGATTTGCTTTCCAGCGCGCCGTTGAAAACGAGCCATACCGATGTTTTAGCGCTTCCGATCTGTTCGAAAGCGGCTTTTAGCGAGAGGCAACGCGCGGCGAGCCTGCCCTTGGCGGAGCTTTCCGTTTTTACAGGCGCGTGAATCAGGATCGTCCCCTGGCTTTCGGCTTCGAAGAATTTTCCGGATTTGGAAAGAACGGAAATTTTTTGACCAACCTTCGGCAATTCACGGCGGAGTTGCTTGCTCAAGGCGCTTTCGCTGTCGCCGGGAAGCACAATGACGTTCAGATTTGAGGACTGAGACGCGCTGGAATCCGCAGCCGTGGTTTCTTGCACAGGCTGTTTTCCCGCGACAACAAACAGTCCGGTTTCGGTCACGCAATCCACGAGGTGCGCTGAACAATCCAAAAAGCCAGCCTTGTTCAGTGTGTCGGTCCAGCCCCGAATGCCACGCACGGACCCGGTGACGCTTTCGGCGATGTTCTTGCGATGCGCGAGATCGGCGCCTGCAAGCAAATCGTGGATCAGAGCCGGTTGCGGCTCGGCTGCCATCAATAGTCCACCCGGTGCGAGCGCGTGGTTGAGCGAAAAAATCATCTGCTCGTTAGAAAGAAATGTCAGACCATAAGCGGAAACGATCAGATCGTAATTTTTCGGTTTCAGCGTATCGCCACGCCCAAGCAATTCGATCTGCCTGTGGAGTTGCAGTTCGAGCTTTGCCTCTTCAAAAATTTCCTCATTCGTCTCGAAAATTGTGTGCTCGGCATCGAACTTCCTGAATAGATCGGCGAGCCTGATTGTAAGTGCATTGTGTCCGACTTGAAGCACACGCAGGGTTCTGTGTTCGTGTTGTGTTTCGAGTACGAAGCGAATGCGTGCGACCAGACTTTCGACCGCGCTTTTCAGAGTGATGTTCGATACCCGGTAGAATTCGCGGCTGGCCGTGCTCAAGAGACCTTCGGCGGTAACTGATTCCGCCTTGAGAAAATTTGCTACGCGGCCTGTAACTTCGCCGGCGATCAGCAGCTCGGCGGCAAGTTCCGGATGTTTCTGCGCCAGCTCTTGTACGAGCGAAGCGGGGTCGGGAAGTTTTTCCTCGCGGTTCAGCCTCCATTTGCCGCCGGCATATTGGGCCAGTCCGACGGAAGAGAGCCGACGTAGCAGCGTCAGCAACCAGGCCACCGATTGCGGATCAATGCGATTGGTGACCGCCAGCTGATCCAGATCGAGATTCTGGTTTTCCGGAATGGCCAAGACGATCTGGTGGGCAATGACCGTAGCCCAACCTTCCAGCAACAGGCGCGCCTCGCTTTGTTGCGGTTGCTGCAATATCGCGCCTGAGGCAATAGCTTCAGTGACGATGCTGGCGGGTTTCACGGCAACGCCGCTACGGCCGGCAAGTGCTCCGCTCACAGGTTTGCGGCGTTCTACCAGTGCGATCGTTTCGAAATTCGTTTGGCGTCGTACTTGAATCGCCTGAGCACGCACGCCAGTAAGTGCAGCGAGAGCGCGGCCCTCCTGATCAAATACTTCAAAATCCATCAGGATGGAGCGCTCGTTCTTGCCGAGCACCTGGACGAGTGCCATCGCCGGCATACCGTGGCCCGCATAAAGCGTTGCTTTGTCCAGGCGGACGGGGATGTAGGTCATCCCACGTTCGATCGTATCGAGACCGGGGAACAGCGTAATCATGCCATGAAAACAGGCATCCAGCCGCATCGGGTCGAGCAAATATTCCGGCGCGGCATTCGATGAAGAGAGATCAATGCGGATCTCACGGTCCCTGGAATTCTGGATGCTTTGCGCATTGCGGAAGGCAGGGCCGTAATGCAAGCCATTCGTATCGGCGAGTTCGTAAAGCCGCTCATTCGCGATGATGATGCCGCGCGGGGAATGAGAAGATGGCGATGCTTTCGGCGCGGGCAAACCATGTCCGATTTTTCCGCGGCAGTGCAGTTGCCATGCTGAATTCGCCAAACGCGGACGGCTCAGAATTTCGACAGTGAGCGACCCGGCCGAAACCCGCGCCATCACTTCGCGCGTTTTTCCGTTGGAGAGATCGAGCGGCCGCAAGATTTCAAAATGCGAAATACTGACCTTGTCCGTCTGGAGAAACTGCTTGGCGGCGACGAAAGCAAGTTCCAAAAACGCGGTGCCGGGAAAGATTGTCTGCTCTCCAACCTTGTGGTCGGCAAGCCAGGGCATTGCCTCGGTATCGAGGAAGCAATGCCATTCAAGCCCGTCACCGGTCATGCGGAATACCCGGAACGGGTGTTTTTCGGTTTCTACGAATCCGAATGCTTCTGTGCTGCTTTCCAGACGGAAATTTTCCAGTTGCCAGGGATAAGCAGGTACTGAAATTGCCGGGCCGGGATCGTTCGGGATCAGCGTTGCTGTATCCAGTTTAGCGCCGCTTACCAGCGCACGCGCGGCCGCGCGCAGGAAGGGGTCTACTTCGGTTTCTTCGCGATCGATTACGTTCAGCGTTGTGTAATGATCCGCCTGGCCCTCGAGGCAGTCGTTCACATGCTTGCTTAGCATTCCGCGCGGGCCGATCTCTACGAAGCAGCGCGCACCTACTCGAGCCGCCTCGCGGATGGCATCGCTGAAGCGAACCGGCTCGCGGATATTCTGCCACCAGTAGGTGCCGTTCAGGCGCTCGCCCGGAATGCACGCGCCGGACACAGTCGATACGAAAGGCACGGTTGAATCGCGAGCTTTCAAATCTGAAAGATCAAGAAGCAGAGAATTTTTTATCTGTTCCATCGCGGCCGTGTGAAACGGATAAGGCAGATCGAGATCGAGGACGGCGATCCGTTCCTTGCGTGCGGCAAGCTGCAATTCCTGTATCGCCTGAACCGGACCCGCGACCGTCACCGCGTTAGGAGAATTAAAGGCGGCGATCTCGATACCTTCAATGGAAGCGATCAGTTGTTTGGCGCGGTCTGTCGAAGCGATGACCGCCGCCATCCTGCCGGCGTTCCGGACTATCTCCTGATGGATCGAGCGGTAGTAGATAACCTTGACCGCGCTGCGCAGATCGAGAATTCCCGCCGCTTCGGCGGCGGCGACTTCGCCGACACTGTGGCCGCATACAGCGGAAGGGTTCATGCCGAGCGCGCGGAGTGCAGCCGTGGCCGCGCTCTGGATCGCAAAAATCAGCGGCTGCGCCACATGGGTAAGCTGAAAGCGTTCTTCCGCATCGTTGTCGAACATGGTCGCTTTGAGCGACCAGCCTGCGAGCGGGGTGAAGAGAGAATCGATCTTGTCGAAATGCTCGCGGAAAGTATGGCTCAACCGGTAAGTGGAGCGACCCATACCGTGCCATTGGCTGCCGTTTCCGGAGTAGACGAAAGCAACCGGAAGGTCGGTACCGATCGCTTCTCCGGTCGTGAGGTGAATGTTGCTGGAATTTTTCGAGAGTGATTCCAGCGCGTTCGTTACGTCCGGTTTGCTCACCGAGGAAATTACTGCGCGATAGGGAAGCTGCTCGCGCCGGTGCGCCGAGGCGCCCGCGAGATCAGGAATCTCGTTTTCGGGCATTCCCTGAATGCGCTCAGCATAGGTGCGGGCAAGCGCGGAGAGCGCCGCCTTGCTGCCCGCGGAAATGGCGAGGACGGCGTTTCCATTGGCTGCGCCGGATTGCGCCATGGGCTTTGCGCGCCGGCCGGGTCCGATAATCACATGAGCGTTGGTGCCACCAAAGCCGAATGAACTTACGCCCGCGCATTGTTCGGTGTCTGCTTTCAGCAATAAAGGCTGATCGCAGACACGCAGATTCAATGCATCGAAATTGATATTCTGGTTCGGCTTTTCGAAATGCAGCGATTTCGGGAGCACGCCGTGCTGAAGCGCAAGCATCGCCTTCAACATACCCGCCATTCCGGACGCGGCTTCTAGATGTCCGATATTCGTCTTGATTGAACCGATAGGAAGTGGAGTCGAGCGGCTTCGCGCGAGACCTTCGCCAATTGCTGCGGCCTCGGCAGGATCGCCGACCGGCGTGCCGGTGCCATGCGCTTCAATGAAGGCGAGTTGCTGCGGATTGATATTCGCGCGCGAATAAACGCGCTCGAGCAGTGCCTTCTGTGAACTGGCGGAGGGAAAGGAAATACCGTTGGTGCGGCCATCGGAATTCACATCCGAGGCAAGCATCACAGCGTGGCAAGGGTTCTTGCCGATATTCGCGAGCGCAGCCTTCCGTAATACCAGAACAGCGCCGCCTTCGGCGCGTACGAAACCATCCGCTTCCGCGGAAAAAGCGCGGCACAGTCCGGTCGGTGACAGCATCGATGCTTGCGAGAAAGTAATGAACGTATATGGGCTCGCGATGATATTGATGCCGCCGACAATTGCGGTGTCGATGCGGCCTGAGCGGAGCGCTTCCAACGCCTGATGCATCGCGACCAGCGAGGACGAACAAGCCGTATCGACGGTGATGCTCGGCCCATGCAGGTTGAAAATGTAGGAAATCCGGTTCGAGATCGTGGAGAGAGCATTGCCCGTCGCAAAGTGAGAATCCGCCGCGGACGGATCGCTGTGAAGAACGTTGGCATATTCGACGATCGACGCGCCCATGAAGACACCGACATCGGTGCCAGCAATGGAAGAAGGAGGGATGCCTGCGTCTTCGAGCGCTTCCCAGGTGAGTTGCAACAGGATGCGTTGCTGGGGATCGATTTGCGCTGCTTCGCGCGGTGCGATTCCGAACACCGTGGGATCGAACCCCCAGATGTCGTCAATCACCCCGGCGGCGAAAGTCACGCTGCGGCCGCGTTCCTGCCGGCGCGGATGTTCAAAAAAGTCCGTTGGAAAGCGATCCTGAGGCACGCGCGTAACTGCGCACTTGCCTTCCAGCAACAAAGACCAGAGTTGTTCGACCGAATTCGCGCCGGGGAGTCTACAGGCCCACCCGACGACAGCGATTTCGTCATGCAACTGACGAACGACGCTCACGAAATCCCCCGGCAGCCGTACTTAATCTGACTGGGTACCCCAGATACTGTAGTATAAACAGGGTATAAATTGAAACTATAAGTAGCAATCAGAGAACTTCAGGAAATACGGGTCAGTTTCAGAATTGTAAGCCAGTGTAAGGCATCAATTGCACGTGAGGCAATTTCGGACGGTACTGAAGTACTCACTTAAGCAATGACGGATCGGTTCAATTTACTAAGAAGAAAAGATGAGTTCTCCTTCAAAAACCACACCCGGTCTCGCTCTCGATCTGACCGGCCTGTTTCTAGCCCCCATTAATCGAACGCCGCGTGGAATCGATCGGGTCGAGCTTGCCTATGCGCGCCATTTCTTGATCCGCTGGCCGGGCGAGTGCTGGATGATCCTTCCTCCGCCTTGGGGAGTCCGCTGCTTTGAACGGGAGCGGGCGCTCAGGTTTCTCGGAGCGGTGGAAGATCTCTGGCGGGAAAAAATCGATCCGAAATACGATGGCGTTTATGCGCGAACGAAAGGCCTGATCCGCGGCGACCTGGCTGCGTCCCGTTCGCCGAGCAAGCCACGCAATATGTCGAACTTTCGGGTTGCATGGCGATTTTATCACCTGTTAGCGCGGATGGGGTTTTCTTTCGGACGTTCGGCGGCGCGTGTGCTGCCGCCGAATGCGATTTATCTGAATGTCGGGCAGCTACAGGTTTTTCGCCCCTGGTTCTGGTGGCTGAAACGAAGACCCGATGTGGTGAGTGTGTTCATGACCCATGATGTGACGCCGATCGAACATCCGGTGCATCATCCCGGGATCGTTGTCTGGCTGCATCATAGGGTCGTGCGATATACAGCTGAATTCGCGCGGGCGCTTATTTTTCCAAGCCAGGCCGCGTGCGAATCTACTTTCATAGAGCTGAGGAAATACAGGGCTGTGGGTCCGGCCGCGCATGTTGAACTGTTGCCTGTGCCTGAAGAATTTCTGGTGAAGATCGAACCGGATCCCGACCTTTCAGACACAAACTATTTCATTGTGCTGGGGTCGCTCGATCCACATAAGAATCATTTGTTCCTGCTGGAAGTCTGGCAGCAATTGATTGCAGTGCTTGGAACGAATACGCCGAAACTTGTGATCGTGGGTTCTCCGCAATTCACCAGCGGACCCGTATTCAAGATGCTGCAAGGTGACGCCCGTCTCCGAAGCCAAATTATTTTTTCCACCGGCCTTGCAACGCCGAGCCTTCGCAGCCTCATCAAGAGTGCCAAGGCACTCATCATGCCTTCGATTTCGGAAGGTTTTGGCCTGCCGATTGTGGAGGCGCTGGCGCAGGGCACACCGGTAATCGCTTCGGATATTCTCGCTCACCGGGAAGCGGGGAGGGGAGGCGAAGTCCTTTTTCTACCGCTTTCCGATAAATCGAAATGGGTGACGGCGGTTTCCGAGCTTGCGGCTGAGCCTTTATCCGCCAGAGTCTCGCGGCCTAACAATTACAGGCCAAAAACCTGGGACGATTATTTCGAGGGGATCGAAAATTTTCTGGCGCGAGTAGTGGCGGAAAAGGATGCCGGCTGAGCCGGTTCTTTATCCTTTAGAAGGTTTGCTGGGTTTTTTAAAATTGCTCTCAATCATTCGGCCATGTTAGCTGTGCGCCAAGCAGCTCAACGGTATACCGTCGCCGATTCCCGCGGCTCACTCGTGAATCAGCCATGAAAAGCGGAACCTTGGTCGATAATTTTGCCAGCCTTGGCTCGGGGCTACGGCGTTATTCCCAGCTGATTATTGCGCTGCTACGCAAGGAAGAGCTGAATCGGCGCCGTGCGCCAATGGATTCCATTGTGAATCTGCTGGAGCCGGTTTTCATCCTGGGAACGATGGCTGTTCTCTGGTGGCTGCTCGATCGGAGAACCTTCGTAATCCTCGGCGGCAGCCCCGCGCTGTTCTACGCGACCGGGTTCTTTTCAATCTATTTCTTTATTTATATTTCGCGCCGGATGCGGCGGATCGGCCGTCCGTTGAGACGTTTTCCGATCGAGCGAAGGCTGGATCATATTCTGGTTCATATCATTCTGCGTATCGCCGACTATACGATCCTGGGAATCGTGGTTTTCGGAGGACTGTATTTCTTCGTCACGCCGGATGCGTTTCCCTATGATTTCGAACCAGTGGCAAAGGCTTGTATCGCTACGGTTATGATCGGTTTCGGCTGGGGCGCCCTTAATTTGTCAATCAGCAGGAAACTGGCTTTCTCAAATCATGTGTTCAATGCGTTCAACAGAACCTTGCTCTTTTTTTCCGGAGTTCTTTTCATCCCGGATTTTTTGCCGCCAGGTACGCGGTATTTGTTCAGTTTCAATCCCATGCTTCATATCGTGACGCTGTTCAGGCAGGGCTTCTATCCACACTATCCGTCCATGCTGCTGGACACTTCTTATTTGGCAATGTGTTGTATTGTTGCAGTTACCGCGGGGTTAATCCTCGAACGAATAACCCGGCGCTTTGAGTGACTATGATTACGCTGGAAAATGTAACGGCGACTTTCGGCACCAGATTCTCCCAAGAGCTGGAGTTTTTATCCTCCGCCAATCTGCAAATTCCTTCTGGCCGCCGCATGGCGGTGTTCAGCGAAAACCCCAAGCTTACGAGGTCGCTGATTAACCTGCTCGCAGGACTGTCACTCCCTGCGAAAGGAAAAATTTCCAGAAGCGGGCGTGTCTCGTTTCCGATTGGTCACCTCGGTGCGTTCGATCAAGATTTGAGCATTCGTCACAATGTGGAATTTTCTGCACGGCTGTACGGGGCCGAAATCGATTCCGTCGTGGAATTTGTAAGAAAATTTTCCAGACTGAACGATGCGTTCGAAAAACCTTTTGGACGGCTGACACAAGCGCAGAAAAGGCGGGTCGATCTCATTATCGCTTACAGCATTCCGTTCGAACTGTATGTGCATGTAAGCGACATGACGCTTCCCAGCATCAGGAAGCAGCTGGGAAATCAGATCATCACGTTGATCGAAGCACGGCTTTCGGACGCAGGAATAATCGTCCCGGCGCGCCACTTGAGGGACGCCTGCGAGGTCTGCGACACGGCCATCATCATGCATGGTGGCGCGCTGTATCTGATCAACGACATCCGGGACGCTGCGATTGCGCTGAAGGAGATCAGCGTTGCAAACCAGGAGCGGACCCCTCCCAACTTCCTGAGAAAGTTCTTCGGCAGAGGATTTTAAGGGCGCTTTGCAGTTTGAAGGGGCGTTAGGCCTTTCACCGGAAAAAGCGGAAACGGCGTCTAAAAAGTTGTACCGATATGGCACAATTATAGGAAAGACTATTGTCGAATAATAGGCAATAGACTTGACAATCTCCTCCTTTGAGCGAAAAATGCTTGTTGGGGAATGGGTTTAGGGGCCGATCTTCAAGGAAATTCCCCCAGTGAGTTTTTATGACCGAGTTGCGCACCGATTTAGCGGTCGGGCCGGAAACCGTCGTGGTCGAGTTCGGCAATCTGGTCGCGGGCATGACCCGCGTCCTGAACAGGCTTTCATCTATTCCGCAGTTCAAGAACGCGGACTTGGGTCTGGCCGAATGGGTGGCGCTGTCGGTGTTGCAGCAGGCGGACGGAATCAGCAACAAGCAACTGGCGGCGACGCTGGGTGTAACCCGTCAACGCGCGCATCAGCTAATTAATCAGCTCGCCGCCGCAAAACTGATCTCAGTGCAGGTTTCGCCGCTCGATTCGCGTGAAAATGTCATCACGCTAGCTGCGAACGGAACAAAGCAGCTTAACGCCCTCAATGTGGAACTGGCCTCACTTATTTCAGCGGCACTTGGCCCGAAAGTGAACATGCTGCCGAAGATGCAAAACCAACTGAAGTTCCTGATGAGGATTGTGAGAGAAGCAAGACTCTCCGCGGAACAGAAACAGGCTGCAACGGAAGCTCCAAAGATCAACAAGCCACGTCAGGATCAATTTCGCCCGCTCAGTCATGAAGGCATTGCCTTCAAACAGGAGGGCTGAACTTGGCGGTTTTTCACCAGGCTTCCTCCCGGACATCAGCCGCATTTGCGGGCGTGATGTTCTCACTGCTGGGTGCATGTTCGTTTCCCGCGGCAGCGCCAACCTCCGTTGAGCTTACGAGCATCCGCAAGGATTCGACTTTTCAATACGCGCTGGTGAATGTCGACAGCCGTGTCGCCGATGTGCTTGCCCGGCAAAGCTCTTCGTTCGGACAGCTGTTCAAGAAGTCGGTGAAATATACGCCGAGAAACGCTTTGCGTGCGGGCGATACCGTTTCGATCACCATTTATGAAACGGGCGGCTCCTCGCTGTTTCCGCCTCCGGCCAACAACAACGGCAATTTAATCAATGCGTCGCTGACCGCATCGGGCGCAAGCCAGCAGCCATCCACTGGCGCGGCGTCAGCCAGCACCATTCCGGTTCAGGTCATCGAAGCCGATGGAACGATCGGCGTGCCGTTCGCGGGCCGGCTCAAGATTGTCGGCATGACGCCGAGTCAGGTCGGCGCCCTGATCGAGCGCGAACTGAATTCCAAGGCCGTCGCGCCTCAGGTTGTCGTTACGCCCGTATCCAACAGTTCAAGCTCGGTGACTGTAAGCGGGGAGGTCAATGCGCCGCGTATCATTCCACTCAGTCTGCGCGGTGAGCGTGTACTCGATGTGATTGCCGCCGCAGGCGGAGCAAAATTTCCTGCCTACGAAACCTATGTGCATGTGGTCCGTGGCGGACACACAGGCACCATGTTGCTCCAAAAACTGGTCGAAGATCCGGTGGAGAACGTGGTGATCCATCCGAACGACCAGATCTATGTCGTTCGTAATCCACGCACCTTCGTCGTACTCGGCGCCACGCTTAGGCCCGCGGTTTTTCCATTCGACCGCGAAAAGATTTCGCTCGCGGAAGCAGTCGCGCAGGCCGGTGGCCCGATCGACATGATTGGCGATCCAGGTGGAATCTATTTGTTCCGGCAAGAACCCTGGTCCATCGCATCGCGCGTCATGAACGACAAGGATCTGGCATCGGTCGGAGGTGTTCCGCCCCAATTCGTACCTGTGCTCTACAAGATCGGGTTGAGGGATGCGGAGGGCTATTTCCTGTCCCAGGCGATTCAGATGCGCGACAAGGATGTGCTGCTCATCGCGAATGCGGATGCGACGCAGCTTCAGAAGATGCTCAACCTCGTAAGAGGCGTTACGGGCATTGCCTACGATCTCAAGAGGAATACCCGTTAAATCGGGTATCCAGCTAGGAAGTTTTATCGTGGCGCGCGGACAAAGGTACCAGGCACAATATTCAGAGGCGCGCGACTCGTCCCAGGAAGAAACGGGCGACACGACGACTTATTACCTGGTTCCGCCAAGCAACCAGTTTCCGCAGGCGGTGCCTCAAAAACGTCCCCAACCCTCACGGCAGCCGCGTCAAAATCTTGTTGAAACACGGAAAAACCCGCTCGATGCATTCGACGAAGCGCAGTTCATTCAGTCGCTTCCCGGGCTCGCCAAGAGACGCGGATTGGGGATGTTCATCTCATTCGCGTTTTTCGTTATTCTGCCAACTGTCCTCGCTTTCATTTACTATTCGAGCATCGCGACTCCGCAATATGTTTCGGAATTTCGATTTTCCGTCAAAGATACATCGGCGACGACAAACACAAGCTCGCCCGGTTTGCTTTCGATGATCGGAGGCGGGCCAACCGGTTCGGTGATCGAGAATTATCTGGTTGTCGATTACCTCACCAGCCGGCAGGCGGTGGACGATCTGCAAAAACAAGTTCCCCTGATTGATCTTTATTCCCGGCCGGACATCGATTCATGGTCGCGTTTCGACCGCTCATCGCCTGTCGAGGAGTTCGTCCTCTACTGGCGCAAAATGATACGCTCGCATTACGATCAGGTGACCGGAATCGCTACTGCGCAAATCCGGGCGTTTACCCCACAGGATTCGCTGTCGATTGCGAATGCGCTGGTGTCGCTGTCGGAAGAACTGGTCAACAAGATCGCCAGCCGCACACGTAACGACGCGGTGAAATTCGCCGAAGGCGAGGTCGAGAAAGCGCAAGAGCGCGTGCGAAAAGTCCGCGCGCAACTGATCGAAAGAACTTCCACCAGCGGCTCCGTCGCCTCACCACAGGCCGGAGCGAACGCGGCGCTTCTGCTCGATCTGGAACGGCAGACCGCGCAGAACATGCTCGCCAGCTCCATGCAGACGCTTGATCAGGCGAGGGCCAATGCCGTGACCCAGCATCTTTACATCACGCCTTATGTACGCCCCAGCCTGCCGCAGAGTTCTGTTTACCCGCGCACATATCTGTCGACGTTTATTGCCGGTGCGCTGGCATTCATGTTCTGGGTAATCGGTCTTTTGACCGTGCGCGCGATCTTCGAACGGTAATCAAGCTTTAAAGCGGGCGTACAATTCCGTCAGCCGTTGCTTATAGCGTTCGCTCGAAAACAGGGCAGCTTGTTTTACGCCCTTTGCGGACAGTTCGGCGCGCAAATCCGGATTGGTGTCGAGCGCCGTGATCGCATGCGAGATCGCCGAGATGTCATAAGGATCAATCAGCAATGCGGCGTCACCGGCAACTTCGGGTATGGAGCCCTGAGTTGATCCCATCACAGGGGTTTTCAACAGCATCGATTCCAGTACGGGCAGACCAAATCCCTCATACAACGATGGAAACAAGACCGCTTTCGCGCCACGAATGAGACTGACAAGTTGTGAAAACGGAACGTAATCGATGTGGAAGATGCGCCGAACGGTCTCGCCATCATCGTTGACGAGTTCGTCACTGGTCGCGGTGTAGTTGCTGATCAATCGCCGCTCACTGTCCGAAAGCCACGCGATGGAACCCACGAGTACGAGTGGCGTCTTCACGTTCGCATTCAGATAAGCCTCGATCAGACGCGAGACGTTCTTTTTTGGTTCGATGGCGCTGTAAAAAAGAAAGTATTCCTTATAAGGCAAACGAAAAGCACCTTCGATTTCGTTCTTGACCTCGCCGTCGCTTTTTTCCGAAAGACGCTTCGGTATTTCGACGCTCTGATAGGTGTTGGTGACTTTATCCTCCGGAACACCGAACAGATTGCAAATGTCATTTTTCGAGCATTCCGATACGGTCACGATGTGATCGGCTTCTTTTACAAGGCGCTCGATTAACCTAAAATGCCGCTTCTTGTTGTCGAGGGTCGTATGCGGCAGGCGCAGCGGCACGAGATCGTGAATCGTGTAGATGTTTTTCGATCCTTGGGCCCGGATTGGCAAAGGATATGTCCAGTGCATGATGCCGGGCCGCTGGGGAATCGTCACATCCGAGAACAGACCCAGAATTTCAAACTTGGCGGTCGCGGCTTTGAACAATTCCGGGGCAGTCCAGAGCCGGTCGTAATAGGGCAGATGTGTTTGGAACTGATTTGCAATGACCGTCCCGGTAATCGGTACGCGGGTTGCCTGGTGACCGAACAACGAAAGCGCGATGTCCTTCGCTCTATACAACCACTCAAAAGCGGGCAGCTTTTCGCGCGCGGCCACATCAAAAAAAGCAATTTCCTTTAGCTGGTCATTCCAGCCGATGCGTGAGGGAGTTTCGTACAATACCTCAACATCAAAACCAATGTCGTGCAGGGCGTGACTTAGATTCCGTGCGTAAGTCGCGACACCGGTGCCCTTGGTGAGGGCCAGGTTGTAGGCATCGATACACACCGTGGGTTTCAATTGCTGTTCCGCTGCATTTCAGGACGTCTGATCGAGAATTACGCGGGCGAGAGCAATTCCGCGCGGCGTTTCGTCGGAATCCTTCGGATTGACTTCCTTGAAGGATACAGGGGTACCGACACTAAACTGGATTGTTACTTTATCCGTTTGGGGGCGGAAACTGGCCGAATAAATCCCCCCATTCGGACCAACTGTACTATCGCGCTGAATGCAGTTCACATCCAGTTGCTCGCCGTTGGCTAAGACGGTTAATTTTTTCAATTGTCTTGCCGCGACAAAACGGAGAATCTGAAAGTTGATTGTGCAATCGCGCTCGGGAGCGCAATCGAATTCTATCGTTGCCGGTGTGGTGCCGACGGACCAGCGGTGCGGCGGAATTTCTGGATCGTTGAAAGATTGAGTATCCGACCAGCCTTGTCCCCAAAAGGGCTTATCCGGCTGCCAGACCGCTGTTTGCGTGAGCGAGGAACCGAGTGGATTCTTTACGATGGGGCGAACGTATAAAGCGCGCGGTTTGGCATTCTGTTCTTTAGCCCACTGATACAATTCAATGTCCATTTGATTGAGCCGTTCGATTTTCTTGCGTTGCTCCTCGCTGATCTCAAATCCTTGAGGCTGATAGGAGCGGGTTTTTGCGAACCGCTCGTTGGGATAGAAGCCAAAGCGCTCGCTCATGCGGCGGGTAAAACCCGTCAGATCTTCCGATATGCCGACTACGGTGCAGTTATTCAGGAAATTCTGCGCCATCTTGTAATCTGAATCGGATACGCCTTCCTTAAACGCAAGTCTCGGAGCCAGCCTGCGTGGATCGTAATCGCGTTCAAGATTGTAAGCGAAGTTGGCTGTCTGGAAATTCGTTGCGAGCTGGCGCGTAACAGGATGTTCCAGAAAATCATCCAGCGTAAATTGATCTTCTCGCGCGACCTTATAGATTCTCTGCGCGACGAGATCCGGTGCTTTTTTGCAATGCCAAAAATGTGAAAGCACTCGCTCCACCGGAGATCGCAGCATTGTTACGGATTCAAACCCTTGTTCTGGTCCAAAATATTTTGTGATGTAGGAACCGAAGTGGCCCCGCACGAATTTTTTTTGCTGGCGGGAACTGTCCGGTAAACGAAAAAAATCCTTCCAGGTCGATGCTTCGCTCATGATTTGGCTGGCACAATAATGTTGTGCGATCCAAAGCCCCATCGACGTACCCGCCGTTTTCATCACGTGCGGAAAAACAATCTTGGGACTTTCGGGAAGATTAGTGGCGGAGCGAAGGTTCACGGACGCACTATCGCCGCTGTTCAAATTTGCGATTTCACTCAACAAAAATACCGCCTGTTTTCGGCTCGGCTCTAATCCGTTGTACCCAAAGAGGAAGGGGATCGCCCTTGTCGCTATGGGCGGGGACTATATTGGTCCACTGACGGCAGGCAGTAAAGACCCAGCGGCCACGGTTGGAAGGCGCTTCCTGAACTGGATCGCACCGCCCGGACGCGGCGAGATTCTCCGCCTTCCTCAAATGGGTGGCTTGTTCGCGCCCCGCGAGATTTTCCCATCGTTCCCAGCGCAGCAATCCGAATTCGCGCGTGTAGTAGAAGCGCTCCAGATGATCCGCCGCCTCGCGGCTGGAGCCGCCGAAATGATCGGAGATCAGCGTGTTCATTGAACGCGGCCCGGCGGAGGTACGAAATTCGACCGTTTTCACTTTCCAGCTTGTGAAGGCGTGATCCGGATTCCAGCAGCGCGAGGTATCGCGCGTGAGGCGTGCGACCGTGCTGCCGGGCTGAATGAGAGAGAAGCTGCGGTCCACGATAATCCATGAGTCCAGCACGCGGCTTGGAGAATCGCGATTTGAACAGCGAGGGCCGTAGAAGATCTGAACGCCGCTTGGATCCTGGGTCGCGCCTATGGCGACACTCTGATCTGAAAACAAGTAGATGTCGCCGCCTTGCTGGTTGAAAGAGAGCCGCCCGAAACTCTTGTCGCCGCCTGCGAAGGCGCGCGTTTGCATGACGGCGGTTCCGAACAGGCGCGTGCGGACAGGAATATTGTTGCTGCGATGATAGCCTTGCGGGTTATTGCGGTCTGTCGCGCTCGGCCAGTCGTGCTTGTGATAGGGCAGCAGTTCCCCAATCTTCAGGTTGCGCCGGAGCGGGCAGCGTTCCGGTCCGTCAGCCGGACTGATCCCCACTTTCAAAACGTCGGCGGCATCGACGCAAACATCCTGCACCAGAAAATCATAAACCGTCTCCCATTGCGGCGGGACGGAATCCCGCGCGAACGCGCAAGGCGCCAGAACTATCAGCAAAAATAAAGCGGCTAAACGTTGGGCTATCATCGGATCAAGGCTGTTCGCCTGTTATGACGTTCTCTATTATTCAATATGTTATTACAAAACGTGGCGCACAGGCTCGCGAAAAGAGGATTTCGTTGTACGCGCTTTTGAAAGGCATGCGGATCGTGGAAGGCGCGTCCTTCGTGGCCGCGCCGCTGTGCGGGCTGACCTTCGTGCAGC
>CAZUJE010000007.1:0-41408 GCA_964620215.1 uncultured Hyphomicrobiales bacterium
AGGAAAGCCCGATGACCCGGCTGCCCGATTTCACCAAGACCGAATGGCGCGCGCCGAAAATGAAAGCGTCCGGCGCGGGCGAGCCTTGGATGACGCCGGAAAGCATTCCGGTCAAAACGAATTACAACGCGGCCGATCTGAAGGGCCTCGACTTCCTCGATACCTGGCCCGGCATCTTGCCCTATCTGCGCGGGCCGTATCCGGCGATGTATGTCACCCAGCCCTGGACCATCCGGCAATATGCCGGCTTCTCCACGGCGGAGGATTCCAACGCCTTCTACCGGCGCAATCTCGCCGCCGGGCAGAAGGGCCTCTCCATCGCCTTCGATCTTGCCACCCATCGCGGCTACGATTCCGATCACCCGCGCGTGTCGGGCGATGTTGGCATGGCGGGGGTCGCGATCGATTCCATCTACGACATGCGCACATTGTTCGCGGGCATTCCGCTCGACCAGATGACCGTGTCGATGACCATGAACGGCGCGGTGCTGCCGGTACTGGCTCTCTATATTGTCGCGGGTGAGGAACAGGGCGTCGCGCCGAAAGATCTCGGCGGCACCATCCAGAACGATATTCTCAAAGAGTTCATGGTGCGGAATACCTACATTTATCCGCCCGCACCCTCGCTCCGCATCGTCTCCGATATTTTCGCCTACACTTCCGCGAACATGCCGAAGTTCAATTCGATTTCGGTTTCCGGCTATCACATTCAGGAGGCGGGCGCGACGCTCGACCTGGAGCTTGCCTATACGCTCGCCAACGGCGTCGAATATGTGCGCGCCGGGCTCAAGGCCGGACTCGACATCGACCAGTTCGCGCCGCGCATTTCCTTTTTCTGGAATGCCGGCATGAATTTTTTCATGGAGGTCGCGAAGCAGCGCGCCTCGCGCATGTTGTGGGCGAAATTGCTCAAGCAGTTTAATCCAAAATCCGAAAAATCACTGATGCTGCGGGCGCATACCCAGACTTCCGGCTGGTCGCTCACCGCCCAGGACATTTTCAACAATGTCGCCCGTACCATGATCGAAGCGATGGCGGCGACCCAGGGCCACACGCAATCCTTGCACACCAACGCGCTGGACGAGGCGCTGGCGCTGCCGAGCGATTTCTCCGCGCGTATTGCGCGGAATACCCAGATCGTATTGCAAGAGGAATCCGGCACCAGCCGCATCGCCGATCCGTGGGGCGGTTCCTATTTTGTGGAGCGGCTCACCGCCGATCTCGCCGCGAAGGCGTGGGAGCATATCGAGGAAGTGGAGGCGCTCGGCGGCATGACCAAGGCCATCGAGGCTGGCATCCCGAAACTCCGCATCGAGGAAGCCGCCGCCCGCACCCAGGCCCGGATCGATTCCGGCAACCAGATTGTCGTCGGCGTGAACCGCTTCAAGCCTGAAAGCGAAGCACCCATCGAAATCCTGAAAGTGGACAATTCCGCCGTCCGCACCTTGCAGATCGACAAGCTGAAGCGGCTTCGCGCCGAGCGCGACCCGAAGGCGCTGGAAGCGGCACTCAGCGCGCTTACAAAAGCCGCTGAAACCGGCACCGGCAATCTGCTGGCGCTCGCCGTGGACGCCGCCCGCACCAAGGCCACGGTGGGCGAGATTTCAAACGCGCTCGAAAAAGTTTATGGTCGCCACCGCGCGGAGACTCGCTCCATTTCGGGCGTTTACAAGCGCGAGGTCGGAGATATGAGCGACGCCGTCCATCAGTTGCAGAAGCTCGTGGATGCCTTCGAAGCCGAGGAAGGCCGCCGCCCGCGCATTCTCGTCGCCAAGGTCGGGCAGGACGGGCACGACCGCGGCCAGAAGGTGATCGCGTCCGCCTTCGCTGACCTTGGCTTCGACGTGGACATCGGGCCGCTGTTCTCGACCCCCGGCGAGGCGGCGCGGCAGGCCATTGAGAACGACGTGCATGTGGTCGGCGTTTCCTCGCTCGCCGCCGCGCATCTCACGCTGGTGCCGGAACTGAAAGCGGCACTTGAGAAGGAAGGCCGCGGCGACATCATGATCGTGGTCGGCGGCGTCGTGCCGCCGCAGGATTATGAGGCGCTGAAATCAGCGGGTGCGGAGGCAATTTTCCCACCGGGTACTGTCATCGCGGAAGCCGCGGTCGAGTTGCTGCGGAAGCTCGCCGCGCGGTTGGGCCATCGGCGCGAAGCCGCCGAATAAACCGCGGACAAAAATATCTTGAGCCCAAAAGCCTCCACTTCCCCCTCCCCCGCCGACCTCGCAAAGCTCGTCCTCAAGGGCGACCGGGCGGCGCTGGCGCGCGCGATCACGCTGGTGGAATCGAAAAAGCCGGAGCATCGCGAGAAGGCGCAAGTGATGTTGCGTTCGCTGCTGCCGAAGACCGGCAAGGCGATGCGGCTCGGCATCACCGGCGTACCGGGCGTCGGCAAATCCACCACCATCGACGCGCTTGGCACTTTTCTCACCGGCAAGGGCCACCGCGTCGCCGTGCTGGCTGTGGACCCCTCTTCCATAAAAACCGGCGGCTCCATTCTGGGCGACAAAACGCGGATGCCGCGTCTGTCCGCCGACGAAGCCGCCTTCATCCGTCCCTCGCCTACCGCAGGGACTCTTGGTGGCGTCGCCGCGCGTACACGCGAGACGATGCTTCTGTGCGAGGCGGCGGGTTACGACATTGTGCTTGTCGAAACCGTCGGCGCGGGGCAGTCGGAAGTTGCGGTCGCGGAGATGACGGATTCGTTTCTGGTGTTGATGCTGCCCGGCGCCGGCGACGAATTGCAGGGCATCAAGAAGGGCGTGCTCGAACTTGCCAACGTAATCGGCGTCAACAAAGCGGACGGCGATAACGTCGCCCGCGCCAGGGCCGCCGCCACGTCGCTCAAGGCGGCGCTGCACATCACTGCGGGGAACGAAGCCCCCCCGGTGCTGACTTACTCCGCGCTGACCGGAGGCGGGATCACGGAGCTTTGGGAAACGGTGACCGCGCATCGCAAGAAACTGGAGACATCCGGCGCTCTCACGGAAAAACGCCGCGCGCAGCAAATCCGCTGGATGTGGACGCTGCTGGAAGAAAGATTCCGCGGGCGGCTGCGCAACGATCCGAAAATCAAGGCGAAGCTGCCGGCTCTGGAAAAAGCCGTGGCAGACGGCAAGCTGCCCGCCGACCTCGCGGCGCAGGAAATCGCGGACATTCTCGGCCTATGAAGCCGCTGACGGCGCTGGTGATCGGCTTCGGGCCGTTTCCCGGCGCGCCGGTCAATCCGAGTGCGGCGCTTGTGCGCGCGATTGGCCAGGCGCGGCGCCCCGCTTTCAGCGGCGCGCGCATCGTCACGCATGTGCTGCCGACAAGCTACGCGGCTGTGCGGGAGGAACTTCCGGAACTGATCCGGACACATCAAGCAGACATCGTGCTGATGTTTGGGCTTGCGGGACGCGCCCGTACGCTGCGCGTTGAAACGCTTGCCGTCAACGCGTCGTCCATGCTGCATCCGGACCAGACCGGCGCGAAGCCTGCGATGCGCAAGCTGATCCCTTCGTCCACCGGCAGCCTGAAGGCAAATGTTCCCGTAGCGGCCATGATTGCCGCCGCGAAATCCGCAGGCGTTAACGCTAACGTCTCGCGCAATGCGGGCCGCTATATCTGCAACGCGGCGCTTTTTACCTGTCTCGATTTGAAGCGCACCACGCGAACGCCGCGCATCGTGGCTTTCGTCCATATTCCTCCGCCCCGCAAACCGCTGCACCGGGGTAAGCGCGCAAACCGGAAGCTTCCGGCCAGCCGGATGCTGGAGCGGGCCGGCGCGGCCATTCTGGGCGCGCTGCTGGCAGCAACGAAGCGCGTTTAACCGTCCCGCTTCGGCACGGAAACACGGCACGATCCTTGATCCCTTGAACTCCGGAAAACCAGGAGTTCAGCGTGGCCATCGATCTAGACCGCCGTTCGTTAATCGGAATTTCCGCCGCCGGCGCGACTGCGCCGCTGCTCTCATTGCCGATGCGCGCCAATGCCACGGCACTTGGCTCGCTCGGCATCGATGTCACGCATTTCGGCGTGAACCCCGGCAGCCCGAACGACCAGTCGAACGAGTTGCAGCGCGCGATTGACGCTGCCGCCTCGGCGCGTGTTCCGCTCTGGCTGCCCGCGGGCGCCTATCTTGTGAGCGATCTGATCCTGCCTTCCGGCGCGCAGATCTTCGGCATTCGCGGGGCAACGCGGCTCGTGCTCGGCGCCGGACGCTCCATCATCTCCTCCGCCCGGGCGGACCAGATCACGCTGCAAGGAATCGTTTTCGACGGAATCGGCCGCGATCTGTCCGGCAATGCCGGGCTTGTTCACATCAAGGATACCCGTGCTTTCCAGATGCACGATTGCACGGTCCAGGCCAGCGGCGGAAACGGAATCCATCTCGAAGGCGTCGCCGGCGAAATTTCCGGCAATACGGTCATCGGCGCGGGCAAGGCCGCGATCTTCTCGGTCGACGCGCGCGGGCTATCGATCATGAACAACATTGTTTTGAATTCCGGCAATAACGGCATCCAAGTCTGGCGTTCCAAGCCCGGTGATGACGGCACCATCGTGACCGCGAACCGCATCGAGGAAATCGCCGCCCGCGACGGCGGCTCCGGCCAGAACGGCAACGGCATCAATATTTTCCGCGCGGCCAATGTGATCGTCGCGGATAATCGCATCAGAAATTGCGCCTTCTCCGCCGTGCGCGGCAACAGCGCCTCCAACCTGCATATTCGCGGCAATGCCGTCTCGTCGCTCGGTGAAGTCGCGCTTTATTCCGAATTCGGGTTTGAGGGCGCGGTGATTTCCGGCAATACGGTCGATGGCGCGGCCACCGGCATTTCCATCACGAATTTCAATGAAGGCGGCCGGCTCGCCGTCTGCCAGGGCAATCTCATCCGCAATATCACGCGCGGAGACGTGAAGATCGGCCAGGGCACCGGCATCGCCGTGGAGGCTGACGCCTCCGTGACGGGCAACGTAATTGAGAAAGCGCTCTATGCAGGCGTACTCGCCGGCTATGGAAAATATCTTCGCGACGTCGCGATCAACGGGAACGTCATTCGCTCAACGCCAATCGGCGTCGGCGTATCCATGTCAGAGGGAGCGGGATCAGCACTTGTCGCGGACAATCTGATCTCGGGCGCTTCCACCGGCGCGGTCATCGGAATGGACGGGCGCAGGATCATCACCGGCGACCTCACCAAGGAGGACGCCAGCCGCTATGCGCGGGTGACCCTGAACGGAAATCGCGTGCAGTAAGGCGGGGTATCAGCGCTTCGTTTCGGCCCAGCTATCGCCGTAACGGACGGTCATGATCCAGTCGAACATCATCAGGGCCGTCACAACCGCCACGATGATGATGAGAGGCAACGCCTTCACCCACCAGAGCATGAAGCCCAAAAACGCGGCGTAGCCGATGATGCCGATCAGCCCGGTGATGAATATCATCATTACGATTTCCCCTTGCCGCTGCGTTTGCGGCCCTTCTTCTGCATAGTATTGACCAGCCAATTCGCTGTGCGCAAGAGGCGCGCGTCACTGCCGCGGCGCCCAACCAGTTGCACCCCGATCGGCATGCCCGTCTCCGATTGCAGCAACGGAACCGTCACGGCAGGCGTTCCGAGATAGGTCCATATCGTGCAGAACACCGGGTTGCCGGTGGTATCCAGCCCTTTCGGCGCTGCACCCGGTGCTGCCGGTGTCAGGATGGCGTCGTATTCATTGAAAATCTCGTCGATCGATTCGTTCATGGGGCCGGCTGCGCCGAGCGCGCCCGTATAATCGATCGCCTTGAACTGAAGCCCGCGCTCGATGAGCTGGCGCAATTGCGGGCTGAGGCGCTCGCCATATTGCTTGTAGTCGCGGCGGAGATTGTGCGCCATCTCCACCTCCATGATGACCTTCTGCATCTCGACGGCGCGCTCGAAGCTTGAGCCGAGTTGAACTTCACTCACCTGTCCGCCGAGCGATTCCACGAGTTCGGCAAAACCAGCGCGCGTATCCTGTTCGGCCTGCTCCCAGACCGGCGACTTCACAAAAGCGAAGCGCGGTGGAAGCGGCGGCTCGCTGGCGGCAACAGTAGCGAATGGAGGACGCGATACGGGTTTCGTGTCCGGGTCTTCCTCGTCGTATCCCGCCATCAGCTCAGCCAGCAGTGCCGCGTCCTGCACCGTCCGGGTGAAGGTGCCGACATGATCGAGCGCGCGGGACAGCAGAAGCGCGCCCGTCCGCGGGATTAACCCGTGGGTCGGTTTGAAGCCGACGACCCCGCAGAACGACGCTGGGCGGATCACGGAGCCGTTGGTCTGCGTGCCGATCGCTCCAGGCACCATGAACGAAGCCACCGCCGCCGCCGATCCGCTCGACGAGCCGCCAGGCGTGCGCGTGGCATCGTGCGGGTTGGTGGTCTTGCCCGGATAGAAATAGGCGTATTCAGTGGTGACGGTTTTTCCGAAAATGATCGCGCCGGCAGCGCGCAACTGCGCGACCGCGAATGCGTCATATCTCGGCGTGCGTCCTGCCCAGATGGGCGAACCCAGTTCCGTCGGATAGTCGCCGGTATCGAATATGTCTTTGACGCCGACAGGAACGCCATGCAGCGGACCGGTTTCCCGGCCCGCTGCGCGCGTTGAGTCGGCTGCTTCCGCCTGTTTGAGAATGTGTGTGCGGTCGAGGTGGGCCCAGGCCTTTACGGCCCCGTCCACCTCGTCGATGCGTTTCAGGCAATCCGTGACGAGTTCGACCGATTTAATCCGGCCGTCACGGATATGCTCCGCCGCTTCGCTCAGACCAAGCGCGCCCAGACTCATTGCTCAGCCAGTCCGTCTACCGTGGCGTATACAGATAATCCGGCAGCCAAAGCGCGATGCCGGGGAAGATGTAGACGAGTATCATGGTCAGGAAGACCATGAACACGAACGGCAGCGATCCGTTGAAGATGTCGGACAGTTTCACATGGGGCGGTGCGACGCCCTTCAGGTAAAAGGCCGCCATCGCCACCGGAGGCGTGTTGAACGCTGTCTGCGTGTTCAGCGCGACCAGGATGCCGAAGAAGATCGGATCGACGCCGAAATCGTCCAGCAACGGCAGGAAGATCGGCACGAAGATCACGATGATTTCGGTCCATTCCAGCGGCCAGCCCAGGAGGAAGATCAGCGCCTGCGTGAGCAGCAGGAATCCCGTCTGCGAAAGATTCAAGCTGAGGAAGAACTGTTCAACGACCGCCTGTCCGCCGAGATAGGCGAACACCGACGAGAACGTCCACGAGCCCACGAACAGCCAGCAGACCATCGCGGTCGCGCGCGCGGTCAGGTAAACCGAGTCGCGAACCATCGTGTAGGTGAGCGAGCGATACAGCGCGGCGAGCACGATACTGCCCAATGCACCGATACCGGCCGCTTCCGATGGCGTTGCCAGGCCGAACAGAATGGCGCCTAGAACACTCATAATGAGAAGCGCAAGCGGAAGGAACGACGTCACCAGCGCGTACACGACCTCCGTGAACGGAATGTCCGTCTGTTCCTTCGGCAGTTTCGGAGCAAGTTTCGGATTCAAGATCGCCCGGATGATGATGTAGACGATGTAGAAGAACGTCAGCAGGAAGCCGGGCAGAAACGCTGCCGCGTAAAGCTTCACGGCGGAAATTCCGGCAGTGGCCGCATAGACGATCAAGAGAATGCTCGGCGGAATCAGAATGCCAAGGCAGCCGCCCGCGCAAACCACGCCGGCGGAGAGCTTCACATCGTAGCCGGCGCGCAGCATGGCCGGAAAAGCCAGAAGGCCCATGAGCGTCACCACCGCGCCAACGATGCCCGTCGCGGTCGCGAACATCGCGCAGGTGACCATCGTCGCCACCGCAAGCGCGCCCGGAACGTTCTTCAGGGAGATTTGCAGCGAGTGGAACAGGCGATCGAGAATGTTCGCGCGTTCCACCAGATATCCCATGAAGAGAAATAATGGTACCGCCACAAGCACGTCGTTCGAGGCCACCTCAAAGGCCTTGAACACGAGCTGCGTGAATATCCGGTTCTGGAGGATGTCCTGTCCCGGCGTGTAATAGGCGTAGTAACCGAAGCCGACGCCCATGGCGATCAGCGAGAAAGCGATCGGAAAACCAAGCATGATGACGAAGATGAACAACACCAGCATCGACATGCCGACTTGTGCGTCAGTCATGGTCAGCCTCCCTTCTTGCTGGAGGCCGCGCTGTCCATATGCGCTTTCTCATGCATGATCGCGCTTTCCGTTTCTTCCACGTCATGCATGCGCGCCGGCCATTGGCCGGTTTTGATGCACAGGATGCAGCGGATAATTTCCGCGATACCCTGCAAAAGCAGGAATACGCCGGTTGCCGGAATCAGCGTTTTCAGCGGAAACACCGGCACTCCGGCGGGGCTGAAGATGCTGACTTCCTTGAAGCGGATCGAAGCCGCTGCGTAGTTCCAGCCGGAATAGATCAGCGCCAGTACAGCCGGTAAAAAGAAGATGATGTAGAGGACAAGATCGAATCTCGCTTGAGTGCGGGGCTTCCAGAACCTGTAGAAGACGTCGGCGCGGACATGGCCGTTACGGGCGAGCGCATAGGCGCCGCACATCAGAAACAGGGCGCCGTAGTTGATGTAGCTGAAATCGAACGCCCAGGTCGTCGGCGCGCGAAACATATAGCGGACGAGCACTTCATAGCTGATGCCGAACGTCAGCACGAGGATCAGCCAGCCGAACGCCTTGCCGACCCAGGTACTGAGCGAGTCGATTATAAATAAGAAACGATTCATGATCCCCCCACGCTATGCGCCGTTTACGCGCATCCCCTTAATGCAGGATCGGGCGGCGCATCACTGCGCCGCCCTTCCCGATTGCAAGCAGCACGAAGTGCCGCCGTCTTGATTACATCTTCAGAACGCCCGGGAAGTGATGATTGAACGCGCCCCTGAAATCGGATGCGTTCAGATTCGAGTAGTAAGTGACCCGGCGGACCCAATCTTTCTGCGAGTCCATAACCTTCTTCATGAACGGATCCTTGGCGAGGTCAACAATGAGTCCGTCCCACGCCTTGATCTGAGCATCGAAGATGCTCTGCGGCGTGCGGACGACGTTCACCTTGTCCTTGTTGATCAGCTCCTGGAGATCCTTCGAGTAATAGTCGAAGCCCTTCCATTCGTTCGCCGACGATACGGCTTCGGCACCGTACTGGCAGATCGCCTGGAGTTCAGCCGGCATTGCACTGAACTTCGTGCGGGTGAACATGATCTCGAAATACTCGGTCGCCTGGTGGTGCGAGCCGAGCATGTAGTTCTTGGCAACGTCCTGGGCGCCGAAGCGGCGGTCGGAGGTCGGGTTGTTGAACTCGAAGCCGTCGATGACACCGCGTTCCATGGCCGGCACGATTTCGCCGCCCGGGAGCTGAGCAACCGAGGCACCCATCGCCTGCATCAAGTCAGCCGCGAGACCGACGGTGCGGTACTTGAGACCCTTGAAGTCGTTGGCCGAGGTGATCGGCTTCTTGAACCAGCCGAGGGGCTGGGTCGGCATCGGCATCGCGAAGAAGCTCTTGACGTTGACCTTCATGATCTGCGTCTGGAGTTCCTCGAACAGCGCATAGCCGCCGCCGTTATGAATCCAGCCGAGGCCTTCGTTGGCGTTGAAGCCAAACACCGGGCCGGAGCCGAACAGCGAAGCGGCCTTGTGCTTGCCGTACCAGTACACGGGCACTGTGTGCGCGGCGTCGATCTGACCGCCGTGAACACCGTCGAGCACCTGGAACGGATGCACGACCGCGCCGCCGACGAGATAGTCAATCTTCAGACGGCCACCGGCCATCTTGTTGACGCGCTCTACGTAATCCTGCGCCATTTCGTTGAATACGTCTTTCGCGCCCCACGAACCCTGCATCTTCAGGGCTACGGTCTGGGCACGAGAAATCTGCGGCATTGCAATGGTTGCCGCGGCAGCAGCACCGGCAAGACCAGCAGTTTTCAAAAACTTACGGCGCCCTGTTTCGGGCGTCCGAATCTTCTTCGTCATGTAATCCTCCCTAGAGAAACCATCGTCGACCGATGGAGAACGCGATCTCACGCCGCGCAATTGGCGGTGCACGTTCGTCGCGCACTCGCCGCACTCTAGCAAATTTACGCCGGGCCGAGGCAAGCTTTAGATATCTTGCACTGCAACATTTAATTGACCGCCAGAGCATATACGGAAGCATAAGGCGCCAACAAAGGTCTCTATTTTTGAAGGGGAATAAGCGCCGCCATGCGGTGTACCGGAACTACCATCGCTGCGAGACGTCTGCCCGAAATTCATGCAACAAAGCGAGAAGACATTACTTCGGAACATCCTCTCATATTAATTAAGCCGAACACATATACGGGATGGAATATTTTGAAATATTTCAGGTGGTGAAGAATACGGTCTCGTTGTCACCCTGAAGAAAAATATCGAAATTATAGACCGGCGGTGTGCCGTTGCGTTTTTTCGCGATCAAGGTTTCGCGCCGTTTTGCGTCCGGCACGCGCGATAAAATTGGATCGTCGGCATTCAGCTTTTCACCCTCGAAATAAATCCGCGTTGTCAGATGCCGAAGCATCCCGCGGGCCATTACGATCACACCAATATGCGGCGCCTGAAGCGTGTTGCCTGGGCCGGGCACCGCGCCCGGCAAAATCGTTGAAAAATAATACTTGCCGTTCTCATCGGTCGCGCAGCGGCCCCAGCCGTGAAATGCCGGGTCGAGCGGCTTTTCCTGATTGTCTTCAGGATGATCGTAACGGCCTTCGGAATTCGCCTGCCAGATTTCAATCAGGGCATCGTTCAAGGGCTTGCCTTCGCCGTCGAACACGCGGCCTTCGACCAGAATGCGTTCACCCTTCGTCTTGTCGGTGACAAGCACTTCTCCGCCTTCAAAAGGCAGGTCGTAATGAAAGAACGGGCCAAGTGTCTGCGACGGAGTCTGCTTCGACAACTCACTTCTCCCTCGGTGTCGCGTTGCGGCCGCGCAGCACGATGTCGTGTCTGTAAGAAAGCGCCCATTGCGGAACGGTAGAGCCGATGTCGAATTCGCAGACCATACGGCTGCGCGCTTTCTCGTCCGGTACGCTGTTGAAGATCGGATCGAGCTTCAACAACGGATCGCCGGGGAAGAACATCTGCGTCACCAGCCGCGTGACGAAAGCCGGGCCGAACAGCGAAAAGTGGATATGCGCCGGGCGCCACGCATTCGCATGGTTCCGCCACGGATAAGCGCCGGGTTTGATCGTGATGAATTTGTAATTGCCTTGCGCGTCGGTCAGCACACGGCCGCCGCCGGTGAAATTCGGATCCAGCGGCGCGTCGTGCTGATCGACGTGATGGCGGTAACGGCCTGACGCATTGCACTGCCAGATTTCGACCAGCGCGTTCGGAACCGGACGGCCATCATCGCCAAGCACGCGGCCCGATACGACGATGCGTTCACCGAGCGGTTCGCCGGTGCCCTGCTTGGTAAGGTCCGCATCATCAACGGCAAGCTTGCTGCTGCCGTAAACCGGCCCGGTCGTTTCCGAGAGTGTCTGCGGAATGTAAACGAGCGGCTTGCGCGGCGCGCGCGTCACCGTCGAGGTATAAGGCGGGTACAAAGAGGGCGGATAGGCGCCTTCTTCCACCGGCTTATAGGGAACTGGATCGGCCACGAAGTCCTCCGGCACGAATGTTTCTAAGGTCTAAGACGTTTTCAATCGAGATATAAGCCCGGGGCAAAGTCGCGCCTATGCCCGTTCGCGGGACCGGATGGAACGAAGCGGCCGCCGGATTAGCGTCAATTTGGTTCAATCTGCGAACGCAGTGCGGCGGGGTTCAGGCTTGCATAGATATCGCCGGAATTGGCCTCGATCGGCAACATCTCAAGCCAGTTCGTGATTGCCGCCGCCTCTAAGCCTTCGCGATGCTCAAAGCGCTGGTTCTCGCCGAGCGAAGCGTTGAAACGATAGTCCGCCACGTCCGCCAGCCGCGCGATAGCGTTCCTGGCAATATCGCGTTGTATCGTCGTGAACTCGAGGGAGAGTGCGGGCAGCGGCTTCGAGAGCCCCGCCAGAACTTCATCCTCGAATCCCTCGACGTCGATCTTCACGAATTGCGGAACGCCGTGTTTCGCGATCAGCGCGTCGAGCGTGGTCATCGGAACTTTCAGCTTGCGGGTCCAGCGCTGCTCTTCCCATCCCGGCGCGCCCTCGGCTGCCTTGATGAAATCATCCGAAGCGGTGGCGACGGTCGGATTTTTCAGGTTGAGATTGAGTTCAATCTCTCCGGGTGTCTTGCCGACGGCTGATGCCTCGATCGTCACGCTGCGGTCGAACGCAAAAAGTACGCGCAAGGTTTTCACAAGCGCCGGCTGCGGCTCCAGCGCCACGACGCGCGCTCCTATCCGGCGGAAGGACGCAACGCGGTCGCCCACATGGGAGCCAATGTCAAAGGCGAGCTCGCCTTTTTTCAAAAAACGCGAATGCATGGCGTCCAGCGCGCCCTTGCGCGCGCTGTCGCCATAATAAATGCGCAACGAGCGGAAGACGCCGCGGATTGTATCGAGGGAGTCTCGCAAGGCCGCCTCAGTGTCCCGGTTCGGTGATCGCCGCGATCTCGGGCAGCGTTTCGAATTCTTCCGGGATCGCGCATAGGCGCGTCTTCACCGCCCATGCCCCGAGTTCAGGCGAAGCGGTGAACACCGCGAACGGAACCGAGAGTACAAGGCCGGTCAGGAACGGGAGAAACCACAGGATGGCCGCCGGATTGCCAATGGCGAGCAGCAGCAGGATCACGACGCCAAATAATGTGTGCGGCCATAGCACCTTGAAAGCCTCGCTCCATGCAAGCCGATAGCGGTCGCGGCGCTGGGCATCCCAGTGAACCATTTTCCCGAATGCGAGTGCCGCCATGAAAATGGTTTGTCCCACCATCGAGATCGGCACCAACAGGAAGGTGAATAGCGTCTCCAGCAGGCCGCCGGTGAACAGTTTTCCAATTCCGCCATAATGACGAGGCGAGCGAATGATCGCGTCGATGAGTCCCGCGAATTTCGGCGTGAAATACATGAACAGCCAGACGAGATAGAGCGCCAGCGCCGACCCTGCGGGGAAAGCTACATTGCCCGGCCAGATCACCGCTGAAATCGCCGCCAGCACCACGAACAGGATAAAACCCGCGACACCGATGAACATCTGGATCGCGAAGGCGATATTGAAGCGGCTGGTCGGCAGTTTCGGCAGGCCGACCAGTTTGAAATACTGAAGGTTGCCCTGGCACCAACGCAGGTCGCGCACCATGAAATCCGGCAGCGCGGGCGGGTTTTCCTCGTAGCTGCCCTCTTCTTCCGGCAGCACACGCACTTCATAGCCCGCATGGCGCATCATGATCGCTTCGATCTGGTCATGCGAAAGAATGTGTCCGCCGAACGGCGGCTTGCCGGGCAGGTCCGGCAGTTTGCAGTGCTCGGTGAAGGGCGCGATCCGCACCGCCGCGTTGTGGCCCCAGAACGGGCCGCAGTCCGCGTGCCACCATGCACTGCCAGTCGTGAAAGAACGCATCGCGTGCCGCATGCCGAACTGAAATACGCGCGCGAAGAAACTCGGACTCGGCATGCCGACGACAAGGCTTTGCAAAATGCCGAGCCTCGGATTGGCCTGCATCACCCGGACGAGACGCAGGATCGACGCGCCGGTCATCAGGCTGTCGGCGTCGAGCGGAACCATGATTTCGTATTTCGATCCCCAGCGCTCGCAGAAATCGCGGACGTTACCGGCCTTGAAGCCGGTGTTCTTGTCACGATGGCGGTAAATCATCCGTTCGGGATTTTTAAATTCCTTTCGCCAGGCGGCGAAGGTCGCCTCTTCTTCCGCGATCACTTCGGGGCGGTTTGAATCGCTCAACACGAAATAATCGAAATTGTCGCCGAAACCGGTCGCATCAAGACTTGCTTTCACCGTCCGCAGCCGCGCCGCGGCCCGCGCGGGTTCTTCGTTACGAACGGTCATCAGAATGGCAACGCGCACATTCACCGGGTCGTTGGCGCGCCGGTCAGCGGCGGCGGGAAGCACACTCATCAGCGGATCGCCCGATCCGTGCAGCAGCGCCAGCCCGAAAACGGAATTCCAGAAACCGATCACGATCCATGGCGCGTTCGTCAGAAACGCAACGATCATCAGGAAATCGAGGAAACCGAAACCGTCCGCCGCAAGGATTGTCGCGAGCCACCAGCCGAGCCAGGCGATCGTTACGATCGACAGGGCCGCGAATAATGCGCGGCGCAGGAAAAGTTCGGAGGTGGATTGCATGCCGGTCGGCGTGGTGTGTTCCGCGCCAGCTTGCGCGGCCGCGGGCATCTTCAAGGTGGGATCAAGGGACATCGTTTTTTCTGCGTTTAGGCTGTTATCCGGGCACACTCGCCTTCCGCCGGGAAATCGCTACAACCCCGTGGCGGAATTAAGTGCTGTCCTAGAACGGCAGCCCCTTTATTGCGAATGGGCCGGACTGTGAATTCGACTGACGTAAAAGCAAAGGCCGCTGCACAGGCGCTTTGGTACACGGCGCCCGGCAAGGCTGAGCTGCGGCAAACGGCCCTTCCCGCTTCGAATTCAAGCCAAGTCCTTGTGAAAACACTGTTTTCCGGGCTGAGCCGGGGTACCGAGCGGCTTGTTTTCGAGGGCAAGGTACCCGCCAGTGAATATGAACGGATGCGGCTCCCCACGCAGGAGGGCGAGTTCTCCTTCCCGGTGAAATACGGCTATGCGGCTGTGGGCCGGGTGGAAGAAGGCCCCGCGAACCTGAAGGGCAAAACCATCTTCGCACTCTTCCCGCATCAGGACCGTTTCGTCATTCCGGCGGAAGCCGCCGTCGTAGTGCCGGATAATGTCCCGGCGCGGCGCGCAGTGCTCGCGGCCAATCTGGAAACCGCATTGAACATTCTCTGGGACGGCCACGCCGGCCCTGCCGACCGCATTGTGATTATCGGCGGCGGCCTGATCGGCTTGCTTACGGCCACACTTGCGGCGGGACTACCGGGTGCGGAAGTGACCGTGGTGGACAAGGACAAGTCGCGCGCAAAGCTCACGGAAAAGATCGGTGCACGCTTCGCTTCTCCAGAAAACGCGCCGCACGAAGCTGACCTTGTCGTCAATGCCAGCGGCAGCGAAACGGGTCTCTGCCTCGGCATTGAACTCGCCGGCAAGGAAGCAACCGTCGTCGAAGCGAGCTGGCACGGCGACAAGCCGGTCAACCTTTCACTCGGCGGAAATTTCCATTCGCGCCGGCTCCGCATCATCTCGAGCCAGGTTGGCACGCTGCCGGCGGAACGGCGCGCGCGCTGGACTCATCGCCGCCGCATGGATGCGGCTTTGCGGTTGCTTGCCGACGACCGTTATGAGGCGCTGTTAGGCGAAGAAGTGCCGTTTGCAGATTTGCCGCGCGAACTGCCGCGCCTGCTTGCTGCCAACGCTGCCGGTGTCGGCGCGCTGGTGCGCTATTGATCCTGTTTCAAACCGTCTGAGGAAAAACCATGTACGCCGTCGAAGTCCGCGAACACATCATGATCGCCCATTCGTTTAAGGGCGAATTCTTCGGACCCGCCCAGCGGGTGCATGGCGCCACCTTCGTTTGCGATGTCGCCTTTTTCCGCGAGAAACTCGGGCCGAATGAAGTGGTGGTGGACATTGGCGCCGCCATAGACGCTTTGAAGGCGACTCTTGCTCCGATCAACTACCGCAATCTTGATGAGATGCCGGAATTCAAGGGCAAGCAGACAACGACCGAATTTCTCTCTCGCTACGTGTTCGATCAGATGAAAGCCGCGCTGAAAGCAGGCAAGCTCGGCGCCGACTCCGAAGGAGTTTCGCGCATTCGGGTGACCATGCACGAGTCCCATGTCGCGCGCGGCTGGTACGAGGCCGCGGTCTGACCTTCATGCGCGAAGCCGTCTTCGCCATACCCGGCGATCTGAACACCCCAACCGGCGGCTATCGCTATGACCGGCGGGTGATTGACCTGTTGCCGAAGCAGGGATGGAAAGTCCGGCATCTTGCATTGCCGGGTGATTTTCCGTCGCCGAGCGCAGCGAGCCTTGAGAAGACCGTGAAGATGATTTCGGAAGCGCCCGCCGATGCGCTCCTCCTGATCGACGGTCTTGCTTTCGGCGCGATGCCGATGGAATTCGTCAAGCAAATCCGCCAGCCGGTTGTCGCGCTGGTGCATCATCCGCTCGCGCTTGAAACTGGGATAGACAAAGAGCGCGCGAAATATCTGGAACGCACGGAGCGCGATGCGCTTGCCCGCACCGTACATGTGATCGCGACCAGTGCGGCGACGGCTGATTTATTAGTGAGCGATTTCGGCGTTTCAAAAGATTCCGTTTCTGTCGCCGAACCTGGCACAGATCCGGCGGAGCGCGCAAAAGGCAGCGGCGGCACACCTCGCCTCCTCAGCGTCGGGTCAGTTACGGCGCGAAAAGGTTACGACGTGCTGATCGCGGCCCTTGCGCGCATCAAGGATTTGCAATGGGAAAGCAGGATCGCAGGCAGCAAGGATCGCGATCTTGCCGCCGCGAAGATTGTTCAAGATGCCATTGAGAAAAACGGCCTCAGCAAGCGCGTCCATCTGCTCGGTTCGGTGGACGACAAGACACTCGACGAGGAATACGAGAAAGCCGACCTTTTCGTCCTGCCTTCTCACTTCGAAGGATACGGCATGGCTTTCGCCGAAGCGCTCGCGCGCGGACTGCCGATCGTCGGCTGCGCGGGCGGCGCTGTGATAAACACCGTTCCCGCCGATACCGGAATTCTTGTGCCGCCCGGCGACGACAAGGCGCTTGCAGATGCCCTGCGGAAATTGCTCTCCGACCAATCCGAATTAAAACGTCTCGCCGATGCCGCATGGAGCCATGCAAAAAAACTTCCCACGTGGAACGACACGGCGGTCGCTGTTGCCCGCGCCCTCGATAAGGCCCGCGCCGGAGTGAAGCCATGAGCTTCGCACCCGAATGGCTCCTGCTGCGCGAGCCGGTCGATCACCGCTCGCGCGACCGCGCGCTTTTGCAAAAACTCGGTGCATATTTCGAAAAGCGGGACTCCGTGACCGTCTATGACCTCGGCACGGGACGCGGTTCAAATTTGCGCGCCATTTCGCCGTTCCTGCCCGCACAGCAGAATTGGGTGCTCGTCGATTATGATCCTGTGTTGCTTTCAGCCGCTTCCGAGGCGATTTCGCAATGGGCTGATTTCGCACGCGGATCATCTGGCGGTCTCGAAGCAGTAAAGGACGGCCGCGAGTTGCACATCGAACTGAAGCGGCACGACCTTGCCGCCAATCCTGCGCCGTGGGGCGACAACAAACCCGATCTCGTCACCGCCGCTGCATTGTTCGATCTAATCTCAGAGAAATGGATCGGGCAGTTCGTCACCGCGTTGGCGGAACAAAAAATCGTCTTCTACACAGCACTCACCCACGACTCGATCACCGAGTGGAAACCTCCGCACGCCGCCGACAAGGAAATGATCGAAGCATTCGAGAGTCATTTTGGCCGCGACAAGGGATTTGGCCCTTCCGCCGGCGCGAAGGCTGCATCCTTAATGGCAAAAACTTTCGCGGCCTCAGGATACGAAGTCGCGACCGCGAAGAGCCCGTGGCGGCTGGACATGAAAGACAAAACACTCATCCGCGAACTGGCGAATGGCTGGGTTGGCGCGGTAAAGGAAACCGGAACGGTGCCGGAAGCGGCAATCGCGGACTGGTTCAACGCGCGAACAGCCGACGGCACATCATGCACCGTCGGCCATGAAGACCTGCTCGCGTTGCCGAAAAGTTAGCGCCCGCCCATCGCAGTCGGCAGCATCCGCTGCAACACGCCGTCCTTGATGATGAAATAGTGCTGCAACGCGGCGGCGATATGCATTGCGGCCAACCCGGCGACGACAAAGCCGAGATACCGGTGAATCGTGAAAAGCTGATTGGACAGGGCTTCATTCGGCCCGACAATCGGCGGAAGGCTGAACAGGCCAAAGAAAGGCGTCGGCGTTCCGTTCTCTCCGTAAGCCGAGTTGGCTACATAACCAAGGATCGGCATCGCGAGCAGCGCCACATAGAGGAGACCATGCACGGCGGAGGACACCGCTTTCTGCCAGCGCGCGAGCGTCGGCTCTGCCGCCGGCGCGCCCGCGAAAATGCGATAGAGAATGCGAAGCGTCATCAGGCCAAGGATCAGGATGCCGAGCGATTTATGCAGGTTGAACAGCTGGTTCTGATACGGCCCTTCTATGTTCATCCAGATGCCGACGGGAATAATGGTGAGCACGCTGATGGCCACCAGCCAGTGCAAAAGTTTCGCGAACGGCGAATAGGCGCGCGCTGGCAACGATCCATAGCTCATGAGAATCTCCTCCAATACAAGCTTGTTGGAACTATCATGACTTGGAATCGCTCCGGACAGCAATCCCGCTATCCTCAATTTCACGAATTTCTGACCGGCTGAAACACAAAAACCGATGAAGAAACCAGCACCTTCTTTCGTGTTTGAGAACCCGCTACCGAGAGCGGATGCAGCCCGGCTTGCGGTGCGCCGCGCATACCGGATGGACGAGAGCGATGCCTTGCCGCGGCTGATCGAAGCCGCGGCAGGCGACGCTTCCATGAAGCAAAGAGTTGACGCCCGTGCGACAGCCCTGGTCGAAGCGGTGCGCCGCGATCACGCGAATGCTTCAAGCCTAGACGCATTCCTGCACGAATACGGTTTGTCGAGCCGCGAAGGCATTGTGCTGATGTGTCTCGCGGAAGCCTTGCTGCGGATTCCCGACGCGGACACGGCCGATGCGCTGATCCGCGACAAGATCGGCTCCGGCGACTGGGAACATCATCTCGGACATTCGTCCTCGTTTCTGGTGAACGCTTCCACCTTCGCGCTGATGCTCACGGGCGCGGTCGTGCGGCCGGAAGACGAGGAACGGAGCTGGCGCGATATTTTCAAACGACTCGTGCAGCGGACCGGCGAACCGGTGATCCGCGAGGCCGTGCGCACCGCGATGCGTGTGCTTGGCCGCCAGTTCGTGCTCGGGCGCAATATCGAGGAAGCCATTAAAAATTCCGCCGAAGATGAAAAGAACGGAATTCTGTTTTCCTACGACATGCTCGGCGAAGCCGCGCGCACAGCACACGATGCAAAACGGTATTTCGATTCCTATGCGAACGCGATTGCGGTCATCGGAAAGCGCGCGAAAGCATCGTCCGTTCTCGAGAGCGCGGGGATTTCCGTAAAGCTGTCCGCGCTGCATCCGCGTTACGAATTTTCCCAGCACCCGCGCGTGTTTTCCGAATTGCTCCCTCGAGCGCTCGAACTTGCACAAATGGCGAAACAGTCCGGCATTGGTTTTTTCATAGACGCGGAAGAAGCCGACCGGCTGGAACTTTCCATCGATATTCTGGATGCTCTTTCATCCGCGCACCCGCTGAAGAACTGGAACGGGCTTGGCTTTGTTGTGCAGGCCTACCAGAAACGCGCCTTCGATCTCCTCGATCTGCTGGCAACCATGGCGCGGCGCGACCAGCGGCGGCTGATGCTCCGGCTCGTGAAGGGCGCCTACTGGGACAGCGAGATCAAGCGCGCACAGGAAGGCGGCCAGCCCGGTTACCCGGTTTTCACGCGCAAGGTTTCCACCGATGTTTCCTATCTGGCCTGCGCGCGGAAGCTTGCCGCCAACGCCGATGCGTTCTTTCCCTGTTTCGCCACCCACAACGCAAGCACGGTTGCCGCCGTCGAAGAAATCGCACGCGGCACCGATTTCGAATTCCAGCGTCTGCACGGGATGGGCGAAGCGCTTTATTCCGAAGTCCGCCGCACCAATCCGAACGCGCGCGTGCGCGTCTATGCACCGGTCGGCAGCCATGAAGATTTGCTCGCCTATCTCGTGCGGCGGCTTTTGGAAAATGGAGCCAATACGAGCTTCGTGAATCGGATCGTGGACGAAAAGCTTCCCGTCTCGGAAGTGATTTCCGATCCGCTGGAAGCGGCGCGGAAACTGGATCCCATTCCGAATCCGAGAATTCCCTTGCCAGAAAATATTTTCGGGGCCGGGCGGAAGAATTCTTCCGGCATGGATTTGAGCGATCCGCTGGTGACGGAGCCGCTGGCCGATGCGCTAAATTCGCTTGCCATGGTTTCTGAAATGGCCGCGCCGGTCATCAGGGGAGAAACCTTAACCGGAAAATCCGCGCCGGTTACAAATCCCGCCAATCGAAAAGAAAACGCGGGTCACGTCATCGAAGCGGACGAGGCTGCGATCACCCGCGCGCTGGAACTTGCGGCCAACGCCCAAGAAGAATGGGACCGGCGCGGCGGTGACGCGCGCACGGCCATTCTGGAGAAAGCCGCCGATATGTTCGAAGCATCGCGCGAGAAATTCATTTCTCTGATTGTACGCGAAGCCGGCCGCACAATACCTGACGCAATCTCCGAAGTGCGCGAGGCGATGGATTTTCTGCGCTATTACGCGGCTCAGGCGCGCAAGGAATTTTCCGCCGCACTTCCCCTGCCCGGCCCGACCGGCGAGCAGAACGGTCTTGAGTTGCACGGGCGCGGCGTCTTCTTCTGCATTTCGCCGTGGAATTTTCCGCTGGCGATTTTCACCGGGCAGGTTGCGGCCGCACTCGCAGCGGGCAACGCCGTACTCGCAAAACCCGCTGAGCAGACGCCGCTGGTGGCGGCAGAGGCGATACGTCTTTTGCACAAGGCCGGTGTGCCTGCCGACGTTCTGCATTTCCTGCCCGGCGACGGTCCGCGCATCGGCAAGCAAATTCTCTCCGATCCCAGCCTTTCCGGCGTGGTAATGACCGGCTCCACGGACACAGCCCGCATCATCAACCGCGCGCTGGCAGAACGAGACGGCCCGATCATTCCGTTCATCGCGGAGACCGGCGGGCAGAATGCGATGATCGTGGATTCTTCCGCGCTTCCCGAACAGGTCGTGCGAGACGTGCTGGCATCGGCCTTCAATAGCGCAGGGCAGCGCTGCTCCGCGTTGCGTGTATTGTTCCTGCAAGAAGAGGTCGCGGATACAATTATCGCAATGCTCACGGGTGCGATGGCGGAGCTGAAAATCGGCGATCCGCGGCTCCTTTCCACCGACATCGGCCCGGTTATCGACGAGGACGCGCGGTCGCGCCTTCAGGCACATGCGAAGCGAATGGACAACGAAGCGAAGCATCTTTTCACTGCCGATATTTCCAGCAGCAATAAGGACGGCACGTTCTTCGCGCCGCGCGCTTATGAAATTCCATCCATCGAAATACTGCAAGGCGAAGTATTCGGGCCGATCCTGCATATCGTGCGCTACCACACTGACGGTCTGGATGCGGTCATTAATAGCCTGAACGCGACCGGCTACGGCCTCACCGCCTCGGTCCACAGCCGCATCGACGCGACCATCGAGCGTGTGCTGTCGCGCCTGAAAGTCGGCAACACTTACGTGAACCGCAACCAGATCGGCGCGGTGGTTGGCGTACAGCCGTTCGGCGGGGAAGGACTTTCCGGTACAGGGCCAAAAGCCGGCGGGCCGCATTACCTGCATCGCTTCGCGGTCGAGCGCGTCGTCTCGGTGGACACCACCGCTGCGGGCGGCAACACGGCGTTGCTTTCCGGTGAGGATTAACGCGCGGAAATCAGCCGCGCTCACTCTCCAGAAAAAACGTCTCCATCATGCCGGCACCCTTCACTTCGATGGCGCCGCGCGGAGACAGATTGAATTTTTTCCCCAGCCTGTCGGCGGTGACCTTGGAAACATGGATGCGGCCAGGCGCACCGTGCGATTCCATCCGGCTCGCGATATTCACGGTCGCGCCCCAGATGTCGTAGGCGAATTTCTTTTCACCGATCACGCCCGCGATGGCCGGCCCGGTGTGCAGGCCTATTCTGAGCCGGATCGGCGCGTTCGTTTCGGCTTTCAATTCATCGAGCGCCGCCAGCATTGCCAGTGCGAGCCGCGCGCAGGATTCGGCGTGGTCGTCGACCGGCTCCGGGATTCCGACCGCCACCATGTAAGCATCACCGATGGTCTTGATTTTTTCCGCGCCGTGTTTTTCCGCAAGCCGGTCGAATACCGAGAATACCCGGTTCAAAAAAGCAACGACTTCGGAGGGAGGGAGTTTCTGCGCGAACGGCGTGAACTCCACGAGATCGGCGAACAAGATCGTGGTCTCGGAAATATCGTCGGCCACCATCACGGCGCCGCCATGAATGCGGTCCACCACCGGCCTCGGCAGGATGCTCAGCAGCAGCGCTTCATTCTGCACCTTCGCCTTGCGGATTTCCTCCATCATCTCCCGTTCGCGGTCATGCAGGAATTTATTTTCCAGCGACGCACGAATGCGCGCGCGCAGTAGCGTCGGCTCAAACGGTTTCGGCAGATAATCGATGGCCCCGCCGTCGATGCAGCGCACGATGGAATCCAGTTCATCCAGCGCCGAAACCATGATGACGGGAATGTCGCTGGATTTCGGATTTTGCTTCAGGCGGACGAGCACTTCGAAGCCGCTCATTTCCGGCATCAATACGTCGAGCAGGATCAGATCGAAATCCTGCTTCTCCAAGAGCGAGAAAGCTTCAGGCCCGGACGCGGCGCCCTCCACCGCGTGTCCGCCGCGTGCGAGCTGGCGCGACAGGAGATCGCGATTCATCGCATTGTCGTCGACCACGAGAATCCGCCCCGCCATCGATTTTTTTTCGCGCAACGGAGCGGCGAAGCGGAAACTTTCAATGATGCGGGTGGCGTTTTCGTAGGAGTGCGATGATTTGAATGTGGACTGGTCGGTGAACGCTACCAGCGCGTCGATCTTTCCAAGCAGTCCTCCGGAAGCTGCAAGAAGTTTTTCGAGGTCTTGCAGCAGCGACTGATGCCCCTCGGCGGAAGCATCTTCCAGGATCATCTCGGCATATCCCTTCACCGCGTTGATCGGCGTGCGAAGGTCGTGGCGCAGCTTTGTCCGGTAGCCGTCGAGATCCTCCGGAAGATTTTTTTGTGCCAGCACAAAATTCAACAGGAGCTGGAGATTTTCGCCGGCGCTTTTGATGCGTTCGAGATCGGTGCGATAGGCGAGCTTCAGGCGTTCCGTTTCCTCCAGCAGAATTTCCGCAAAGCCCGCGATCGAAGCCGCGGGCGCCACAAAATCCTGACGCAGTTGCGCTTGCAGCGCCTTGTAAAGCCGCTCGCTGTCGATTGCGCGGGACTGTTCGTTCATTTCATTTTTTGATGAATGCGTTGATCTTCTCAAGCAGGCGCGGCATTTCAATCGGCTTCGTATCGAAATCGTCGCAGCCGGCCGCCATCGCTTTCTCGCGGTCGGACTCCATCGCGTGTGCCGTAAGCGCGATCACTGGAATCTTTTTGGTCGAGGCATTGGCTTTCAACTGCCGTGTCGCATCCCAGCCGTCGAGCACCGGCAAGCTCATATCCATCAGGATGACATCCGGCTTTTCGCTCGAAGCCATCTCGATTCCTTCCTGCCCGTTCACCGCCATCACAACTTCAAACCCGCTGCGGATCAGCCGCCGGGAGAGCATGTCCCGGTTCATTTCGTTGTCTTCAACCAGCAGAATTTTCGCCATCAACAATTCCTCACTTTAACTCCGCACCTTCGAGCGCCTGACGGGCGATGGCGGACAGCGCGCTCCCGAGCGAGGAAAGCGGCTGTGCGCCTTTGGAGAGCACCAGCATCGTGCGCTCGTTTACCAGCCTCCGTTCGCTCTCGGTCAAATCTTTCGCCGTAAGAACAACGACGGGTAAACCGGCGGTGGCGGGGTTATGCCTGATCCGTTCGAGAAATTCGAAGCCGTCCATTACCGGCATCATGAGGTCGAGCAGCACAAGGGCCGGCAATGGATTCCGTCCGAGCCATTCCAGCGCTTCCTTGCCGTTCGTGGCCTCCGCCGTCCTGAGACCGGTTTTTTCCGTGGTGGCCCGCACGATGGCGCGCACGTCGGGATCGTCATCGACCACGAGGATGATCTGCTCCTGCGATTTCGACGCGAAGCGTTCCACGAGTTCGATCAGCCGTTTTCGGTTCACCGGTTTCGTCATGTATTCCGATGCGCCGAGCGAATAGCCCATCGTCCGTTCATCCACTACCGTGAGCATGATGACGGGAATGCGTGAAAGTTCGGTGTCGGATTTCAATTGACCCAGCACGGACCAGCCGTCCACTTTCGGCATCATCACGTCGAGCGTAATCACATCGGGGCGATTCTCACGCACCATTTTGAGCGCTTCATCGCCGTCATAGGCGTGCAGCAGGGAATAGCCCTCTTTCGTAAGCGTCGCGCGCAGAACGTCATGAACGCTGCGGTCATCATCGACGATGAGAATTTTCTTGCCGGATGCCGATCCGCTTGCAGCCACGACAGCGGCCTGCGGCGTGACCAGGATCGGCTCCTTCACTTTTTCCTTGCGGTCGCCCTTGCCGCCATCCGGCAACTGAATGGTGAAGACCGAGCCCTTGCCCGGTTCGCTCGTCACACGGATCGAGCCGCCGAGCATTTCGGCGAAGTGCTTGCTGATGGTCAGTCCGAGGCCGGTGCCGCCATAATTTCTCGTGGTGGAAGCATCCGCCTGGGTGAAAGCCTGAAACAACCGGCCGATCTGCTCGTCGGTCATGCCGATGCCGGTATCGCGCACGGAAAATACAAAGCCGGGTTTTCCATCCGGTCCCGCTTTCTGCGCAATTGCGAGCGTGACCGTTCCTTCCTTTGTGAATTTCGCGGCGTTACTTAGAAGATTCACCAGACACTGTTTCAACTTCACCAGATCGCCGCGCATGATTGGAATCGCCGGATCGATCTCGATCTTCAGCTTATTTTCATTCTTGGAAATAAGCGGCGCCACCAGCGTTGAAACATCCGCGGCCAGCCTGTTCAGATCAATATCCTCGAAGTGAATATCGACGCGGCCGGCCTCGATCTTCGACAGATCCAGAATGTCGTTGATGAGGCCGAGCAGATGCTTGCCCGCCGCCTCGATCTTCACAAGATCCGCCTGACTCGAATTGTCACCGCGGTCGGCGGCGTCCTCGCGCAGAATTTCGCTGTAGCCGATAATCGCGTTTAGCGGCGTGCGCAGTTCGTGACTCATATTGGCGAGGAACGAGGATTTTGTACGTGAGGCGGCCTCGGCATGAAAACGCGCGTTCTCGGCGTCTTCCTTTGCGATGCGGATTTCGCGCGCATTGTCGCGGAACACTGACAGCGCTTTTGTCATGTCGCCAAGTTCGTCGTTTCCCGCTTCGGGGATTTCAATGTCAAGCTTGCCGCGCGCGACGGCCTTCATGTCATTCGTGAGCAAAGAAAGCCGCGCGATAACGTAGCGCACGACGAACAGCCACATAATCAGGATCGCAGCCAACAGGCTGAGCAGCGAAAGCATAATCAGCCAGTACCGGCTGTTCTCACGAGCGTGCGCGCTTTGTTCGGTCAGGGACGATGCCTGCTGCTCGGCACCGGACACCAGCACGGAGACCTGCATCTCCATGTCGGCGACAACTTTTTGCAAGGATTCCTGAATCTGGTCCGCGCTGCGCTGCTGCGTGATCTCGCGCGCACGGACACCGAACAGCCCCGCGTCGCCAGTTCCGAGCGAAAGTAAATCCTGGATCGGCTTCGCATAGTCCGCGATCTGGCGCGCGGCCGCGCCCGCTGGCCGCTCAGCCGCTGCGTTCATGGTTTCTTGCAGGCGTGCCGCCGCCTCGCCGAAGCGGGTTTGCAGCACCTTGATCTGATCGGGTTTGTCGCTGCCGGAGACTTGATGCAGCAAATCGGAGATCAGATAAATGTCCGTACGGATTTCCTGCGCCCGGCGCACCGCGTTCTGGCCGGTCGCAGCGGAAAGCAGCTTGTTGACCGTATCCACCGTAGGGGAGACGCGGTCAGCCAGTTTTTCGCGCGCGGAGTATGACGAGATTCTTTCGCGCACAAGCCGGTCTAGTTGGCCCAGTCGCTCGTCGATGGAAGCAATCAATGTTTGCAGCTTGGTGGTTGCCGGCGTTTCTCCCGATATGGTGCGTAACTGTGAGAGGGCGCTCCAGAGATTGCCGATACGTTCGGTCGATTCCGACATCCGGTTGAAGTGCTGGACGTCATTGGTGGCCGAAGCCAGTTGCGCGCCAGCCGCGGCAATTGCCTTGGCATTGCTCTCCACCGCGAAAGAATGCTTCACGGCCGGCAGGCTTTGCTCGGTAAGCTGACTGATGACGTTGTCGATATTCCGGAATTGAAAGATCGCGACCAGCGTCGCAATCACGGTCAGCGCCGAAATCAGGATAAAGGCGACCAGAAGCTTTCCGGCGATGGTCCGGTACCAGGAGCGGCTTGCTTCCGGGGAATTGCCCGCCTCCGCACTCATCACAATCGCGCTCCCAGATAGGCTTCAGAACCTTCAATGCATCCTAGCAGGATTGCAATGATACTGGCTGGGGCGCCAGGATTCGAACCTGGGAATGGCGGAATCAAAATCCGCTGCCTTACCACTTGGCTACGCCCCATCTGACCCGTATTTGCCGTGACCCCGCGCCTCAAATCAATGTCCGAAGCGTTTTGGATTGTTCCGGCGGGCATCTGATAGGGCTTTCAGCACAGCCGCGCCAGCTTGAAGCGCCGGATACGGGCTGCTAAGACCGCGCGCCTAAACGGAGTGTAGCGCAGCCTGGTAGCGCACCTGCTTCGGGAGCAGGGGGTCGCAGGTTCGAATCCTGCCACTCCGACCAATTCCCATTTCATCGAAAATTCAAAAGATTACCCAACGCGGATCGCCTTACCGCGTCCTTGGCGCCACGGCGGCATTCGCCCGCCGCAACGGCAGGCAACTGGACTTCAGGTCACCTTCAGATTACCGGCGGCGGTCCTGCCGCGGTCGGTCGTCACCACGTCGTAGGAAACCTTCTGTCCCTCCGTCAAAGTCGACAGGCCCGCCTGTTCGACCGCGCTGATATGGACGAAAACGTCCCCTCCGCCGCCGGACGGCTGAATGAAGCCGTATCCTTTTTGCGGGTTGAACCACTTCCCGGTTCCGGTAGCCATCTCGCCTTCCTCAAGTCTTTGCCCTTGCGGACATGGCCGGGCGGAAATCGCACGGCTTCACGACAACCAGATTTTCGGTAAGCGCCTCGGTGCGGCCATGTGCTGCGGCTTTCGGCAGGCCGAAATTCGATTGCGTAAAAAATTGGACCTCAATCGCCACAACCCGTCAAGCATGTTCGGAAAACACCGGAAGGGCTTGCTTTTCCAACCGGCGGCGGATTGAACAAGACCAATGGCCGACGAAATCCAGTTCAATCGAGACTTCAAGGCAAGGCCCGGCAAACCCGACGCGGTTTTCCCCGGCGTGCAGCGCGTGCTCGCGCCCAATCCCGGGCCTTTCACCTTCACAGGCACCTGCACTTATATTGTGGGCGACAGCACGGTCGCGATCATCGATCCCGGACCTGACGACGCCGCGCATGTAGCGGCCTTGTTGAAGGCGCTCGCCGGGCGGAAGGTTGAGCACATCATCGTTACGCACACGCACCGCGACCACTCCACGGCGGTGCCTGCGATCAAATCCGCGACCGGCGCAAAAACTTTCGGTGAGGGTCCGCACCGCGCCTCGCGGCCATTGCGTGATGGCGAGACAAATCCGATGGAGGCCGGGGGCGATCCCGATTTTGTGCCGGACGTGAAATTACGCGACGGCGATTTCATTTCAGGCAAAGGCTATGTGCTTGAAGCCATCGCCACGCCGGGACACACCGCAAACCATCTCGTCTTCGCGCTGAGAGGAACGAACTGCCTGTTCAGCGGCGATCATGTGATGGGCTGGTCGACTTCCATCGTGGCGCCGCCCGACGGATCGATGAGCGACTATCTCGACTCCTTGCAAAAAATTCGCAGGCGTCCCGAAACTTTTTATCTGCCGGGTCATGGCCCCGCCATCGAAAACGGCCCCGAACTCGTTGACCGTTACATCGAGCATCGCAAAGCGCGCGAGATGGCGATCGTCCGGCGGCTTGAGCGTGGCGAAACGGATATTCCGGGCCTCGTGCAATCCATCTATATCGGCCTCGATCCGAAGCTGGCGCGGGCGGCCGGCCTGACGACGCTGGCGCATCTGGAAAATCTGGTCACGCACGGACTGATCGAAACGGATGGAGCGCCTTCGCTGACCGGACACTATCGGCTCAAGCAGAAAATCTAGCGCCGCCGGCGCGAGTCCGCAAAATCGCCGAGCAGGCTTTCGATGCGGCGCGCATTCGAACCAAAATCATGGGTGCCGTAGCGCGAAGCCGAGCGCATATCGACACGCACGCCGTTTTGAATCGTACGCACACGAATCACGGTGTCCTCGCGGAACCCCATCAGCAATGTTTGCGCGACCGCCTCGATGCGGCCCTCTCGCTGGCCACCACGCGGGGGGACGCTGTCCAGAATCCGCCACCCGCGGCGCTCCACCAGCGCGCTCAATGTGTTGAAAACCTCGTCGGGACTGGCATCCAGCTCATAAGGTTTCACCCCCGGGTAAAACATTTGCTGAAGCATCGCGACCTGATCGCCGGGATAACTTACGGAGTTGGCACTGCTGGAGCGCGCGGAAGCAATCGCCAAAAAACGGGGCGGGTCGGACGTATCGGTGGAAATATCACTGATCTCGGGAAGATTGACGCTGCGCATGAATTCGATTGTCGGCCAGGCCAGAACGGCAACTCCGATCATAAACGCGGCAATGGCGCGCCCAAGTCCGCGCAAGCCTTCGTTCCAGATCACGGCAAAAGCCGCGATGGCGACAAGCACGGCGAGCAATGCAATGGCGAGCCCGGTCGCGAGTGTGACGTAGGTGACCTCGTGCTCAACAATGCCGATACGGTGAAGCAGGATCGCGATCAGCGTCACCGGCAGCGAGAAAATGGCGATCCGGCGCGCGAGCGTCGCAAGCCATGTCACGCGGACTTCTTCATACAAATGACGCCGGATCATTTTGAAAGCCTTGGGTACTTGCCGGTCATCGCGCCAATTCAGTCGGCTTTGGGCAGGCGATAGCCGCGGAACTGTTCGCGAAGCGCCGTTTTCTGGATTTTGCCCGTGGCTGTATGCGGGATTTCTTCGACGAAAGCCACGTCATCGGGCATCCACCATTTTGCGATCTTGCCTTCCATGAATTTCAAAATTTCTTCCTTATCCGGTTTTTGCCCAGCTTTTGCGACAACCACCAGTAATGGACGTTCATCCCATTTTGGATGCGGCACGCCGATCACCGCCGCCTCCGCCACCGCGGGATGGCCGACGGCGAGATTCTCCAGATCGATGGAAGAAATCCATTCGCCTCCCGATTTGATTACATCCTTGGAACGGTCGGTGATGCGCATGTAGCCATGCTCGTCGATGGTGGCGACATCATTCGTGTCGAAATATCCGTCCTCGTCGAGTACACTGCCGCCCTCGCTCTTGTAATATTCACGCGCGATGGCAGGTCCGCGCACTTTCAGGCGGCCAAAGGTTTTTCCGTCCCACGGAATTTCCTTGCCGTCGTCGCCGGTGATTTTCATCTCCACCAGAAATGGTGCCCTTCCCTGCTTCTCCTGCAAGTCGAGCCTCTCCTCGCCGGACAGATGCGAAACATCCGGCGTAATCGCGCAGGTGGAGCCGAGCGGACTCATCTCCGTCATGCCCCAGGCATGGCTCACTTCGACGCCGTATTTTTCCTGAAAAGTTCTGGTCATGGCGCGCGGACAGGCGGACCCGCCGACAATCACGCGCTTCAGGTGTGAAAGTTGTTTCCCGGTTTCCTCAAGATGGGTGAGCAGCATGAACCATACGGTTGGAACGCCGGCCGTCGCCGTCACCTTGTAGCGTTCCAAGAGTTCATAAATGGATGCGCCGTCCATTTTTGGACCGGGCATCACAAGCGTCGCTCCAGCCATCGGCGCGGTGAATGGAATCGACCAGCCATTCGCATGAAACATCGGAACGACCGGCATCATCACGGCGTGAGAATTTAACCCAAGCATTTCCGCCGAGTTGCCGCCGAGCGCATGCAGCACATTGGAGCGATGGGAATAGAGCACGCCCTTCGGGTTGCCGGTCGTGCCCGAGGTGTAACACATGCCGGCGGCTGAATTTTCGTCGATCTGTGCCCAGCGGAAATCTCCATCAACTTCGCCGATCCATTCTTCGTAGGCCACCGCGTTTTTCAGCGAGGTCTTCGGCATGTGGGCTTTGCCGGTGAGCAGAATGTACCGCTCAATCGTCGGCAGCTTGTCGGCCATCGCTTCCAGCATCGGCACGAAGGTGATGTCCGCCATCATCATCCGGTCCTCGGCGTGATTGACGATGTAGATGATCTGTTCGGCGAACAGGCGCGGATTGATTGTGTGATAGACGGCCCCGCATCCCAGAATGCCGTACCAGGCTTCGAGATGCCGCGCCGTATTCCACGCGAGCGTCGCGATCCGGTCGCCCTGCTTCACCCCATCCCGGGCGAGCCGCTGCGCGACCTTGAGCGCCCGTGCGCGCACGTCCGCGTAGGTCGATTCAACAATCGGCCCTTCGACCGAGCGGCTGATGACCTTCCGCTTGCCGTGGTGAATGGCGGCGTGATCGATGATGCGGTGGCACAGCAAAGGCCAATCCTGCATCAGTCCTTTCATGGCGTTTCCTCAATTGAACTACGTTCTTCGTTGCGCGTTATCTCGAAACTATCGTGCCGAATTCCCGGCGCAAATACCACTACGCCTTAATCCCTTCCCTTTCAGACTGCTCTGTTCCGCTGGATTGTCCTTCCGGGGTTGCGATGCGAACCTTTGTTGCCCTCATTGCTTTTTGTTTTTTTGTGGCACTCGCCATGAAATTCGCGCAACCCGCGAAGGAGCCGGTGCGGGCGGCTACCACCGTTGTGAACCCGGTTACCACTTCCCCTTTCAAGGAAGCTCCCAGCCCGAAACAGGCCGCGGTTTTGCCAAAGCCCGATCCAGCCCCAATCAGGAAAATTGAAAAAGCAGTCCCGGCGGTCATCCAGGTGCCAAAACAACCCGTCCCGCAGCCACCTTCCAAGACTCCCTGCACCGATTTATTGGCGGAAGACATCGCCGTGGTGCAGATCGGCAACCCGGCATCGGCAACATCCGGCAACCTCATTTGCGGCGATGAAGCGCCGGTCCGCATGACGGCGGTGAAACTGCGCGATGGAAATACCGTGCAGCTAAATCCAGCCGTGATGTCGAAATGCGAGATGGCGCTGGAATTCGCCCAGTGGGTGCGTGACGATCTTGTAGAGGCGGCGCGCCTCGCGGGCAGCGGTCTGCGGCGGATCAATATCGCGTCGTCCTATTCCTGCCGGCCAATCAACAGCATCAAGGGCCAGCGCATGAGCGAGCATGGGCTGGCGAACGCCGTGGACATCGGTTCCCTCATCCTCACAAACGGAAAGACGTTCCCGATCTTCTCGCCGGAGGCGCCGGCAATTCTGCTCGCGACGATGCGGGCGAGCGCCTGCACGCGCTTCACGACCGTTCTCGGGCCAGGCGCGGACGAGGCGCACAAGGACCATATTCACGTCGATCTCGCGCAGCGCCGCGGCGGATACAGGATTTGCCAGTGGAACATGCCGGACTGGCCGCTGCCTTAATTAAGTAGAGCATGATCCTTTCCGAAAACCGGTTCCCACTTTTCGGGGATCATGCTCGGGAAAACGCGAAAGGCGCGAACCGGAAGTTCGCGCCCTTCATCGTCCCAGCCGCTTGGCCGTCAGATTACGACGACCGTAGCCCCCACAGGCACGCGGTTATAGAGATCGATCACGTCCTCGTTCAGCATACGGATGCAGCCCGAAGAAATAGCCCAGCCGATATATTCCGGCTGATTGGTTCCGTGGATGCGGAACAGTGTGTCCTTGTTGCCCTGATATAGGTAGAGCGCGCGCGCACCCATCGGATTGTGCGGTCCCGGCGCTACATGCTTCGGCAGGTCAGGAATACGTTTCAGAATGTCGACGGTTGGTACCCACTGCGGCCACTCGGATTTGCGGCCGACCTTGGCGGAGCCCTTCCAGTTCAGGCCTTCCTCGCCGACAGTCACGCCGTAGCGATAGGCCTTGCCGTTATCCAGCACGAGATAAAGAAATTTCTGCTCGGTATCGACGATGACCGTGCCGGGCTTTTCCTTGCCCTTGTAATCCACGGAGTGACGCTGCCAGTCCGAACTTGGCTTGTGCTTCAGGTAGGCGGCACTCTGGATCAGTTTCCGGTCGCGATCGTTCAACGCGGACTCGGGCGTCGGATCGAGCGTATCCGTCAGCATGCAGCCCCCAAGCAGGAGGCCCGTCATGACGATCGCCAGTCGAGAAATAAACATTACTTTGGAACCCCGTTTTCGAGCCCCGCCCCTATTGCCCGGTTCTGAATGAACCGAAATCCCCTGAAGGGGCAAGGTGCGATACGGGTGCGATGCCGCGAAGTCGTAACCTGTTGCAGAAATGTCGCAAAAAGCCCGCCCCAAAACGGCGCACTCTGTATTTTCACCCCGCCTGTTCGCGGAAATTTGAAACTGAACCCGCATTAACTTTCCTGACATGATCGGACCGAGCATCGTCCGAGAATGACCCTGCTTCCTGCCCATTCCCGCCTCACTCCCCGGTCAAGAATCGTTTCATCTAATAAGGGGAATATCCCGAGGAGGGAACGTGAGTAACGAACAAAAAACCGAACAGCCAAAGCCATCGTCCAGAAACTGGCAGGATCTGGGCAAGCAATACCGCACCATTGGAATCGCGGCCGTCGCCGCGGCGCTGGAAATTTTCGACGCACACGAGCCAAAACCCGCTCCGCGCAAAGCGCCGGTCCGTTATCTCGGCAACAACGTGGCTTGATCGCAAGGCGATCATTTACGCGAATTTATCCGCCGCCGCTTCTGAACATTCAGCGTGGACGCGAGCAGCATGACAGGCTAGGGAACGGCAAGTTCCCGGAGTGCCTGCATGTTGTTCGCTTATATCCCGCGCGGTTCATCGCTGGAGCGTGTCGTCGTTCCGGAAGGTGAAACTGTGCCCGGGGGCGCGATCTGGATCGATCTGCTCTCGCCGACACTGGAAGAAGACAAGGCGGTCGAGAAAGCTTTCGGGATTTCGGTCCCGACCCGCGAGGAAATGGCGGAGATCGAACCCTCCAGCCGGCTCTACATCGAGAACAACGCGCGCTACATGACCGCGGCGCTGATCTGCAACGCCGACACCGACCGCGCGGCACTGACGGCCGTCACTTTCATCGTCGGCAACATGCGGCTCGTGACCGTGCGCTACGACGAGCCGAGGCCTTTCGCGATTGTTTCCTCACGCCTCACCCGAACCTGCTCACCGAATGCGAACGGCGAGACAGTGCTGGTCGATCTTCTGGATGCGATCATCGATCGTTCGGCTGACGTGCTGGAACGAATCGGCTCCGAGGTCGACGCCGTGTCTCGCCGCATCTTCGAACGCCGCGGTGCAAAAGACGACCAGCGGCAAAGCTACCAGACCATCCTGCGTGCGATCGGGCGCAAGGGAGACCTCAACTCCAAAATCCGCGAGAGCCTCGTCTCCATCGGCAGACTTGTGATTTTCCTCGCGAACGAGGCCGAAGGCCTGAAATTCGAGCGCGACCAAAGATCGCTGGTTCGCAGCATGGCGCGCGACGTGACCTCGCTCACCGACCACGCGACCTTCCTCGCCAACAAGATCACCTTCCTGCTCGACGCCACGCTCGGCATGGTCAGCCTCGATCAGAACAACGTCATCAAGATTTTCTCGGTCGTGTCGGTGGCGCTGCTGCCGCCGACCATGATTGCGTCGGTTTACGGCATGAACTTCAAGCACATGCCCGAACTCGACTGGACCCTCGGCTATCCGTTCGCGATTGTGCTGATGGTGGCGTCCGCGGTGCTTCCGTATCTCTTCTTCCGCTGGAAGAACTGGCTGTAATATTTTTTAAACATGCTGCCCGCCATTGATGTGGATTTCCGAGCCGTTCAAATAGGATGAAGTCTCGGTGCAAAGCACATAGATGATCTTTGCGACTTCATCCGGCTGGCCGAGCCGCCGAAGCGGAATCTGATCGACCAGCTTTTCGGTCCCCGGTGAAAGGATCGCGGTGTCGATTTCTCCCGGCGCAATCGCATTCACGCGAATGCCGAGCGGTCCGAAGTCACCGGCCATTTCGCGGGTGAGCGAGGCAAGCGCCGCCTTGGAGGTCGCATAGGCAGCGCCCGCAAACGGATGCACGCGCGATCCCGCAATCGAGGTCACATTGACCACCGCGCCCTGTGCTTTCTTCAACTCATTGACCAGGCCGCGCGCCAGCATGATCGGTCCGAAAAAATTGACCTGGAACACGCGCTGCCAGTCCTCGATGGAAGTCTCCATCGTGCCGAGCCGGCTTCCGCCTTTGTCCTTCGGTGAAATGCCTGCGTTGTTCACGAGCGCGTGCAACTCGCCGTCTTGCAGCCGGTTCTTGATTTCTTGGATGGCGCTCGTCGTTGCTTTCACATCGGCAAGATCGACCTGAATGTGATCTTCCGGGCCCGCGTCCCACGGACACTGTTCGGGAAAGGCGTGGCGCGAACAGGTGATGACGCGCCAGCCGGCACTGGAGAAACGTTTGACGGTCGCGTGTCCGATGCCGCGGCTCGCGCCGGTGAGCAGAAGCGTACGGCGGGTCTGGTCGGATTTTGCGGTCATGACGCGATACTGCCCTCTGCAATGATTTACGGATAGAGCCGCTGCCTCGACCACTCTGCGCCCGGCGCCTTTCGGCTGAACTGAATGCGTTCATGCAAACGAAACGGCTGTTCGGTCCAGAATTCCACTTCGAGCGGCACCAGACGATAGCCGAGCCAGTGCGGCGGCCGCTGCACCTGCTTGTCGCCGAATTTTTCCGTTTGCTTTGCCACCGCTGCTTCGAGAGCTTCCTTGCTCGCGAGCGAGCGGGATTGAAGACTCGCCCAGGCGCCGATCTGCGCGCCGCGCGGACGCGAGGAAAAATAGGCGTCAGATTCCGCTGGGGATACTCGTTCGATCAAACCGCGTGCGCGAAACTGTCTGGACAACGACTTCCAGTAAAGCACCAGCGCCGCTTTCTTCTGTCCGTCCAGCTCATTGCCCTTGGCGCTTTCGCTGTTCGTGAAGAAGACAAAGCCTTCCGGCCCCCAGCCTTTCAGCAAGACCATCCGCACATTGGGCATACCGTCCCGGTCAACGGTTGCAATTGCCATCGCGTCGGGATCGCGGGGTTCAGCCGCTTTTGCCTCGGCAAACCATGCCTCGAACGGGCCAAACGGCTCCTTCGCGGCTGCAAGATCACCAATCTTTAACCGTGTCGGGTGTTCCATTGACCAGGTCACTTTCACAGGCAGGAGCCGAGACCCCGTGCGCAGCCAGCGTGCGCCTCAGACTAAAAACGCCCTCCCATATCATGGATCGGGCGGCATCGCCTGCTTTGTAAAACCGGCCGTCTTTTTTTGCGCTCTTGCGTCTGCGCTTGTTCTCTGTGGATGCGGGACATCCATTCAGCTCAGTTCACTGATGCCCGAAAAGCATAAGGTCGCTTCCGCCGGCGATCGCGGCGACATCACCGGCTCCATCCCGAAGCAATCCCCTAAATCGAACGCGGATTCCGACTTGATGTCGGTGGCTGACTGGAGTCTTGCCGGCGTTGCCCTGCGCGAAGCGCTGAAGGGCAAAGAAGATAATGCAAGCGTACCATGGACGAATCCCGACACGGGTTCGGGCGGCACGGTTACCCTTGTCGCTTCCGCCTACACAAAGGATGGCTTTCCCTGCCGCAATTTCCTCGCGAGCAATGTGCGCGAGGGCAAGGAAGCATGGTTCTCCGGCACGGCCTGCCGCCTTCACCGCGGGGAATGGGACATCCGCTCCACCCGCCCGCTGCAAAAGTCCTGAAACTTTCGCATTGCACGAAACGGCCGTAATCCCCACATCATAGACCGGAGCGGCCGTTCGGATTCGGACCGCGCGGAGTAAACTGCAATTGCGTGATCCCTACGACATTCTCGGCGTAGCCAAGGGGGCGGACCAAGCCGAGATCAAGAAAGCATTCCGCCGGCTGGCAAAACGCATGCACCCGGACGCCAACAAGGGCGATCCGAAGGCCGCCGCGCGTTTTTCCGAGCTGAACTCCGCTTATGAAATTCTGGGCGACGAGGACAAGCGCCGCGCGTTCGACCGCGGCGAGATCGACGCTGAAGGCAAGCCCCGTTTTCAGGGCTTCGGCGGACGTGGCGGCGGAGCGCATCCGAATTTCGGCGGCGAATCCGGCTTCGAAACTTTCACATTCCGTCCCGGCCCTTTCCGCCGGCGCAAGCCCCGTGGCGGTTCAGCGGGCGGCGTATTCGACGACGTGATCGGCGACATTTTCGGACAGTTCGGTGGCGGGCAGCAGGGTCATCCGCAGTACGAGGATTTTCAGGGAGCGCAGCCGCAACGCGGAGCGGATGCGAATGCGTCGCTCACCGTCACGCTGGAGGAAGCGGCCTACGGCGCGAAGAAGCGCGTGGAGCTGCCGACCGGCAAGAGCGTGGACATAACGATCCCGGCTGCGATCGGCGATGGCCAGAACATTCGGCTGCGCGGCCAGGGCTATAGCTCCAGCAGCGGCGAACCCGGTGACGCGATCATCACCGTCCATATCGCCGTGCATCCTGACCTTGAACTCGACGGCAACGATCTTCGCGCGGAAGTACCGATCTCGCTCGACGACGCGGTGCTCGGCGCGACCGTGCGCGTGCCGACGCTTGATGGCGCGGTGGATTTGAAAATCCCGCCGTGGACCAATGGCGGCCGCACGTTTCGTCTCAAGGGCAAAGGCTTTCCCGCGAAAACCGGAGCGGGCGATCTGTATGTGGCCGTGCGGATCGAACTGCCTGAAAATCCCGATCCCGAGATCGAGGCGCTCGCAAAAAAACTGCGCGCACGGACTGCGAGCAGCTAACGCTTCTCCTGCTCGGGCGCTTCGTAAGCCGCATACACCTGCCGCGCCAGGCGGTCGAGCCGTTCACGCTCGGCCGGACCGGCCACCACGAAAGCGAGCCCGCCTTCAATCCAGGCCAGCGCGCCGAATTCTCCCGATTGCCGCCACTTGAAAGCGGTTTGCCCTTCGCGCCCGGCACTCGTGCAGGTGATCGTCACCCGCTCGCCGCTCGTGCCTTCATACATGATGAGCGCCGTCGGACTGCGCGGGCCGGGCAGCAGACGGCCGCCCATGAGTTTCAGTCCTTCTTCGCTGAGATCGGGCGCATGTACCGGCGAGCCGACCCGGCGCGAGAGCCAGCGCAGGAGATGCTCCTCGTTAGCCCGCACTTCAATCGGATGGCGCACCTCGTTGATATAAAGCCGGTGCGCTTCGATGGCGGCATCGGCCAGCGCCTTCGCGATCTGCGTGTTGCTTTGCGTCGCAGTCAGTTCGCGGCCGAACCAGCCCGCACTGCCCCCGATCAAAAATGCAATCGCTGCGGCGACGGCGACCTTGCGCCAGACCCCGCTCGTGCGCTTCGCGATCTTCTCCACTTGCAAGCGGTCCGGCACCGGCTCGTCATGGACGCCGCCCCAGCGTTCCCGGATGGCGGCCGCCTGCGCGCGCCATGAAGCGACGCGTGCAGCCTCCTCCGGATTGGAGGCAAGATAGGACTCCACGGCTTCCATGCGGTCGGACGGCAACTCGCCGTCCACATAGGCGTGCAGTTCATCTTCGGTGACGGGGGCGCGACTGCTCATCCGTGAATTCTCGATTCCTTCATTGCACTTGCCGCAACTGCGGCCTCTCACCATCGATATGCGACTTCAGCGTCGCGCGGGCGCGGGACAGCCGCGACATCACGGTGCCGATCGGCACGCCCTGTATCTCCGCCGCCTCGCGGTAGCTCATGCCTTCCAATGCGACGAGCAGCAAAACTTCCCGTTGCTCCTGCGGGATCATGGCGAGACCCCGTTCGATGTCCTTGGCGGTGCCGTCGCTTCCCGGCGGCGCCGCCGGATCCACGTCCTCGATCACGGCCATCAACGGACGGCGCGAAAGCCCCCGCCTGCGGTTGCGATCCAGATTGAGCAGGATCGTGAACAACCACGTCCGCAGGTCTCCTCCGTGAAACAGGTGCTCGGCGCGCAATGCCCTCACCAGGGTGTCCTGGACGAGGTCATCGGCGGTTTCCTGATTGCGCGCGAGCGCACGCGCGAACCGTCTTAACGCAGGGATCAGCGGCTCAAGTCCGCGGCGGACGGAAGTCATTGCCGGCTCCATGGCAAGATACAACGCGCCCATTCTGCGGCCTCCCGGGAAAGAACGCGAGTAGCCCCCTGTTTATTCCGTAAACTTGCTGGCTCTTCGGCCCCATGCGATAGGAAGCCCGCTTTTGGCCGAGGTGAACTGTCACCCCGCCCTCGGGAGGATTTCATGGCTGCGACGTCTGGTTTGATGCAGGGCAAGCGCGGCCTCGTTCTTGGCATCGCCAACAACCGCTCGATTGCCTGGGGCATCGCCAAGGCCTGCGCCAATGCCGGCGCGCAGCTAGCCTTCTCCTATCAGGGTGACGCATTGAAGAAGCGCGTCGATCCCCTCGCCGCCGAAGTGGGCGCCAAGGTCGTCGGCCATTGCGACGTCACCGATCTTTCGACCATCGATGCGGTGTTCAACGAAACCGACAAGCAACTCGGCCCGCTCGATTTCGTCGTCCATGCGATTGCGTTCTCCGACAAGAACGAACTGGACGGACGTTATGTGGACACGAGCCCGGAAAATTTTGCCAGTTCGCTGTTCATCTCCTGCTACTCCTTCACCGCCGTCGCGCAGCGCGCGGAAAAGCGGATGCCGAATGGCGGCTCGCTGCTGACGCTGACCTATTACGGCGCCGAGAAATGGATGCCGCATTACAACGTGATGGGCGTCGCCAAGGCAGCGCTTGAATCGAGCGTTCGCTATATGGCGGCTGACCTCGGCCCGAAAAATATCCGCGTGAACGCAATTTCCGCCGGGCCGATCAAGACGCTGGCGGCGTCCGGCATCGGCGACTTCCGCTACATTCTCAAATGGAACGAGTTGAACTCGCCGCTTCGCCGCACGGTCACTATCGAGGAAGTCGGAGAATCGGGCGTTTATCTTCTTTCCGACATGGGCCGTGCCGTCACCGGCGAGATCATGCATGTCGATGCGGGCTACCATGTCGTCGGCATGAAGAACCCGACCGCGCCCGACATGACCCTTGCTCCTAAAGACTAATCACGGGGGAACGGAGCCATGACCGTTCTCATCGCAGGCGGCGGCATCGGCGGGCTCACGCTCGCTTTAAGTCTCCACCAGATCGGCGTCCCCTGCCGGGTGTTCGAAAGTGTCCGGGAAATCAAACCGCTCGGCGTCGGCATCAACACACTCCCTCACGCAACGCGCGAACTTGTCGAACTCGGTCTTGGCGAAGCGCTCGCGCAGACCGGCGTGGCGACACGCGAACTCGCTTACTTCTCCAAATATGGAAAGCAGATCTGGTCAGAACCGCGCGGGCTGGAGGCCGGATACAAGTAGCCGCAGTATTCAATCCATCGCGGCAAATTGCAGATGATCCTGCTTGAAGCGGCACTCGAACGCCTCGGGCCGGAAAACATTCTTTCCAATCACCATGTCGAAAGCTGGAAGGAGAACCGCAACGGCGTCAAGGTTTGCATTCGCGACGGCGCGAGCGGTCAGATAATCGAGGAAGGGGGCTCGCTGCTGGTAGCCGCGGACGGCATTCATTCCACCATCCGTGCAAAACTTTTTCGTGATGAAGGCGCGCCAATCTGGAACGGCCGCATCCTCTGGCGCGGCGTCACCATGGCGAAGCCCTATCTCACCGGCCGCAGCATGATCATGGCCGGATACCAGCAGCTGAAATTCGTCTGCTATCCGATCTCGCAGGACATCGACGCGAACGGTGACACCATGATCAACTGGATCGCCGAACGGGAATTTCCGCCGGATTATGAATGGCGGCGCGAGGACTACAACCGCAAGGGCAAGCTCGAAGACTTCCTGCCGTGGTTCGAGAACTGGAAGTTCGACTGGCTCGATGTGCCGTCGCTGATCAAGAACGCGGCGTATTTCTACGAATATCCCCTCGTCGACCGCGACCCGGCTTTCCGCTGGACCTTCGGCAAGACGACGCTGATGGGCGACGCCGCGCATCCGATGTATCCGATCGGCTCCAACGGTTCGTCGCAGGCGATCCTTGATGCACGCGTATTGGCGCGCGAGATTCTGGACAAGGGCGAGACAAGAGAAGCGCTCCTCGCCTACGAGGCGGAACGCCGCCCGGCCACGACCGAACTCGTTTTGCTCAACCGCAAGAACGGACCCGAGCAGGTAATGCAGATTGTCGAAGAGCGCGCGCCCGGTGGCTTCCAGCAGGTGACCGACGTACTCAGCCGTCAGGAGCTGGAGGACATCGCCGCAAACTACAAAAAGGTTGCCGGCTTTCAGGTCGAGAAGCTTAACGCCAAACCATCCATCGTGCCGAAACCGGCGATGGAATCGTTCCGGCTTTCCGCCTCGGTTTGACCCCCGGCCCACCCGCTCCTACAAACATCTTCGAATCCGGATCAGCCATGTCCCACAACACGTTCGGCCATCTCTTCCGTGTCACCACCTTCGGCGAAAGCCACGGGGTTGCGATCGGCTGCGTGGTGGATGGCTGCCCGCCGCGCATTCCGCTGACCGCCGCCGACATCCAGCGCGATCTCGACAAGCGCCGCCCGGGCCAGAGCAAATTCGTCACGCAGCGGCGCGAGCCGGACACCGTGAAAATTATCTCCGGCACAATGCCGGACGCGAGCGGCAAGGAAGTCACGACCGGCACGCCAATCGCGTTGCTGATCGAAAACATGGATGCGCGCTCGAAGGACTATGACGATATCGCCGCGACCTACCGGCCCGGCCATGCCGATTTCACTTACGACATGAAATACGGCATCCGCGACGCGCGCGGCAGCGGCCGCGCATCGGCGCGCGAGACGGCTTCGCGCGTGGCGGCGGGTGCCGTTGCGCGCAAGGTCGTGCCGAACCTGCTCGTGCGCGGTGCACTGGTGCAGATCGGCGACATCGCCATCGACCGCAAACGCTGGGACTGGGACGAGGTCGGGCGCAATCCGTTTTTCTGTCCCGACGCGGAAACGGCGAAGAAATGGGAAGATTATCTCGACGGCATCCGCAAGAAGGGCTCGTCCATCGGCGCGGTGGTTGAAATCGTCGCGGAGCATGTGCCCGCGGGTCTCGGCGCGCCCGTGTATGGCAAGCTCGATGCGGACATCGCGGGCGCAATGATGAGCATCAATGCGGTGAAGGGCGTCGAGATCGGCGCCGGGTTCGAAGCCGCGCGCCTGTCGGGCGAAGAAAACGCCGACGAG
>CAZUJE010000008.1:0-39972 GCA_964620215.1 uncultured Hyphomicrobiales bacterium
CGATGGCCGCGATCTTCGGCACGCTGCCGATTGCGCTCGGCGAAGGCTCCGGTGCGGAATTGCGCCAGCCGCTCGGCATCGCGGTTGTCGGAGGCCTTTGCTTCTCGCAGCTGCTGACGCTCTACATCACGCCGGTGATCTATCTCTATCTCGACCGTTTCGACCGCAGGATTTCGAACGCTGTGAACGAGAAACCGGAAGTGCAGAAAATCGCAGCGGAGTAATTATTCCGCCGCTGTCCGGGCACTTTTTGGCGCCGCGAACATCCGCTCCATCTCGCGCCGGAATTTTACTGTGTCATCCTGCGCGATCTCCACATCATCCCAGCGCAAGACCGCTCCGTCAGCAACGGCGTTCTTCAGTTTCACCTTGTGCGCAAGCCCGATGGGCAGCGCGCCATGCGCGAGCGAGTCTTCGGCACGCATGATCTTGCCCCAGACTGTGTAGCCGCCTTCGCCGTCTAGCATTTCACCCGGTTTCAGCGCTTTTTTTGACACCGCCACCACGTCCGAACGAAAAGCATCCGCTGTGCCGGTGGCCTCATTGCGAAGTGCGGCCGCCGCGACGGAAATTCCAAGCTCCATGCCGATCAGGTGATAGGGCCGGTAGAGTGCGGTGTAGCGGCCCGCTGCATCCGTCACCATGCCGTATTCCGAAAAACAGCGTCGCGTGTAATCGCCGCGCTTGTCGTCGGATGCCGCCTCGAACACGACATAGACGCCCCAGCGCAGATCGCGCGGCACGGTCTTGCCGTCGCGGCCGACACTCGACACGACTTCAACAAGTCCGCTTTCCTCCAGCACGCCGCCGTTCCGTTTCGGAATCAAAACCTTCGCGAGTTCGTCGGCGGGGCAGGGCGGAAAACTCAGCCCCTCGCGTGGTGCCAGCAATCCGGTTGCGTTGGAGATCGCCGCCATTTCGATCGCCGACTTCGTTCCATCCAGAAATGAATTGAACATCTGCGAATTCATACCCGCCGCGGCAGCCGCTTCCGGCGTCATGCCGTAATGGCCCCAGACCGTGTCGGGCGTCGATTTCTCATAGCCCGGCATGTATTTCGTACCCTTGCCGGCGGCGCCGACTTTGAATCCTGCCGCCTCCGCCCAATCCACCATCTCGCACACGAGTGCGGGCTGATCGCCGTAGGCGAGCGCATAGACGACGCCCGCTTCTTTCGCCTTCGCCGCCAGCAGCGGCCCCGCCAGTGCGTCTGCCTCCACCGTGACATTCACGACGTGCTTCTTGTTTTTGAATGCTGCGAGCATGTGCTTGATGGCGGCGACCGGATTGCCGGTGACTTCGATCAGCACGTCAATCTCGGACGCGATCAGGCTCGAAGCATCTTCGGTGATGCAGGTTCGTCCATGATCGATCGCATCATCGAAATTCTTCGCCACCTGCGTGTTCACATCCCAGCCGGTGCGCTCCAAAGCGGCCTTCGCGCGCCCTGCATCAAGATCGGCGATACCCACGAGGTGCATCCCCGGTGTCGTCCGTACCTGCGTCAGAAACATGGAGCCGAATTTTCCAGCCCCGATCATGCCGACGCGGACGGGGCGGCCTTCTTCGGCGCGTTTCTTCAACATGCGGGCGAGATTCATGGCGCTACTCCTCGGGACTGGCGCGCAAGCTACGCTGGCGGCGGGCGAGGGGGAAGGTTATAGCCAAGCCGATGCTGGTGGAACTGGAAACCCTCAACAAAGCCGACAAGGCCGCCTTCGTCGAAGCGCTTGGCGAGATTTATGAAAAATCTCCTTGGGTCGCGGAGCGCGCGTTCGCACGCCGCCCGTTTGCGACGGTCGCGGCATTGACGGGTGCAATGGCGGAAACTGTCGCCGCGGCCAGCCGCGAGGAAAAAATCAGGCTCGTCTGCAATCATCCCGATCTCGCGGGGAAAGCCGCCCGCGCGGGGGCGTTGACGGCTGCCTCCACGGCGGAGCAGGGCGCGCTTGGCCTCGACCGGCTTTCCGATGCGGAATATGCTCGGTTCGAAAAACTGAACGGCGAATATGCGGACAAATTCGGATTTCCATTTGTCATCTGCGTGCGGCGGCGGACGCGCGACGCGATCCTTGAATCCTTCGAGCGCCGGTGTGGAAATCAACCCGATGAAGAACTCTCCACCGCGTTGCGCGAGATCGATCACATCGCGCGGCTCCGCATTGCGGAAAACGTAAAGGGGCCGGGCATGGCGAAAACCGAAGGACGGCTGTCGACCCATGTGCTGGATACGCACGCGGGAAAGCCCGCCGCTGGGGTGAGGATCGAGCTGTATGAAATCGGCGCCAGCGCCGCATCGAAACTGTCCGAGACAATCACCAATGCCGATGGCCGCACAGACAAACCACTGATGGATGGTGCGCCCTTGCGCATCGGCACCTATGAGTTGCGCTTCCATGTGGGCGATTACTTCGCCAAAACCGGCGCGAAGCTGCCGCAACCGGCCTTTCTCGGCGTGGTTCCAGTACGCTTTGCGATTGCCGAGCCGGAAGGGCATTATCATGTGCCGCTGCTGGTGACGCCCTGGAGCTATTCGACCTACCGGGGCAGCTAGAAGAATCGTCAGGGAGAGAACGATGAGTGAAGTCCGCGCGCAGAAGCCGAAGGCCGCACCCTCGAAGGTTTCCTTCGATTGGGCCGATCCGTTCGATCTGGAAAGCCAGCTCACGGAAGAGGAGCGCGCCGTGCGCGACACCGCGCGGGCTTACGCGCAGGACAAGCTGATGCCGCGCATCATCGAGTGGTACCGCGAGGAAAAATTCGACCGAAAAGTCATCACCGAGATGGGCCAGCTCGGCCTGCTCGGCCCGACCATTCCGGAAGAATACGGCGGCGCCGGCCTGACCTATGGCTGCTATGGCGTCGCGGTGCGCGAGATTGAGCGCGTGGACTCCGGCTTCCGTTCGGCCATGAGCGTGCAGTCTTCGCTCGTGATGTATCCAATCTATGCTTACGGCGACGAAGCGCAGCGCAAGAAATATCTCCCCAAGCTCGCGACCGGAGAATGGGTCGGATGTTTCGGCCTGACCGAGCCGGATTTTGGCTCCGAGCCCGGCGGTATGCGCACCCGCGCCGAGAAAACCAAGAACGGCTACAAGCTGAACGGCTCCAAGCTCTGGATCACCAATTCGCCGATCGCCGACGTATTCATCGTCTGGGCCAAGTCCGCCGCACACGACAACGAAATCCGCGGCTTCATTCTGGAGCGCGGCGCCAAGGGTCTTTCGACGCCGAAGATCGAAGGCAAGCTCAGCTTGCGTGCCTCTGTCACCGGTGAAATCGTGATGGAGAATGTGGAAGTCGGCGAGGAAGCTTTGCTGCCGAATGTCTCCGGCCTCAAGGGGCCGTTTGGCTGTCTCAACCGCGCGCGTCTCGGCATTTCATGGGGTGCCATGGGTGCTGCTGAGTTTTGCATGCACGCGGCCCGCAACTACACGCTGGAGCGCAAGCAATACGGCAAGCCGCTCGCAGCTTTCCAGCTTGTGCAGAAGAAGCTCGCCGACATGCAGACCGACATCGCGCTCGGACTACAGGCGAGCCTGCGTCTCACGCGCCTGATGGACGAAGGCCGCTGCCCCCCGGAAGCGATCTCCATTGTCAAGCGCAACAACTGCGGCAAGGCGCTCGATATCGCCCGCGTCGCCCGCGATATGCACGGCGGCAACGGCATCTCCGAGGAATATCACGTGATGCGCCACGCCGCGAACCTGGAGACGGTCAATACCTACGAGGGCACGCACGACATTCACGCGCTGATCCTCGGCCGCGCGATCACGGGGATTCAGGCGTTTACTTAAGCCCCGAGCAAATCCGCGATTTCTCCAAACGCCGGATGATCCGCCTCGCGTGAAGGCAGGCGCGGCAGCGCAACCATCGACGTTCGCTCGGCGAAGCGCGCGATGGTTTCCACCGTATCGGCGAGCGGCACGGAGCTGTCTTTCGTTTCGCTCACGACAATCGCCGACACCTGGATCAGGTGCTGCGTGAGCACATCCATGCAGGTGAGCGTGTGGCTGAGCGCGCCGAGATAGGAGCCGGTGACGAGCACCGCCGGAATGCCAAGCTCTTTGATCAGATCGACAAACGTATCGCGTCCGCTGATCGGCACCATGATGCCGCCGGCCCCCTCGATCAGCAGTGTGCCTGCATGTTCCTTGATGGAGCGGCGGCAGAAATCGAGCACGCCCTCGAAGTCGATTTCGCGGCCTTCCTTTCGCGCCGCCATGTCCGGCGCCATCATTGCCTCGAAGCGCCACGGCGAAACGCGCGCGATTTCCTCCAGCGTTGCAGGTCTGCCAAGCGCCTTCAGCAGCAATGCGGGATCGCTCTCGCCGGGATTGCCGGGATTGAACCCGCTGTAGAGCGGCTTGATCGCCGCGACGGGTTTTCCGCGCGCGCGCAAGGCGCGGATGATGCCGCAGGTGACGAATGTCTTTCCGACATCGGTGCCGGTACCGGTGACGAAAAAGGCGCTCATGCGTCGCTGTCCCAGTTATTTGCCGAGGATTCGGGTCCGCACCAACTCTGCCAGTTTTTGCACGTCCTCGTCTTTATGCAGCGCGGTGAAGGAAAACCGCAGCCGCGCGGTGCCTTCCGGTACGGTAGGCGGGCGTATCGCAACCGCCAGATAGCCCGCGTCTTCCAGAAGTTTCGACGCTTCGAGCGCGTCTTTTTCCGCGCCGATCACTACCGGCACGATCGGGCTCTCGGCCAGCTTCAGATTGGTGAGGCGGGTGAAATTTTGCGCTTTCTTGAGCGGAAGCGCCGCGTAATCCGGTTCCCGTTCGATCAGGTCAATCGCGGCAATCGCGGCGGCGGCATTCGCGGGCGGCAGGCCGGTCGAATACACAAAAGTCCGCGCGCGATTCTTCACGAGTTCAATCACCGGCGCGCTCGCGCACAGATAGCCGCCGAAGCCGCCGATGGCTTTGGAAAGCGTACCCGTTTGCAGCGGCACATCTTCCTTGTGGCCCTTCATAAAACTCGATCCGCGCCCGCCGCCTACGACTCCGATGCCATGCGCGTCGTCGGTCATCAGCCAGGCATCGTATTTGCGGGCGAGGGTAGCGAGTTCGGAGACGGGTGCGAGATCGCCGTCCATCGAGAACACGCCATCGGTGACGATCAAAACATTCTGATACTTGCCGCGTTGCTCGCGCAAAATTATTTCAACATGCGCGAGATCGTTATGCCGGAACGGCGTGAGCGCTCCCTTCGACAGTTGCCCGCCCGCATAGATGCAGGCATGGGCCAGTTCATCCACCAGGACTAAATCATCTCGCCCCGCGAATACCGGAATGATTCCGGAATTCGCAAGATAGCCGGTGCCGAACACGACGGCGGCTTCCGTGCCCTTCAGTTTCGCGAGCCGCGCTTCCAGCTCAGCGAACAGCGGATGGTTGCCGGTAACGAGCCGCGAGGCGCCCGCGCCCACGCCATATTTCTCAATCGCCGCGATGGCCGCAGCCTTGACCGCGGGATGCACGGACAGATTGAGATAGTCGTTGCAGGAAAACGACACGAGCTTTTGCCCGTTGCGTTCTACTTCGATACCTTCCGTGCGCGCGGTCTCCACCAGAAACCGCCGCAGATGCCGCGATTCCAGTCCGGCCAGCTTTTCCGCCGCAAAATTGTCCAGCGAATTTGCGGCTTCCGCTGCGATTGGCGCTTTGGCTTGACCTCTCATGGGTGTACCGTTACCCGGACGCATCCTCGATGCAAAGCCTCGTCAAACTTCAGAATAGAACATGTCGAAATTCGTAAGTGAATCCGCCGCTTCTTCCGTACCGGATCGCTCAGGCGCCATCCGCCACGACTGGACCCGCGAGGAAATCCGCGCGCTGTTTGCGCTGCCTTTCCCCGATCTCGTGTTCGAGGCGCAACGCATCCACCGGATGAATTTCGATCCGCGCGAGGTGCAGATTTCGACCTTGCTTTCGATCAAGACCGGCGGCTGCCCGGAGGACTGCGCCTATTGTCCGCAGAGCGCGAAATTCGACACCGGCGTGAAGGCGGAAAAACTGATGGCGCTCGATGCGGTGCTGAAGGAAGCCCGCGCGGCGAAGGAAGGCGGTGCTTCCCGCTTCTGCATGGGTGCGGCCTGGCGCGAGCCGAAGGACCGCGATCTGGATAAAGTTTGCGCCATGATCGAGGGCGTGAAGGCGATGGGCATGGAAACCTGCGTCACGCTCGGCATGCTCACGGGAAGCCAGGCGAAACGCCTGCGCGACTCCGGCCTCGACTATTACAATCACAACCTCGACACTTCGCCGGAATATTACGGCGAGATCATCACGACCCGCACCTATCAGGAGCGTCTCGACACGCTTGGTCATGTGCGCAGCGCGGGCATCCATGTCTGCTGCGGCGGCATCGTCGGAATGGGCGAAAGCGATGACGACCGCGTCGGCATGATCCACGCGCTCGCCTCCTTGCCCCAGCATCCGGAAAGCGTGCCGGTGAACATGCTCGTCGCCGTCGAAGGCACGCCGCTCGGGGAGGCGAAAAAAATCGATGCGCTCGATTTCGTGCGCGTGATCGCGGTGGTGCGCATCACGATGCCGGCTTCGATGGTGCGGCTCTCTGCCGGAAGAGAAGACATGACCGACGAGGCGCAGGCGCTCTGCTTCCTCGCGGGCGCCAATTCCATTTTCTACGGGCCGAAGCTGCTCACGACTCCGAATCCGGGCCGTGACCGCGACATGCAACTGCTCGACCGTCTCGGCATGATGCCGATGGAGTAAGTATCGTGCGTAACCGGCGTACAGGGTGGTACGAGACCGGGCTGGAGCATATCTGGCTGCCTTACGCACAGATGAAGACGGCGCTGGCCCCGCTGCCGGTGCTGCGCACGCAGGGCTCGCGCATCTACCTCGATGACGGCTCCGAACTCATCGACGGCATCGCGAGCTGGTGGACCGCCTGTCACGGCTACAATCACCCGCAGATCGGCATGGCGGTGGCGCGTCAGCTTGAAGTGATGCCGCATGTGATGCTGGGCGGGCTCGTGCATGAACCCGCGCTGACGCTTGCGACGCGGCTCTCGGCACTGCTGCCAGGCGACCTCGATCATGTTTTCTTTTCGGAGTCCGGCTCTGTCGCGGTGGAAATCGCGATGAAGATGGCCGTGCAATATTGGCTCAATAAGGGAGTCAAAGGCCGCCGCAAATTCGTAGCCTTCAGGGGCGGTTACCACGGCGACACCACCGGCGCGATGGCGGTAAGCGACCCCGAAATTGGATTTCATTCGGTGTTTCGCGATGCTGTCCCCGCGCAATTTATCGTTGGTCTGCCGCGCGATGAAGCGAGCGCGGAAAAATTCGAGCAATTTGTCGAGCGTCAGGCTGAAAAACTTGCCGGCATTATCGTGGAGCCGCTGGTGCAGGGTGCGGGCGGCATGGTGTTTCATGATGCGGATACGCTGAAGCGTATCCGCGCGGTTGCGGATAAATATGATCTGCTGCTGATCTTCGATGAAATTTTCACCGGCTTCGGCCGCAGCGGAAAAATATTCGCCTGCGAGGAAGCAGGCGTCGAGCCGGATATTATTACTCTTTCAAAGGCGCTCACCGGCGGCACGCTGCCTCTGGCCGCGACAGTCGCCAATGAAAAAGTGTTCGAGGCGTTCTGGTCGGACGATCCCGATCACGCGCTGATGCACGGTCCGACTTACATGGGCAATGCGCTCGCCTGTGCCGCCGCCAACGCCTCGCTCGATCTGTTCGAGCGCGAGCCGCGCCTCGCACAGGTTGCCGCCATCGGACAACTCCTGAAACAAGGTCTTGAGCCCTGCCGCGATCTTCGCGGCGTCAAGGATGTGCGGGTGAAGGGCGCCATCGGCGTAGTGGAGATGGAAAAACTCGATGACATCAACGGACTGAAGGCGCGCTTCCTGAAAGAAGGCGTTTACATCCGCCCGTTCGGATCGATGATTTATCTGACGCCCGCCTTCACCATCGACCCCGACGAACTCAACACGCTTTGCGGCGCGATTATTACGGTACTTGGCGGGAAACAGGCGAAGAAGGCAAAACGTGCAAAGTGAATAAGCAGCCAGCTATAATGCGTCCATGACCAGCTATAACGCCAAGCCCGCCCAGAAATCCTCCGCCGCAACCAAGGCCCGCTCCGGCGCGCGCATTCTCGTCGATGCGCTGGCGGCCCACGGTTTCAAGAACGCCTTTGGCGTGCCCGGCGAAAGCTTTCTCGCCGTGCTCGACGCGCTGCGCGACAGCCCGATCGATTTCGTGATCTGCCGTCAGGAAGGCGGAGCCGCGATGATGGCGGAAGCCGCCGGCAAGCTCACTGGCATGCCGGGGCTTTGTTTTGTGACGCGCGGACCGGGTGCGACGAACGCAAGTGCCGGCGTGCATGTGGCCCAGCAGGATTCCACGCCGATGATCCTGTTTGTCGGCGACATCGCGCGCGAATTTCGCGGCCGCGAGGCGTTTCAGGAAATGGACCATGAGAAGGTGTTCGGGCCCATGGCGAAATGGGCGGTGGCGATCACCGATGCCGCGCGTATTCCCGAAGTGATCGCCCGCGCGATCCGCGTCGCGACGCAAGGCCGCCCCGGTCCGGTTGTGATCTCCATTCCCGAAGACATGCTGGTGGATGAAGTGACGGTCGAGGACGCCCCTCCCGTCATTCCCGACGAAACCTGGCCCGCCCTCGCCGACATGATGCGCATGCAGAAAATGCTGCATGCCGCCTCACGCCCGATTGTGCTCTTGGGCGGAAGCCGCTGGTCGGAAAAATCCGTGGGCGTTTTCCGCCGTTTCGCCGAACGGCTCGATCTTCCGGTCGCGGTAAGTTTCCGCCGCCAAAATCTGTTGCCCGGCGATCATGATTGCTACGCGGGCGAGCTTGGCCTCGGTCCCAATCCGAAACTGATCGAACGCATCAAGGCGGCCGATCTCGTGCTCGCTTTTGGAACGCGGCTCGGCGAGATTCCGAGTCAGGCTTATGAGTTGTTCGGCATCCCCGATCCCGGCGTGCCGTTCGTTCACGTTCACGCTTCCGCCGATGAACTCGGCCGCGTCTATCAGCCGACGCTCGGCATCAATGCCACACCCAATGCATTTGCCGCCGCCCTCGAAGGCGTTGAGCCGCCGCGCGAAATCAAATGGAAGCAGTGGCGCAAGGATGCGCGCGACGACTACTTTGGCTGGTCCGAGCAGGTTCCTGCAAATGTCGGCCCGGTCCAGATGCGGCCCATCATTCAGTTTTTGCGCGAGTTGCCGGCTGATACGATCTTCTGCAACGGCGCCGGAAATTTTTCGGTCTGGCTGCACCGTTTCAACCGTTACAAAAAATTCAACACACAGCTCGCGCCCGTCTCAGGCTCGATGGGTTACGGCGTGCCTGCGGCGGTCGCGGCGAAACATCTTCACCCGGAGCGTACGGTTGTCTGCTTCGCGGGCGACGGCGATTTTCTGATGACGGGGCAGGAACTCGCAACCGCGGCCCAATACAACATCGCCGTGAAGTTCATCGTGATCGACAATGGCACCTACGGCACGATCAGGATGCACCAGGAAAAACATTATCCCGGCCGCGTGTTCGGCACCGATCTGAAAAATCCGGATTTCGCGGCCCTCGCCCGTTCCTACGGGATCGAGGGCTACACCATCGCGCGCGATGAGGATGCGCAAAGCACTCTCCAAAAAGCGTTCGCCGCCCAGGGGGCGGCGCTTGTTCACGTCAAACTTGATACCGAGGCGATCTTGCCGACGGCAACGCTTTCGGATCTTCGCGCGCGCGCCCTGCGCGAAGGCAAGACGCGCGCCTAATTCCGTTTAGCGGCGGCCGGTGACGGCGACCCGTGCGATGTCTTCGCGGACGAGGCCGCGGGCCTTGAGGGCCGCGTCGGTCAGGCGCGAAAGCTCTTCATAGCGGTTCGCGATCGCGTGGCCTTCCCGGATACCGGCAACGATCTCGCCGGTGAAGCGGGCGAAAGCCTGGAGGCGCGAAGCGCCGCGGGTGAGGGTGGAGAGTGCGATGGCGGTCATGGGGCAGTTCCTTTCAGTGGATCGTTCGTCTTCGTTGGCATCTATATAACTCTGGTATTACAGCGTGAAAACCTAGACTTACCGCATGACAGCAATGAGGATGCTGCATGGCGGAATCAAGAAATCTGCAACAACTTCATGCGTCTCTGGGCTGTGATTTGCCTGCGGCAATCCTGCTTTTTGGCAGCGATTGCAGGGATTTGAGTCCGGTTCAGTCAGCCGCCGGCGCCATATTGCTGCCATGCCAGACCATGCGGTTTCCCAGTCTCTTTCTGTTTATTCCGGCGTCACCAGTTTCAGGCCGACAACGCCGGCCAGAATCAGAAACAAACAAGCGAGCCGTGGAATCTGCGCTGGCTCATTGAACAGCGCGATGCCCGCGATCGAAACTCCGGCCGCGCCGAGCCCGCACCAGATCGCGTAAGCGGTGCCGAAGGGCACCGTCTGCAACGAAATCCCAAGACAGAAAAAGCTGAGCAGCGACGCCACAAGCGTGAGAAGCGTAGGCCCAAGGCGGCTGAAACCGTCGCTGTATTTGAGGCCGAGCGCCCAGACGACTTCAAAGACTCCGGCAAATGCGAGCGCGATCCAGCCGCTCATCGGGATTGATTCCGCCGGTTCATGGCTGGCGTGTAACGCGGCTGCTTGTCATCCGCGTGACGGTCGGGGCGGCCGCGATGCGGCAAATATGAGGAACGAAACCGGCCACTAATCGTTTGCGCGGACTGGATAATTGGATCGGGCTGGAAACGGCGCCTGTCGGGCCGCCGCTTGCAAACGGACACATGAGCAAGCTAGAAGAAACCCGCCATATCGGCCCATTTGCCGCGCGATTTGCGAGCGGCCGTTGGGGGATAGTTCAACGGTAGAACTGCGGACTCTGACTCCGTCAATCTAGGTTCGAATCCTAGTCCCCCAGCCAATCAGTCCAGTCGAACCTGCAAATCTCTCGACTTGGCCAGAGTATGGCCGTTTTCCGGCGATTATTGCGGGGATTTGGGTCTCTGTTTGGGGCTGGCTGTGTTTCTAATCAGCCTAAACATGTAGAAATCTCCGAGTGGAAATTGCAATGTACCAAGACTTGAGACGAGCCGTTGACTCTTAATCACCGAGTCCAAGGTTCGAGTCCTTGTGCGCCCACCAATCTTCTCAAATAGGTTGGTGGTCATTTAGACCTGCGTCATTTGACCATAAGTAATAGCGTAAGCAATTTACAGTTGCATGCGGGTTCGAATCCCACCCTCTCCGCCACTTTCCCCTTGGTTTTCCAGCAAAGGAACGAGTCAGGAAAATCTGCCCTAACTCGTGTCCTAACTCTGGCGGCACATAGCCGGAACGGTATGGTTAACGGGGTGAACTAATCGAATAGGATTTTCAAAGTGTCGGAAGGCCCATGTCGAAAGATTTGAATCCCGTAAAGGCTCTGATCTTTCGGATCATGCATCGTGAAAATCTGAAAACGATGTTGGAAAAAGGAATCTGCTGTCGCAGTTCCAAGACGGACCCGAAGTACGTCGAAATCGGGAATCCCGAACTGATTGTGCGTAGGAATGATCGGGCAGTTCCCATCCCACCGGGCGGTACTCTTAGCGACTATGTGCCGTTCTATTTCACGCCCTACACCCCGATGCTTTACAACATCCTCACCGGGTACAGCGGCATCACGAAGCGTCCGGCAGCAGACATTATAATCCTCGCATCTTCGTTGAAAAAATTGAAAGAGAAGGGCGTGACCTTCGTTTTTTCGGATCGGCACGCCTATCTGAAGACAGCGTTGTTCTCTTCTGATTTGGCCGATTTGAACCGAATTGATTGGCCAACGTTACAAGACCGTAATTTCAAGAAGGACAATATCGACCGTTTCGAGCGTTATCAGGCCGAAGGACTGGTTCATAAGCAAGTACCATTCGATGCCTTGCTTGGCGCTATTTGCTATAATGATTCGGTCAAGACCTCTGTAGAAGCCGAGTTCAAGAGCAAGAATATCGAACTCAAAATCGTCGCGGAAGCGAAGTGGTATCTGTGATGATAAAATATACAACCGGCAATCTGATAGAAGCGGACGTTGAAGCCCTTGTGAACACGGTGAATACCGTGGGCGTCATGGGCAAGGGCGTAGCTTTGATGTTCAAAGAGGCGTTTCCTGAAAACTACAAAGCATACGAGAAGGCTTGTAAAGCGAAGGAAGTTCAAATCGGCAAGATGTTCATTACTGAACGAAACCAATTTCTAGGCCCAAAGTGGATCATCAATTTCCCCACCAAGGGCCATTGGCGTTACCCATCAAAAATGGAATGGATCAAGTCTGGATTGGCTGATCTGAAGAAATTTATCGAAGACAATAAGGTCAAATCCATCGCTATCCCGCCATTAGGCGCAGGGAACGGCGGACTTGAATGGAAGCAAGTTCGCGTTGAAATTGAGAAGACTCTGAGTGCGTTGTCTAACGTAGAAATTCACGTTTATGAACCCACTGAAAAATATCAGAACGTGGCTAAACGCACTGGTACGGAAAATTTGACGCCGCCGCGCGCGCTTATTGCTGAGCTTGTCAGACGATATTCAATCCTTGGAATTGAGTGCACTCTCTTGGAAGTGCAGAAGCTCGGTTATTTTATAGAGCGATTTGTTGTCGAGCTTGGAATCGAAAATAAGTTGGACTTCAAATTTACAGCCAATAAGTACGGTCCCTATTCAAATAAGCTGACTCACATGCTCGATGGTTTGGACGGCAGCTATTTGCATTGCGATAAACGATTGGCTGACTCTGGCCCCTTCGACATAATCCACTTCGATGACGCGCAACGAGATCGTGTTGCCACATACCTGAAGTCAGCAGATGCGAAGCCATATCTTCCAGCCTTGGAAGCCACATCGAAATTTATCGATGGATTTGAATCGCCGTTGAGCATGGAAATCCTTTCGACGGTGGATTGGCTTATCGCTGCTCAGAACGTTGCACCGGAAGTTGCTGCGGTGAAAGAAGGTCTAAAAAGTTGGCCGGGTGGCGAAGGTAGTGCAGAGCGAAAACTTAGTCTGTTCGAAGATCGGACAATTGGGATCGCTCTTGAAGCATTAGCCGAATCCGAACTGTCAGTTTCCAAATCGTAAGCCGAAATTTGCGTACCCACTTCGTAGGCAATCTCGTTTGCCATTCGAGTAGTCGGGTGATGCAATCTTGTTTTGTCGATAGATTGAAGACTTGGAGAGGCTAATCGTGCCAGCCCCATTCGACCCAAGAGCCGTAGCTAACTTACTACTGGATGTGGCTGACCGTTTAGAATGCTCAATTTCAAATTTATCTCTGCAAAAGTTGCTTTACTTCGCCCACGCCAAGTATCTGATCGAAAAAGGCAGCCCGTTACTGAAAGGGCAGTTCGAAGCTTGGCAGTATGGCCCGGTTCATCCAGTGGCGTTCGGAGCGTTCAAAAAATGTGGGCGCGAGCCAATTAAGATTCGTGCATCTGCAATAGACATGATGACCCGCGAATCAAAGCCATTATCCCCAGTCGATTGCCCAAGCGCCCAACAGTATATTCTTGGGATTGTTGCTGCTTATGGGCGTGTAAGTGCGGGAAGACTGGTCGATATTACCCACGCTGTTAACGGCCCGTGGGATTTTATAGTGAAAAGAGCGCAAGAATCGGTTTCACTGGGACTCAAGATTCCCGATTCGGTGATCATCGAAAGATTCAAATACCAGTTGGTCACTGTTCCGCCGTCACCTAGAAGTGGAGAGCCGCATGAAGATGCGCCGCTTACCGGAAATTGACTTGGCGCGTATCGCGCCTCTGACCACCGACGAAAAATATATCGCCCTCAGAAGACAGAAGGTGGCCAATCCACCTTACTCTTACGACCCTCTCCGTGGCGTTCTTTCCGATATTCTGGATGTTGAATATCCACTTACGGGCAGGGCTGCTCCGACCTCTTGGGAAAAAATTGATCGAAAGCTTGTTTCACTGGCAAGAAAACCGGAGGAACTGAAAGCGAACCGCAAACTTGCTGAGATGTTGTACCACCACGCGGTTGCCGAAGGATTGAAGGGACGAAGCGAAGATTTCTTCCCTTTTCCCATCGGGATGACGGGAAAGGTTCGCTACTGGTTTCGACTTTCTTACATTCGGAAAGATCGACTGGTTGTTCCATTTCTTGATCCTAGAAAACAAAACAGCTTAGGTCCAAAAGGACGGCGCTTCGCTTTCTCAATGATGCATCAAGCTATTCGAGAGGCGGACCCTGACTTTGAAGCAGCTTCATTTGAGATTGTTCACTTCGGCCGCGCAATGAATGGCGGCAGAACGATGAATGTTTATTCCGATGATACGGTAGAACTCTTCAGCTTCGAAGAGTTGGATGCAATGGTTCGCGAAACCTACGAAATTTGGGCGGTTGTTCTTCGTGAGAGGGAAGAGGAAGCGCGCAAAGCGGCTGGTTCACGTCGCGGTCCGTTGGGGATTTAGTCCATTCCGCCGACGAACCCTTCAGTCTTATCGTCATAGATCAGAGCGACTCGCACCGCGCCTCGGCAAATGCGCGAAGAACATTTCAGTTCGCGCTCCACTTCGTCAATGTAGGCGTGAGCTACTTCAAAGCTACATCCGGTGGTGCCAATCAGAAATATTCCATAATGAAGGTTATTGGGATTGATCGACATTGAATATTTTTCGCTGCTGACGCCACGAAAGAGGAAGCGTCCACTGAATCTTCGCGACATTTGAACATTCTGAATTCTGCCTCGCAAATATCGCCTGAGCTAGATCTGGAGCGAGGAAAGCTAGACGTAATCCGTTTCGAACAGCTCTTGGATGCATCTTAACGGAATCCGCTAGGTCCTCGGCAGACTTGTAAGTACCATTCATCAAGCTCTCAAGCCACATGTGAGATCGCGCGATTGCTTGAACGAGCCTGGGATTGGGTTCGTGCGCACTATCGCAATTGTCAGTCTCGATTTTGGCGAATGGCTTTGCAAAGGAAGGGGAACGTAGGATTTCAAGTATATTGTTCGCGCCGTTATTCTTTGCGGTGATGGCTTGTTTCAAAAAAATCTGAATTCTATTTTCGTGCATTACAATGCGTTCAACGTGGCTACTAATGGATTCTGCTTTCGAGATAGATCGTTTTGACTTTGCAAGATGCTGTTTCAGACTGGATGTAATGGTCCTCTCCAGTTCAGGAGCGGCGACGCGGCGGACTGATCCTGCTTCAGCTTTTCTGCCGGTCAGAAGTGCGGAGTTCACATAGAACCGATATCGGACGCCCCGCTTCGTTGTATAGCTAGGGCTCAGACGATTACCTCGATCGTCAAATAAGAGACCCGTCAGCGGTGATCCATTATTGGTTCGCTTTTGATGCCGGCGGATAGAATTTTTCTTCAGAAGAGCTTGAACGGAGTCAAAAAGTGATCTCTCGATGATTGCCTTGTGCTCACCTTTGAACCAATGCTCTTTGTGATTGACCTCCCCAAGATAGAGCCGATTTTTGAGTAAGTAGGCGAGGGGGCCATATGTGAATCGTCCGCCTCCCGATACTTGGCTATTCGCGCGTTTTCGTTTTCGGGTGATGATTTCTCGTTTATCGAGATCCACTATCAAACTCTCGATGGTCTTAAGATCCAGATATCGTCGGAAGATAAATTGAACTGTCTTTGCTTCTTCGGGATCTTCAAATAGTTTCTTGTCCTTCACGCGATATCCGAAGGGACTATTCCCGCCCATCCATTTGCCCTTTTTGCGTGATGCCGCGAATTTGTCCCGCACCCGTTCTGAGGACAATTCGCGTTCAAATTGAGCGAAGGAAAGCAGCACATTGAGGGTGAGGCGGCCCATCGATGTCGTCGTGTTGAATTGCTGGGTAACGGCGACGAACGACACTGATTTTGCATCGAATATTTCAACGAGCTTCGCGAAATCCGCCAGTGACCGCGTCAGCCGATCAATCTTGTAAACCACCACAACGTCAACGCGGCCATCTTCGATATCCTTGAGCAACCGCTGAACGGCAGGGCGTTCCAGAGTGCCGCCCGAGTAAGCAGGGTCATCGTAGCGTTGAGGAAGTGCTGTCCAGCCCTGGATGGCCTGAGACTTTATATAGGCTTCACAAGACTCGCGCTGCGCATCGAGGGAGTTAAATTCCTGCTCCAGTCCATGCTCGGTCGATTTACGGGTGTATATGGCGCAGCGCAGAGATTTTGTTGAAGTGGTCTTCACCGCACACCTGCGCCGAAGCTTCCGTTCGATGTCGATTTATCGGCTGGGCCTTCCGGAATCGTGCGAAGGCCAAAGAATCTTGGACCGTTCCAGCGCGTGCCAGTAATTTTGCGAGCCAGTTCCGAGAGGTTTGAATAGTCTTTTCCTTCATAAGTGAAGCTGTTCCCACTGACAGTTACGCGATGTGATTTTCCTTTCCATTCGCGAACAAGCACCGAACCTGACTTGATCCGCCTTGGCAGTTCGGCTCGTGCTTTAGGATTCTTGGGAAGCGTCTTAATTATGCGATTTATCTCGCGACGCGTTGCCTCGCTCAAACCACCGTAGACACGCTCTTGAAGTTTATGGGCGATGCTTCTCCGAAAAAGATCCGGACCAAATGCGGCAGGAGGATTAGTTCGATAAAGTTCGCGCCATCTCGATCGCAACTCGGACATCCGGCGCCGGGGCAATTGGGCGATTTCTGCCTCGACTGCGGCGGCGTAATTTGGGCTATTAGAGACTTCGTCCATTTGCACCTCGACCTAACGGGGTGCTGCACATGCATGCTCTGTATGAGAGGGAAGTCCAGTCGAATATATTGAGATGCGCGAGCATTTCCGCTTTGCAACATTGACTTAGAAAACTTCTTTTCGAGAGCTACGGCGGGCTCTTCATGGGAGCGAGCGTCCGCCTCCTCTTCCCGCGCCGACAAAAATATCGCCGTCAGCTTGAAGCAGGGACATTCGCGCTTCGTAAAGCCCCTTGATTGTAGGCCAGAGATGAGCGATTGGAACTAGTCGTTCTTTAGTAACTTCCACGGTTCAACGCGAAGCGCTTTTGCAATCCTTGCGATATTGTCGATCGAAACATTCCGTTCGGAACGCTCGACTGAACTAAGGTAAGTGCGGTTTATGCCCGACTCGTGGGCAAGCGCCTCTTGAGTTAAACGGCGCGCCGCACGCAGCCGGCGCATGTTTCTCGCCAGCACGTCGCGAAGTGGCCCTTTGTGCGTTCGTTTCACGATCGCAGAAGGTGCCCTAAGACGGTTTTAAGACGACCGCTTTTAAGTTACATTCGTTCGAGTGAGGTTCTAGATCTGTCGACGAGTTAGCTACCGATGGCCATAACTCCTACCGCTATAAGATATATAAAATTAGGCAGGCGCGGACGATGGGAGGTGGCATCTCTCGACCGCCAAGAACTTCACTTCGGGCATGGAAAAGTATCGCATAAGTTGGCGCTCACACTAGATCGAGAAAAGATTCAGAATTTCAGAGTATCAACCGGTCGTGATAAGCGGGCTGCAGCCGACGACGCTAGAGAGATTATTGATTTTTATTCCTTGGATCAACGTTGTCTTTGGATCACGTTCGCCCGCGGCCATATGTGGTGGACTTTTGCCGAGCCTAAGGTCCGGTGGGTTGGAGGCGGAGGCGATACACAGGGCGAAAGAGTTCGAAATTGTGTTGAGCGCTGGAAAAATTTCGACTTGAAAAACAATCCCCTTGCCATCGAAACGCTGAGTACAAAATTGACGAAGGTTGCGAGCTACAGGCGAACTATTTGCTCTATTGAGCACGAAGAATATTTATTGCGGCGGATTAATGGTATCGTTGAACCACTCGTACTTAGAACTAACCAAGCGCTGCATGAACTGGCCGATGTCACAAAGAAAGCGTTGGCAGGGCTAGACTGGCGCGATTTTGAGACACTTGTTGATATAATCTTTGCCCGTAGTGGGTGGCATCGGATATCAGCCCTCGGAGGAACTCAAAAATCAAACGATATTATCTTAGAGAACCCGATTACGGGAGAACGATGTGCCGTACAGATTAAGTCCTCTGCCGATCAGAAATCATTGGAAAAGTTTGTAGTTCAAGCGGATGAGACCGGAAAATTTAACCGTGTTTTTTTTGTATGTCATTCCCCGAAAGAAAATCTGCTTATGGATGAACGTCCGGATGTGCATATATGGGATGCAGGAACCTTGTCTCAAACAGCGATACGGCTGGGTCTAAGCAATTGGATAATTGAGCGCTGCTAGTCAAAGTTATTTTTTCTGCTTCTTTTTCAACTCTTCTAGTTCTTTCTCGAGTTCCTCGATTCTAACTTTGGCCTTTTCCCATTGGAACGGCATCGGCATCGCCATTGTAATAATTTCGATTTCCTCCTCTTCTGGTGAGGCATATTCTTGGGCCAGTTGGATAACGTGGATGCAGGCTTTCGCATCTCCTTTCATCGCTTTCACCAGAAGGGCCTTCATTGCCGCCTCGATAGCTGGAATTTTACGGATGAGGCCTCCCTCCTGAATTTTTACTTTCGAGCGCAGCACACGCTGGACACTTGTCGACAAGTTCTCAGACCCCTTTGGACGCCCACTCGGATTTCCTGAGTGGCCGGGTTTAAAACGTGTTTCAGACGGAGGTCTGCCGTAACCTACATCGAGCCTCTTATCCCGGTACTTTTCACGTGGAGCATCCGACATTTAGTTCTCCAGCGAATATTTTTCTGTATCGACTTCTCGTTGTGCGGTCACCTCCGTGAATGAGCGGCCGTTACTTTCAAGCGTCGCGTGGAATCCGGTTAGTTCCTGCCAACGGCGAATGGATAGATCCACGTAAAGGGGATCGATCTCGATGGCGCGCGCGTGTCGCCCACACTTTTCAGCCGCTACGATTGTAGTTCCAGAGCCACTAAAGGGGTCGAGCACAATCTCACCACGTCGGGAGCAATCTTTTATTGCATCTATGACCAGAGCTACTGGTTTAACAGTAGGATGTTCCCTAGAAATACTCTGTTGGACGCCTTTGGCTTTGGCGGGTGAGCAATAATCCCAGATGTTCGTGCGATAGCGACCAGACCTTCCCAATTCGATATTATTGATGTGGGATGAAGATCCGACTTTGAACACAAAAATGAATTCGTGCTTCGAGCGGTAGAAACTACCCATTCCCCCCACAGTTTTGTTCCACACACAGATGTTTTTCAGTTCGGAGTACAGGGGGCGACCCATTTCCACCATTTCAGAGACATGTCGCCAGTCCATTGCAATGAAGTGGATCGCGCCATCCAGGCTATGGTCGACCGCATGTTTGAAAACCTCAGAAAGAAACGTGATAAATTGGGAAGAAGTCATCTCACCAGATGCCATCGTAAATTCACGATGCGTATGTTCGCCAGCTTTGCAAACATGTCCATCAACGGGAACATTGTAAGGTGGATCCGCAAATACCAGCCGAGCGGGCCGCTCAAGAATTGCAATATATGGGTCTTTATTACGCGCATCTGCACAAGCAAGCTTATGTGTGCCTAAAAGCCATATATCACCCAGTGCGCTAACTGGTACTTGATCAAGACCAAGAAAAACACCGGCGTCGGCATTTTGTTCTTTCGCTGATCCATCGATTAAAAAATCAATTTCAGCTGTGTCAAAACCGGTTACTTCCAAATCAAAGTCGACGTCGGAGCTTAAGAGGTTTTGTAGTTCGATCGATAAAATTTCTGGATCCCACCCGGAATTCAGCGCGATTTTGTTGTCTGCAATAATATAGGCTCGTTTCTGCGAGTCGCTGAGGTATTCCAATCGGATTGCTGGAACGGTATTTAAATTTGCGAGCTTGGCGGCCTCAACTCGTCCATGACCACAAATGATTGTGTTGTGCGCATCGACAATAATGGGGTTTGTGAATCCAAACTCCTGAATCGATGCTAAAATCTGATGAATTTGTTTTTTAGAATGCGTTCGCGCATTCGTCGCAAACGGATGTAATGAATCGAGAGGCAAAAATTCGATCTGTAGTTGTTCGGGTGCATTCATTGTTTTTGACTCCCGATGCGAAAATACGATGCTCGGGAATCAATTAAAATGGCGCAGTTTCACGCTAACCAAAAATAAATCACACTAACCGCCCCCGAGGCTCCTAATTTTGGAAACGGTATTTTCAAAGCTCCTATAGCTATGGGATCTCTCCGTTCCGCTGCGAGTTTTGTAGCGTAAAACTTCACCAATTTTCGAGAAATCGCTTCTGTACTCCAATCTGATTGTTTTTAGTTCTTCCAGAAAATGACGCCAAAGTAATTTTGTACTTTTATCGACATTTGTCGGATGAGAAACTACAAGAGAAATATAGTATTCCAGCGTTTGTCCATCCGGTCCCACCACACTTCTGGGCCGTCTCGAACGTTCTCGCTGCAAATCGCACTTCCATTCGATTTTCTCGAACAACGCATTTATAGGGGTCAATTCATGGATGAAGGCGAGTCCTCTGGAAGCCTTATTACAATAGACCCTTTTAGCCAATAGTCTCTGGACCCCCTGAAAATCCTTCTGAGTCTCCTTTTGCAAGAACCGAGCTAAGGGCGAAGCAATATAGCTTTCAAGCTTAGAATTTTGTTCGAGCCAAAACTGTTTGTTGATTGAATTCAAAGCTGCGAGCGAAAGAGTCATTAGATGCCTCCTAGCAGGTCAGTCATCAATTTTAAGGGGGCAAGCCGCGGATTTAAGAATCAAGCGGTTGGTATTAAAAGTATGCAGCTTAATGTAAAATCTCGCAAGTCACCTTCAGAACATTTAGCCGGAATCTATCTGCGAAGCGGTTGAATGTTTCCGGAGGAATGCGCAGAAATTTTATTGCAACAAGAAAAATTTTGGTGAATTCGAGTCTTGGCCTGGCAGTCAAACAGTTTGATCTCCCTTTACCTAATGTGTTTCACCGCCCCTTAGTTCACCCGCTCGATCGCGAGCGCAACCCCCTGACCGATACCGACGCAAAGCGTCGCGAGCCCGAGCTTTCCGCCTGTATCTTCGAGCGCATGCATCGCTGTTCCCGCGATTCGCGCGCCGGTCATGCCAAGCGGATGACCAAGCGCTATTCCGCCGCCATGGGGATTGACGTGTTCGGCGTCCTCCGGAAGCCCTAGCTGCCGCAAGACCGCGATTGCCTGGCACGCGAATGCTTCGTTCAATTCGATCACGTCGAAATTTGAAACTTTGAGACCGAGACGAGCGCTCAGCTTTTCGGTCGCCGGCACCGGGCCGATGCCCATGATGCGCGGCGACACACCGGCGGCGGCCATGCCGAGTATGCGTACGCGCGGTCTCAAGCCGTGCGCCTTCGCGGCAGCCTCGGAGGCGATGATCAGCGCGCAGGCGCCGTCGTTCACGCCCGAGGAGTTGCCCGCAGTCACCGTGCCGGGATTGCGAAACGGTGTTTTAAGTTTGGCGAGCGTCTCCAGTGTGGTGTCAGCACGCGGATGTTCGTCGCGCTCAATCTTCACCGGGCCGTTCTTGTCACCTGGCGTTTCCACCGGCGTAATCTCCTCGGCGAAGAAACCGCTCTTTTGCGCGGCAACCGCGCGCTGCTGCGAGCGGAGTGCAAACCTGTCCTGGTCTTCGCGCGAAACTTGAAACTTTTCGGCGACGTTCTCGCCGGTTTCCGGCATTGAATCGACGCCGTATTGCGCCTTTAATATCGGGTTGACGAAGCGCCAGCCGATTGTGGTGTCGTAGATCTCGGTACTGCGCTGGAAGGCCTCCGTCGCCTTGCCCATCACAAAGGGCGCGCGCGACATCGATTCGACGCCGCCAGCGATTGCAAGCTCCATCTCGCCCGCCTTGATCGAGCGCGCCGCCGCGCCCACCGCTTCCAGCCCCGAGGCGCAGAGGCGGTTCACTGTTACACCTGGCACCGACGGCGGCAGGCCTGCAAGCAAGAGCGCCATGCGCGCGACGTTGCGATTGTCCTCGCCCGCCTGGTTGGCGCAACCGTAAAAGACTTCGTCAAGTCTCGCCCAATCGACTGATTTGTTGCGGGCGATAAGCGCCTTGATCGGAATCGCCGCGAGGTCATCGGCGCGCACCTTCGACAGTGAACCGGCATAGCGACCGATCGGAGTACGTACGAAGTCGCAGATGTAGGCGTCGCGTTGATCGCTCATTTTTCACCCTTAGAATTTGCCGCGCGCGGCCGGCAATTAATTACAACTGATACGCCATGCGAAATCCGCCCCAGTGCTTGCCAAGTACACGCACGGGAGCATCGATTTCTTTCATCATGACCATGACGCCGTTACCCAGATCGCGCGGATAACTCTGGAGCAGATAGGTCCGCGCATTGCGAGCGGCGGCAAGACCTGCACGGTCATCAAAAATGCGGCGATTACGGCAATTGGCAGCATTCCAGACCGGATCGTCAGAACGTTGCGGGTGTGCATATTTCAGATTGTGGACGGGCAGGAATCCATTTCGATCAACGGTTGCGCAGATAATCAGCCGCTGATCGGTGGCGAGCGCGCGTTCTTGAATTTCCGGCAACACCTCTTCAAGCGCGTCCAGATAGAGAGTGCGAAACTGCTGCGGGTTGGTATTCGGAATCGGCAGGTATTCATTATCGAAGAGCTTCTCGACCGTGAGACGACCCGACCGGACCAACTCTTCTAGACAAGCAGAAATCTCCACCGCAACTTTCAAGGCACGTTCGATGAACTCGCGATTCTCTTCCCCGATTGCCATGATCCTTTCGTCAAGCCGCGCCCGCGCTTCGGCGCCGACTTCAACGAATTTGAGATGGACGCCAAGGTCGGATCGATTGACAGCAGTAACCTCGATGCGGCCAATTCCCGTGATTTCGATCGCATAGTTGCGGTCAATCTCAACATTGCTTTCGCTAGGTTTGGGTTGAAATAAAGCGCCGCCCTCGCTCAGATCCAAGGTCTTTCCGGTAATTGGGTCTTGCGGACATTCAAACTTGACCGGCAAATCGCAAGGCAGGCGATCGAATTGACGGCGGTCACCGATCTCTGTTTGCCGAAGAAAGATCGCCAGCTTCCTGCGCAGTTGAGTAGCAAGATCCGCTACCGTCTTTCCGGACTGATCGATCTCATGACTTTGATGCGTTGCCGTCCCGGTTGCTTTTGCAATTTCATCGGTTTCCGTCGAAACCTGTTCGATGAATTGCGAAGTCGAGGCCGCGCTATTGGAAAGATTTTTGGCCGTTGCAATCTGTTCCTCAACGGCAGCAACAATGACCGCAAATACGGGATTGAGCCTCTCAATAAACGCTGAAATATGGGACAGGCCTTCCATTGAAATCTGAGCGTCTCGTTGGAGTTTCTCAACGCGATGAGCAATCCCCTGCGTGGCTTTCTGCGTCTCGACCGATAATGCCTTCACCTCATCAGCGACCACGGAAAAGCCACGCCCAGCATCGCCCGCACGCGCCGCCTCTATCTTTGCATTCAAGGCAAGGAGGTTTGTTTGTTTCGCAATGTTGGCGATCAGGTCAACAACGGCGTTAATTTCGGAGGAAGACGATTTCAATCCGTCGATATTTTTGCTGGCCTCACGTGCAACACGGGTGACCTGTCCTGCCAAATCGCCGGCCGCGTGAACCTGCTGGCCAATTTCATTTGAAGATAGTGCTAGCTCTCCCGCCGCTGCACCAAGCTGGCTTACTCCTCCATTCGCCGTGCTGACAAGCTTGGTTAGTGTTTCAGTCCGGCCGCGTATTGCCTCAAGCGCCTGAGTCGAGGAGCGGATACCAGCATGGACCTTTTCGGCTGCGCGTCCGACATCGCAAATGACTTTAGCAAGGTCTACCTCGAGGAGATCAAGCGACTCTCTCGCAGCAGTCAAAGCGCCGCTTTTCGTCAATCCGTCGTCAAATATTTGGCGATTCATTGAGATAAAAGCCACTTCGAAACACCGCAAGGCATGAGTCACGGCGCGCTGAGAAATTCTCGATTGGGTTTGGTTTTCATTGCGGTCAATGCGAAGAGGCTTGAACTTCGCGCGCACTCATAGTGAGGAGCTCGTATCGCGCTACAGTTTCATTGGACTGATTAAACACTTCTACATCCCAGCGAACCTCCCCATACTCTGGTTTTCTCGCCGGCTGCTTTTGTTTGACCGTAAGCCGCACGCTGATCTGATCACCGGGAGACACAGGTTTTAGGAATCGCAGATTGTCTAGTCCGTAGTTTGCGAGAAGTGGGCCGGGCGCAGGATCGACAAACAGTCCGGCCGCGAACGCCAGAACCAAATAACCATGGGCAACACGACCAGGAAAAAACGGATTGGCTTTTGCTGCCACTTCATCCATGTGTGCGTAGAACTTGTCGCCGGTAAACTCAGCGAAGTGCTCAATGTCCTCGATTGTAATGGTACGCGCCGGAGTTCGTACTGAATCTCCTATCGTGAGCGCTTCGAAGTTGTGTCGAAACGGATGTGACGCGGGAAATTTAGTCGATGCACCAGGAATCCAATCGCCGGTTAGCTGCGAGATTCGGTCCGGCGATCCTTGTAATGCCGTGCGTTGCAGGTAGTGGTGCACGCTGCGAATTCCACCGAGTTCTTCACCACCGCCCGCGCGTCCAGGACCGCCATGAATTAGGCCAGGCATGGGAGCGCCATGTCCGGTCGACTCGCCACCGCATGTCCGGTCGATGATTAGGAGGCGACCATGATAGGGCGCCATTCCAAACACAAACGCCTGCGCAATATTCGCGTCATTAGTGAAAATGGAAGCTACAAGGCTGCCTTCGCCCTTGGCGACTAATGAAATCGCGTCCTCAATGCTGTCGTAAGCCATGAGGGTTGCAACGGGCCCAAAGGCTTCGGTCGTGTGGGCGATTTTTGCTCGTAGTGGATTGCGACAACGAAGAAGAACGGGCAACATAAACGCGCCGTTCTCAAGGCCTTTAATTTTGGGATCCTTGGCGTCACCATAGATCCAATCTGCTTCCTGAGCGATCGCATCCACACTTTCTTGTACATTCTTGCGCTGTGACTGGCTCACAAGCGCACCCATCAGCATTTCCTCGGACCTCGGATCACCGACTTTCACTTTCTCCAAGCGGGACTTTAATTCCTCGGCGACTGCATTCTCGAGCGTTCGCGGCACCAAGATGCGTCGAATGGCCGTACATTTTTGTCCGGCCTTTTGCGTCATCTCGCGAATGACTTCTTTGATGAACAGATCGAACTCGGGCGTACCGGCAATGGCGTCCGGGCCAAGCACCGCTGCATTCAGGGAATCTCGTTCCGCCACGAAGCGCACGGCATTGCGCGATATCGATGGATGATTGCGGAGTTTTTCCGAGGTCTCGATCGAGCCGGTAAAGCAAACAATGTCCTGGCCATTGAGGTGTTCGAGTAAGTCCCCAAGCGGGCCGGAAATAAATTGGATAGCACCTTGCGGCAATAAATTGGATTCTGCAATCAGCCGCATGAGTGCTTCGCTGACATAGGCGGTTGCGGTCGCAGCTTTCGTAATGACGGGCATCCCGCCCAGAATTGCCGGGGCTAATTTCTCGAGTGGTCCCCAACAAGGAAAATTGAACGCATTAATGTGTACGGCAACTCCGTGACGCGGCGTCAGAATATGCGCCCCAATAAATGTACCGTTCTTTGAAAGCGGTTCGCTTCCTCCGTCGATCACAAACCGTTGTCCCGGCAATTCGCGCCTCCCGCAAGATGCATACGAGAAGAGGGTCCCCAAGCCGCCTTCAATATCGATCTGATTGTCGCGCTTCGTCGCACCGGTATCCGAGGCTAAGGCGTATAGTTCGTCTTTCCGTTGTGAAAGAAACGACGCCAGCGCCTTCAGGATGTCGGCGCGATCATGAAACGTCAGCGAACGGAGAGCGGCTCCGCCAGTGTCGCGTGCATATCGGACAATTTCGGCACTATCGGCACCATGGACGCCTGCTTTAGCGACGATCCGCCCATCGATTGCGCTCGGGATATCCACCAGTAGCGAAGACGGTGTGATCCAGCGACCGAGTACGTAGCTTCCCAAGACTTTGCTCATTGTTGCTTCCTTACTGATATCGCCTTGCGTCGCGTAACGGCGCGATTGCCGGCAAGCATTGCTTTTCCTTTGCGTCACCTTACAACTAACCAATCGGTCAGTAAATAAGCAATGAAGACTTGACCGTAGCTGACCGTTCGGTTAGTTTTTCGATGGCCGATATTGTCCGCCCGTCAACATGGGAAAGGTCGATATGTTTTCCTCCCAGGCCATCACTAAACCCTGGTCTCTCGCCGGGGTTTTATTTTATTGTCAAACGGGATGGATATAGGTCGCTGTTGACCAATTTCCTATTTTGGGCAAACCCTTTTATTGTCACTGTGAATCGATTTTATAGATGAGCGGATTGGATACGAATGCCTCGCGAACGTGCTGAAGACTACGATCAAAAGCGTCTGGCGATTTTGGATAAATCGGCTGCGCTATTCGCTCATTACGGCTTTCACGGAACGTCAATGACAATGATCGCCGATGCGTGCAAAGTCTCGAAGGCACTTTTTTACCATTACTACCCGGACAAAGAAGAGGTTTTGTTCGATATTCTTCAGCGCCATTTGCAGGATCTCATCAGGGTAACGCAAAAAGCGATTCTCACCGCTCAAAAGCCCCGCGACCGCCTGTTTCTGATTTCAGCGACACTGCTCGAGGCTTACAAGAATGCTGACGCCAAGCATCAGGTTCAAATCGCCAATCTCAGGCTGCTGCCGGCAAAGCGGCAAGTAATTCTCCGCTCGATGGAACGCACTCTTGTGGAGATTTTCTCCGGCGCTATCACCGACGCAGTGCCTAAGCTTGCAAATAGTCCGATGTTGAAACCAATTACAATGTCCTTATTCGGAATGCTCAACTGGCACTATCTGTGGTTCAAAGAGGGGAAGGGATTGACGCGCGAGCAATTCGCAAAACTCGTGACGGAATTGATCGCGACGGGGTCGGAATCGGCCAGCCGGGCAGTAGCCTCAGCGAGTCCAGGTTTTCAATCTCTTGCAAGCGTCGGGAAGATAGCACCGAGACGGGATCATCGCCTCGCGCAGAAAGCCAATCGAAAATTGTCGAAAACGCGCATCTCGCAGGCGGTGTGACGGCTGGTTGAGCTGCGGCGAGTCATCGTTCCCGTAGAAGCCGTCTCGTGGGTGCGGTTGCGTTCAACAACCCTTAGCCATACAACGCAATTCGATGCCTTCTCGCGACAAAATATCCGCGCCCTTGGTTCGTGGACTGATCAACAGCTTCCATCGCCGGAAACCGGTTCGTGCGGGTTCATTGATCATCACGCTTTACGGCGATGCGATTGTGCCGCGCGGCGGCAAGCTTTGGCTTGGCTCGATCGGAACCATCTTGGAGCTTTTTCGGATCGATGGCGGTCATGTTCGCACCGCCATTTCTCGTCTTGCTTCCGAAAAATGGCTGGAGCGGTATCGCTCTGGCCGCAACAGCTTTTACCGGCTTTCGCGATTCGGCGAAGGAGCCTTCGCCGATGCGACCAAACGCATTTATTTTTTTCACGAACGCGGTTTTACGGGATCGATCAGCCTGGCTCTCCTGAGTGGGGAAACCAACGGGCGCGCGGAGCAGCGAGAGAGTCTCCAGGCTGCTGGATATGCCGCCTTGAATGCATTCACCTATGTGTCGGCAACGGGTGAGGGCGGGACGCCAAGCCTGCACGAAGGCGTCCGTTTTTTTGAGATTCCTTTTACCGAAGACGCCGTTTCAATTTTGAAAGACGCTTATCATCTTGATGAGATCGCGGGGAGTTATCAGGAGTTTGTTGCGCGGTTCAAGCCGATCGCCGAAGCATTGAAAACGAATTTCGCCCCGAATGCAGCCGAGGCGCTGGTAATCCGGCTACTGTTGATCCAGGAATTCCGGCGGATCGTGTTGCGCGATCCAGCGCTTCCAGAAGCACTGCTCCCCTCTCCATGGCCGGGAAGGGAAGCGCGCAAGCTTGCCGCCGGCATCTATCGGGCAGTTCTCAAGCCATCCGAGCAGTACCTGGATTTATGCCGCGCCGACGAGGCCGGGCCCCTGCCAAAGCCAAATTCCTCGCTCGCTCAACGGTTTGCGGGTTCGTTGGCCCAGCAATAAATGCGTTACAGAATTTCTTGCTTTTTTTGTTTTACGTAACATATAATCCGCCATGGAGCCTCCCGCAGGAGCATTTCCATGTACACCCAAGCGCTGAACAGCAAAGACTCGAACGAGCCTTCCTCCGATCCGAAGCTGGAATCGCGATTCCAGGCGCACGTTGACGCCGAGCTCAAGATTGAGCCGAACGACTGGATGCCTGAGGCCTATCGGCGAACTCTGGTGCGTCAGATTTCCCAGCATGCCCACTCAGAAATCATCGGAATGCTGCCGGAGGGAAACTGGATTACGCGGGCGCCCACCTTGCGGCGCAAAGCCGGGCTGCTCGCAAAGGTTCAGGATGAAGGCGGGCACGGGCTGTATCTTTATTCGGCAGCGGAAACGCTTGGCGTATCGCGTGAGCAGTTGTTTGATCAGTTGCTGTCCGGCAAAGCAAAATACTCTTCGATTTTCAACTATCCTACGCTGAGCTGGGCCGACATCGGCGCGATCGGCTGGCTCGTCGATGGCGCGGCCATCATGAATCAAATTCCGCTTTGCCGTTGCTCGTTCGGACCCTACGCACGCGCGATGATCCGCATTTGCAAGGAAGAAAGCTTTCACCAGCGGCAGGGATACGAGATCATGATGGCCCTCGCTCGCGGCACGCCCGAACAAAAGGCAATGGCACAGGATGCGCTGAACCGTTGGTGGTGGCCTTCGGTAATGATGTTCGGGCCTTCCGACCGCGAAAGTCAGCACTCGGACGCGACCATGCGCTGGAAGATCAAGCGCTTCAGCAACGATGATTTGCGTGAAAAATTTATCGACGCGACCATCCCGCAGGGACACTTCCTTGGCCTGACGTTTCCAGATCCCGACATGAAATTTAATGAAGCGACCAAGCATTGGGAAATCGGAGAGATTGATTGGGCGGAATTCAAGCGGGTCATTGCCGGCGATGGTCCCTGCAACCGGCAGCGCATGAAGCAGCGGCGTAGCGCCCATGAAAACGGACGATGGGTGCGCGAGGCTGCGCTGGCCTATGCCGAAAAGCGGCGTGCCCGCACCCCTTCCACAATCGCCGCCGAATAGTGTGTAGGGAGAGCTGACCATGAACGAAAAAAATTGGCCGCTTTGGGAAGTTTTCATACGCTCGCGAAACGGGCTCGCCCATCGGCATGTGGGAAGCCTGCATGCTGTGGATTCCACGATGGCATTGCAGTCTGCGCGCGACGTTTATACGCGCCGCGCTGAGGGACTTTCGATTTGGGTCGTTGCCTCAAATACAATCACTGCGTCGGACCCATCCGATAAGGGCGTCATGTTTGAGCCAACCGCATCAAAAATCTATCGGCATCCGACGTTTTACGACATTCCGGATGAAGTCGGGCACATGTAGGTTACCATGACGGAAGCACCAATATTCGCCTATGCGTTGCGACTTGCAGACAACGCCTTGATCCTCGGACATCGATTGTCCGAGTGGGTCGGTCACGCTCCATCGCTGGAAGAAGATTTGGCTCTCGGTAATATGGGGCTCGATCTGATCGGCGAAGCGCGCGCCTTCTATACCTATGCAGGTGAAATTGAGGGCAGGGGCAGAAGTGAGGATGCTCTCGCATATTTGCGCGATGTCGACGGCTATCGCAACGTATTGCTGGTCGAGCAACCGAATGGCGACTTCGCGGCGACCATGGTCCGCCAGCTCCTTTATACCGCCTATGCGCATCTATTATTCGAAGCCTTGTCGCTTTCAAAGGACACGACGCTTGCTGCGATTGCTGCCAAAGCTGAGAAAGAGATGGCCTATCATGTGCGTCACGCGAGCGAATGGATCATTCGTCTTGGCGATGGCACCGAGGAAAGTCACGATCGCACCCAGACGGCACTCGATGAACTCTACGCCTATACCAACGAGCTCTTTGAAACGGATCAGGTTGAGCGCGCTCTGATCGGGGAGATGATCGCGGTCGATCCTGCGGAGCTGCGCGCACCCTGGACCCGCACCCTCGACCGCGTGTTTTCCGAAGCCAATCTCAGCCGTCCCGCTGAGAGCTTCGGGCAAAGCGGCGGCAGAAACGGACGCCATAGCGAGCATCTCGGCTACATCCTGGCGGAGATGCAATTCCTGCAGCGAACATACCCGGGAGCAACCTGGTGATGACGCCCGCGGTAAAACATGCAGCCGCATCGGCTGATTTGCGGGAGGCAGCCTGGAATGCAGCCGCGAGCGTGGTCGATCCCGAAATCCCGGTCTTGACGATCGCCGATCTCGGCGTTTTGCGCGACATCCGCATCAGCGAAGCGGGGAGTGTGGAAGCCGTCATAACCCCCACCTATTCGGGATGTCCGGCGATGAACATGATCGCCGTTGAAATTGAGCTGGCGCTGGAGCGCGCCGGGTTCTCGCAACCAAAAATCACAACCATTTTGTCTCCAGCATGGACGACGGATTGGATGAGCGAGGCCGGCAAGGAAAAGCTGCGCGCTTTCGGAATCGCTCCGCCAAAAACAGGCACCGGCCGCCGCGCGCTTTTTGGAACCGAAAGTGTTTCCTGTCCCCGCTGTGAATCGGCAGATACGGAGCGGATTTCGGAATTCGGTTCGACCTCGTGCAAGGCGCTATGGCGCTGCCGCCATTGCTCCGAGCCGTTCGATTACTTCAAGTGTATTTGAGGCGGTGATGTCGATTGCTTTTCACAAATTGAAAGTCGCCGACCTGCGCCATGAAACGCCGGATGCCGTTTCCATTGCATTCGACATACCAACCCCGCTTCGCGAAGCATATGCGTTTCAGCCCGGACAACATCTGACATTGAAGAAAATGGAAGATGGCGAGGAATTGCGGCGCAGCTACTCAATCTGTGCGGGCCTAGATGACGGCGAATTGCGTATAGCCGTTAAGAAAGTCGATGGTGGCCGATTTTCGACCTGGGCCAATGAGCGCGTGCGCGCCGGCGACGAAATTGAAGTGATGACGCCGCAAGGTCGCTTCGGCGTTGGCACGGATCCGCTTGCCGCGCGCAACTACCTTGCGATCGCGGCCGGATCGGGAATAACCCCGATCATCTCGATGATCCGCACTGTTCTCCAGCGTGAACCGAAGAGTTGCTTTGTTTTGCTGTATGGAAACCGGAATGCAAAAAGCATTATCTTTAAAGAACAGCTCGAAGACCTGAAGGACCGCTTCCTGGATCGGTTGATCGTTCACCATGTCCTGTCGCGCGAGACGCAAGAGATTTCCCTTCTCAGTGGCCGGCTCGATCGGCAGAAAATTGCCGATTTGCTGAAAAGCGCATTTCCCGCGTCGAAAGTTGATCATGCGTTTCTGTGCGGTCCGTGTGGGCTGATCGAAGAAGGCAAGTCCGCATTAATGCAATGTGGAATGCAGCCGGATCGCATCCATGTTGAATATTTCTCTTCAGATGGACTTCCGATCGCCGGCAAAGCAGCGGCAAAGTCGGCGGCGCCCCCGACACAAGCCAGTGCGATTGCGGCGATCACCTTGAATGGCGTTCGCTATGAGGTGCCGATGCAAAAGGGTGAAACGATTATCGACGCCGGCTTGCGGATGGGCCTCGACCTTCCTTTTGCGTGTCGCGGTGGAATGTGCTGCACGTGCCGAGCGAAATTGACTGAAGGCGATGTGCGTATGGATTTCAATTATTCGCTTGAGCAGTGGGAAATGGACGCAGGCTTCATTTTAACCTGTCAGTCGCATCCCACGACGAAAGCGGTCACCGTTGATTTTGATCAAGTGTGAGAGCCGGATTGCTTCGCTGAAATCACCCGGCCGCCCGGCGCGAGGCCGGGATGGAAGTCGTTTCGAGTGAAGCTGCGCCATCAATCAGTATTTTGGTGGCTAGATCGGCATATTCTTCACGGGTCATCAATCCGTCTTCGCGAAACCACATGTAATGCCAGTTGAGCATTCCAAACAGTGACATCGTCACCGGCTTGAGAAGTAAGGGCGATTGCCCTAGCGTCCGGTCGACGACCGCAATGGCATCGGAAAAGATCGTCACAAGTTTTCGCTCAAGCTCCAGTAATTTTTTGCGTCTGGCGCCGTTCAGTTTTGACAACTCGTTGATCTGAATCTTGTGCTGATCGTCGGCATCGCGATAAGCCTCAAGCAGGGCGCCAACCAGTGCTCGCAACCGTCTGCGCGGGGGCAGATGAATCCCGACTGCATTGACCGCGTCGAGCAAGACCTGAAGGTGGCTTATGAGAATATCGAACAGCAACTCGTCTTTATTGACATAGTAATGATAAAGCAGCGCCTTTGAGACGCGGCAGGCAGCCGCAACCTCTGCCATCGAGGTTCTGTCGTAGCCGTGTTTGGCAAAGAGCCGTGCGGAGCGATCGAGAATCGCCTTCCGCTTTCCATCATAATCCGCTGATCTTGGACGGCCCATTGCTTATTCCTTCGGGCGGTTATCGATAATACGCCGGGCTTTCCCGGTCGACCGTTCGACACCACCAGCCTCTGACACGATTACCTTCACACCGACACCGATATTTTCCCTAATCAAACCGGTGAGAAATTCGCCGTCAGACTTTGCATTTTCCGCTTCAATACCTGTGCGCGCTTCGACCATCAACATCATCACGTCGAGGCGGTCATCTCGCCGCAGTTCGATCTGATAGTGCGGAGCAAGCTTGTCGCAGCGAAGCAGCAGCTCCTCAATCTGGGTGGGAAAAATGTTCACGCCGCGGACGATCATCATGTCATCGGTGCGGCCCGTCACTTTTTCCATGCGCCGCATGGATCGGGCCGTTCCGGGCAATAGGCGGGTCAAATCGCGTGTGCGGTATCGAATTACGGGGAAGGCCTCTTTCGTCAGCGAGGTGAAGACAAGTTCGCCGCGCTCGCCGTCCGGAAGGACCTTGCCGGTGACCGGATCAATCACTTCCGGATAAAAATGGTCTTCCCAGATATGCAAACCGTCTTTCGTCTCAACACATTCGTTCGCGACGCCGGGGCCCATGACTTCGGAAAGGCCGTAAATATCGACGGCGTCCATGTCGAAAGCTTCCTCAATTTCAGCACGCATGGAATTCGTCCATGGCTCGGCGCCGAAAATTCCGATCTGCAAAGACGATTGCCTGGGATCAATGCCTTTGGAGCGGAATTCGTCAAGAATGGCGAGCATGTAGGAAGGGGTCACCATGATGATGTCGGGTTTGAAATCCGTAATGAGACTGACTTGACGCTCCGTCATACCGCCAGAGATGGGAATAACGGTGCAGCCGAGTTTCTCCGCGCCGTAGTGTGCCCCAAGGCCGCCGGTGAAAAGTCCATATCCGTAAGAGATGTGGACCTTCATGCCCGGCCTGCCGCCCGAGGCGCGAATGGAACGGGCCATTACCTGCGACCATGTATCGATATCTTTTTGCGTATAGCCGACGACCGTGGGTTTGCCCGTGGTCCCCGAGGAGGCGTGGATTCGCACGACACGGTCTTGCGGGACGGCGAACATTCCAAACGGGTAATTGTCGCGCAGATCCTTCTTCATCGTGAAGGGAAATTTAGAAAGATCTTCAAGCCGCTTGAAATCGGACGGCGACACGCGGGCGTCGTCGAACTTTTTCTTGTAAGCCGGTACATTCTGATAGGCGTGCTCAAGCGTCCAGCGCAATCGCTGCAGCTGCAAGTTCGCGATCTCGTCTCGCGAAGCGCGCTCGATCGGTTCGATTCCATAAGGCTCGTACGAAGACTTATCGAGCATAGCCGTCTCCATTTAGTGCAGTCATGCCGGTTGTAAGACCTGGCACAATCTCACCTTCGAGCGTTCGGGAATGTCCACGAAATTCCGCGATGGCGGTGCCATCCTCAAGCGTGACGGTGATGTCGTAAATACCGGAGCGGCCGGTCCGCGAGCGCTCTACCGCATGTGCTTGCAGTGAATCGCCGAGCTTTACCGGCTTCAGGAACGTGAGCGTGCAGTGCTGCGCAACCGTGCGCTGATTGTAGGTGTTGCACGCATAGGCAAAAGCAGAATCGGCGAGCAAGAATATGTAGCCGCCATGACAAATCTTGTGGCCGTTTAACATCTTGTCTGTCACGACCATGCTAAGGCTCGCCGAGCCCGGCCTGATGGCCACAATCCGGATACTAAGATTGCGGCTCGCTTGGTCTTCGGCCCACATCTTATCCGCCGATGCCTTGGCAACTTGCACTGGATCCATCACGATGCCTTGCGCGCGGAAAACTTGGGTGCGCGCTTCTCCTTGAAAGAGGTTATTCCCTCAGCATAGTCCTCGCTCGCACCGAGACGAGCCTGCATTTGTTGCTCGAGTTCGAGTTGCTGATCGAGCGTGTTCGTTTCGGCCTGTTGCAAGGCGCGCCTGATCTCGGTCAAGCCATATGTCGAACCGTCCGCAAACTGTTGGCAAATTTTTTGCGCTTCCTCCTGGAGAGCGGCATCTTCGAAAACATTCCAAATCATTCCCCAGTTTTCCGCCTTCTCGGCAGAAATAGACTCCGCCAGCATGGCGAGGCCGCGCGAGCGCGCAAGGCCGACTAGGCGCGGCAAAGTCCAGGTTCCGCCGGAGTCCGGCACCAGTCCAATTTTTGCAAAGGATTGCAGAAAAGTCGCAGATTTTGCCGCGATCACGATATCGCAGGCGAGTGCGATATTGGCTCCCGCACCGGCAGCGACGCCATTGACTGCGCACACAGTTGGAAAAGGAAGCGCGCGGAGATGGCGTATGAGCGGATTGTAGAATTTCCCAATCGTTTGTCCGAGGTCAGATTTTTGTCCGGGCGCAATAGATCGATCCGAAAGATCCTGCCCGGCACAAAATCCCCGGCCCGCGCCCGTGAGTAGTAGGGCGCGGCAGTTCAGGTCACGTTCCGCCTCATCGAGAGCAGACCGCAGCGCAGCATGCATAGGCTCATTGAAGGAATTCAGTCGCTGCGGACGATTAAGCGTAATGATCCGGTAGCCCGATTTCACATCCGTGAGAATTGGGGCTTCTTCCATTGGGCTTCCCTCCCGAACTTTTTATGCGGCGCGTCATTTGACCCGATGCGCTCGTTCTTGAGAAGACGTCTTTCCCTCAAATTTAGTACTTGACCGACCGGCCGGTCAGGGAATTAATATGGCCTTGGGAAAGGGGTGTCAACGCGTATGCTCTGGAACTACGGCGGTTAGCCGCAGTCCAGCATGCAGGGCGCTCAGGGCATCTCCAATAAAAAAACGCATCGCCACGATTGGCTATTTCGCCAAAGTAAAGCACTAGGGGAGGACTCAATGAATTTCGGCAGCAGGCTTATTACAGCAGCAGTTTTTCTTTGCGCGTCGGGCACGCTCGCCCAAGCGGAAATAAAAATCGGCTCTGTGCTCTCGGTCACCGGACCCGCTTCGTTTCTGGGAGACCCGGAAAAGAAAACCTTGGAGATGTATGTCGCCGACATTAATTCCCGCGGGGGAATTAACGGTCAAAAGTTGCGGGCGATTATCTATGATGACGGCGGCGATCCCAATCAGGCGCGTACATTCGCGACTCGTCTGATTGAGGAGGATAAGGTCGATGCGCTGCTCGCCGGCTCGACGACGGCGACGACTCTTGCGATGATTCCTCTCGCCGAAGAGGCGCAAATTCCATTCATCAACCTTGCCGGAGCCGTCCAAGTCGTCTTTCCAGCCAAAAAGTGGATCTTCAAGACTCCGCAGACCGATCTGATGGCGTGCGAAAAAATCTTCGCCGACATCCAGAAACAAAAATTGACCAAAATCGCGTTTATTTCCGGCACCGATGCTTTCGGAAAATCGATGCGGGATCAGTGCATGACTGTAGTTGGCAAATATGGACTGCAAGTCGTGCACGAGGAAACCTACGGCCCGCGCGATACCGACATGACCCCGCAGTTGACCAACATCAAGGCAAAGGCCGACGTGCAAGCCGTGATCAACCCCGGATTTGGTCAGGGGCCCGCGATCGTCACTCGCAACTATCGTCAATTGGGAATTGGCGCGCCGTTTTATCAAAGCCACGGTGTCGGCTCGAAGCAATTTATCGAGCTGGCGGGACCGGCTGCCAACGGTGTGCGTTTGCCGGCGGCCGCCTTGCTGGTCGCGGATATTTTGCCGGCCAACGATCCGCAGAAGAAGGTTGTCGTGGACTACAAGGCAAAATTCGAAAAGGAGACCGGCCAGCCCGTCTCTTCGTTCGGCGGTTTTATGTATGACGGAGTGCTGATTCTGGTTGAAGCGATGAAGCGGGCCGGCAGCGCCGATAAGGCGAAAGTGCGCGACGAGATCGAAAAAACCAAGAACCTCGTTGGCACTACCGGTGTATTCAACATGAGCCCAACCGATCACCTCGGGTTGGATCTTTCGGCGTTCAAGATGCTCGAAATCAAGAACGGAGATTGGGTACTGGTCGATTGACCGGCTCCCTGCGAGTATCGAGCGGGGGCGGCGTGATTGCCATCCCCGCCGTCCTTAACTCATTTGCCTGAAGGAACGCGGGTGTCGCAGTTTCTGCAATATCTATCTTCCGGCCTGACCGTCGGCGCAATTTACGCGCTCGTCGCGCTTGGGTTTACGCTGATTTACAACGCATCGGGCGTGATCAATTTCGCACAGGGCGAATTCGTCATGCTCGGCGGCATGATCACTGTCTTTGGGGTGATGGCCGGGTTCCCGCTGCCGCTGGCCGCATTCATCGCAGTCGTCGTCGCGACGGCTGTCGGAATTTCGCTCTACCTTCTCGCGATCGAGCCGGCCAAAGGCGCTTCCACTGTAACGCTGATCATCATCACGATCGGCGCATCGATCCTGCTGCGCGGGCTGGCCGCGATCATATTCGACAAACGTTTTCACGCGCTTCCGCAGTTTATTCCGGGTGAACCCTGGCAAATTGGCGGAGCAAGCATATTGCCGCAAAGCATATTGGTCCTGATCGGCGCAGCGGCAATTGTATTGCTGCTTTGGTTTTTCATGTCGCGGACATTGCTTGGAAAAGCGGTGGTCGCGACGGCGGCCAATCGTACTGCTGCTCGCCTCGTCGGAATCAACACGACACTGATAATTTGTCTTGCCTTCGCCGTATCGGCGGCGATCGGCGCGGTCGGTGGAATTCTGGTTACGCCCATCACGCTGACAAACTACGACGTCGGCACTCTGCTCGCACTCAAGGGCTTCGCTGCCGCGATGCTCGGCGGCATCGGTAATCCGCTTGGTTCGATTGTAGGCGGTTTGCTGATCGGGCTGCTCGAGGGATTTGGCGCGGGGTATGTTTCCTCCGCTTACAAGGACGCCATTGCGTTCCTCGTCATACTCCTGACGCTGTTCGTTTTGCCCAACGGGCTTTTCGGCCGGAGCGGTGTCGAGCGAGTTTGACGATGCCGCAACAATTACGAAAACACGCGCCAGTCCTGTTCATCACCGCGCTGGTGTTGTTGCTGCCTTTGGTCCTGCCGTCGAATTTTTATTTTCGCATCGCGACCCTGACATTCATCTTCGCCTTGGCTGTGTTAGGCCTGAATCTGATCATGGGCTATGCCGGCCAGGTGAGCCTGGGGCACGGGGCCTTTTTCGGAATCGGTGCCTATTCCGTCGCCATTGCCCCAACGCATTTCGGCATACCGGGCTGGCTGGCGTTGCCCGCCGGCGCCGCGATTGCCGGGCTGCTCGCGTTTCTCGTCGGCAGGCCGATACTCAAGCTGAAAGGTCATTATCTTGCCGTCGCGACACTGGGCTTGGGAATCCTGGTCACGATGGCTTTTACGAACGAAGCCCAATTTACCGGCGGACCGGATGGAATGTCTGTTCCGCGGCTGGCTATATTCGGTTGGACCGTGCGTGGACCCGTGACCTGGTATTGGATCTCCGGCGTAAGCCTGATCATTGCCGCGTGGCTCGCAGTCAATCTGGTTCACAGTCCTATTGGCCGCGCTCTTCGCGCCATTCATGACAGCGAAACCGCTGCCGCCGTGCTCGGCGTCGACGTTGCCCGTTACAAGTTGATGGCATTTGTGCTGTCGGCAATCTACGCCTCGATCGCAGGTGCGTACCTCGCGCTATATGACGGCGGAGTAACTCCCCGCTCCGCCGATTTTTTGCGGTCGATCGAATTTGTGACGATGGCGGTGCTGGGCGGGCTTGGTTCGGTGGTAGGCAGCGTTGTGGGCGCAGCCTTCCTGACTGTGATGCCACAAGTGCTCACCGTCTTTCACGAGTATGAGCATGTGGTTTTGGGGCTGCTCATTATTCTGTTCATGATTTTCTTGCGGCAGGGAATTGTTCCCGCGATCAGCGAACGCTTTTTTGAGCGCAAGCGATGAGCATCCTTTCCGTCGATCAGATCGGAATTGAATTTGGGGGCGTAAAAGCCCTGCAAGGGGTATCCCTGCAGGTGGTCCCGGCTGAGATATTCGCCATTATCGGTCCGAACGGCGCGGGAAAGACGACCCTGTTCAATATTATTTCCGGCTTGTACGCGCCGAGTTCCGGAACAATCAAACTGCTCGGACAGGATGTAACAAAGCTTCCCGTGCACAAGCTTGCCGCGCTGGGCTTGTCGCGAACATTTCAAAATTTGCAAATCTTCTTCCGCTTGACCGTCATCGAAAATGTGATGGTGGGGCGGCATCTTCACGAGCAGCGGGGATTGTTTTCGCATTTGCTGGCGTTACCCGCCATGCGGCGGCAAAATTCAAAAACGCGCGCGAAGGCCGAGGAGTTGCTTGCGTTGGTCGGACTTTCCCAATGGGCGGATCAAACGGCGGGAAATCTTCCCTATGGCGCCCTCAAGCGGCTTGAAATCGCGCGCGCACTGGCGACGGAGCCGAAAATCCTGCTGCTGGATGAACCGGCCGCCGGGTGCAACGCGGTGGAGACCAGCGAGATCGATCGCGTGATCCAGAAGATCGCAGCCAGCGGCGTCGCGATTGTTCTCGTCGAGCACGATATGCGTCTCGTGATGAAAATATCCAATCGCATTCATGTGCTCGAAAGCGGGCGGACCCTTGCGGAAGGAACTGCGCAGGAAGTCCGGGCAAATCCCAAAGTGATCACCGCCTATCTAGGCAAGCATGCCGGTGCTGGAGAAAACCGTGCTTGAGGTAACCAATCTTTCGAGCCGGTACGGCCGCATTGAAGTTCTGCACGGCATCACGCTGAATGTGCAGGCGGGTGAAATCGTTTCGCTCATTGGCAGTAACGGCGCGGGCAAGACTACGTTTTTGCGCACCTTGTCCGGCGTGCAGCCGGTGCATGCCGGTTCCATGAATTGGCAAGGGCGAAACATTGCCGGTGCCGCCGCCCATTTGCGCTCTCGTTTCGGTATCGCGCACGTTCCCGAAGGCCGGCAAGTATTCGGACCACTATCGGTTGATGACAATTTGCGTCTGGGCGCATGGGCACGGCGTGACAAGTCCGTCAGCGAAGACATCGATTCAATCTACGCAATGTTTCCGATTCTGTACGATAAACGTCAGAGTGCCGCAGCAATGCTTTCCGGCGGACAACAGCAGATGCTCGCGCTGGGCCGGGCTCTCATGTCACGCCCAAAGCTGCTCCTGCTCGACGAGCCTTCGATGGGACTTGCTCCGTTGCTCGTCGATCAAATTCTGGCCTCCGTCGCTGAATTGCCGAAGCGGGGCGTTACGGTGCTGCTCGTGGAACAGAATGCAGCCGCGGCACTCGCCATATCCGATCGTGCGTATGTGATTGAAACAGGAAAGATCATTCTTTCCGGCAGGGCCGCCGAACTTGCAGCCGCCCCGCGCGTGACACAGGCGTACCTGGGTCTTTGATGCGCGAGAGCGATGAGGCAAAAGCCCTGCGGCATTTGTTTTTCGCCGAGCGTGAATCCCGCAAGGTGCCGGGTATTGCCGATGCCAGGACGCGCGCCGTCAAAAACGTAGTCATTCTCGGCGCGGGG
>CAZUJE010000009.1:0-37468 GCA_964620215.1 uncultured Hyphomicrobiales bacterium
GGTCGGGCGCGCGCTGATGTCGCGCCCCAAGATGATCCTGCTCGACGAGCCTTCAATGGGGCTTGCGCCGCAGATCGTGGAGGAAATTTTCCAGATCGTGAAATCGCTGAATGAAAAGGAAAAAGTTTCGTTCCTGCTGGCCGAGCAGAACACTTTCATGGCGCTGCAATTCGCGCGCTACGGCTACATCCTGGAAAACGGCCGCGTGGTGATGGACGGCGATGCCGCCGATCTGCGCGAGAACGAGGACGTGAAGGAATTCTATCTTGGCATCGGAGACGCGGGCCGCAAGTCGTTCCGCGACGTGAAGCATTACAAGCGGCGCAAGCGGTGGCTGGCTTGAGATTTTTTCGCATTCAGTCCGCTTGGAATGAAATTTTTTGGCTCCTATCTTGGTTGGTCATCATTGTTGTAGGTCTTGTACTTATTTGGTTTGACGAGCTTGAAGCTCCTAGAGAAAGTTACGCTTTTTCAGTTTTGCCTTTTATTGTTGTTCCGATAATGGGTATCGCAAGCATTGGTGTTTTAGTTGAGATTGCACCGATGTTTTGGCGTGTACTCCGACGTAAGTCATGACCAAATATTACGATCCTTTAGAAACCCGCGATCCCGCCGAGCGCGAACGCGATCTGATGGCGCGGCTGCCGGTGCTAGTCGCGAGCGCCATGAAAGCGCCGGGCTGGGCGAAGCATCTTGCCGGCGTCGATGCGAAATCCGTCTCCAGCCGTGAGGCACTGGCGAAACTGCCGGTTTTTCGCAAATCCGAATTACCCGCCCTGCAAAAATCCGAACCGCCTTTCGCGGCACTGACGCCGGAACCGCTTGGCAGTTATGCGCGAATTTCCATGTCGCCGGGTCCGGTATTTCAGCCGGAAACGATTGCGGCCGATCCGTGGCGTATCGCACGCGGGCTTTTTGCGGCGGGGTTCAGCAAGAACGACATCGTGCTGAATACGTTTTCCTATCACCTGACGCCGGGTGGTTTCATGCTTGATCTCGGCAGCCGCGCGCTCGGCTGTCCGGTGATCGCGGCGGGGCCGGGACAGACCGAGCAGCAGTTGATCGTCATCGAACATCTGCGTCCGACCGCTTATACCGGCACGCCGGATTTTTTGAAGATTCTGCGCGATGCGTGGGTGGCGGCGGGCAAATCCGATTTTCCGATCAGGCGTGCGGCGGTCTCGGGCGCGGCCTTTCCTCCGTCGCTGCAAGCTGAAGTGAAGTCTTTTGGAATCGACGCCTATCAGCTCTACGCGGTCGGCGATCTCGGGCTGGTGTCTTATGAGACGCGCGCGCGCGAAGGCATGGTCGTGTGTGAGGACGTGCTGCTGGAAATCGTGAAGCCCGGCACCAATGAGCCGGTGGCCGACGGTGAAGTGGGCGAAGTGGTGGTCACTTCGTTTGATGTAAGCCGCCCATGGATTCGCCTTGCGCTCGGCGATTTGTCCGCCGTGCTCGCGGGCCGCTCACCCTGCGGGCGAACCAATACGCGCATCAAGGGATGGATGGGCCGCGCCGACCAGACCACCAAGATCAAGGGCATGTTCGTGCGGCCCGAGCAGGTGGCCGAAATCGCAAGACGCCATCCGGAATTGAGGCGCTTGCGCTTGGTAGTGACGAGAGCGGGCGAACTCGACGCGATGACGCTGAAAGTGGAAGCCGCAAGCAAGGATGCGGCGCTCGCGGAGAAAATCTCCGCCACGCTGCACGCCATCACCAAGTTGAAGGGCGATGTGGAAATTTCCGTGCCCGGCACGCTGCCGAATGACGGCAAGGTGATCGCCGATGAGCGCAGCTACAAATAGCTGCGCCATTGCGCACGGTTGACCCCCGAGCAGGCGCGCCCCATAGACCGTGCATGAACCAGCCAGCCGCCAGCCAGCAGAAATTTCCAGCCGGTCACCCGCCGGTAGAGTGGGGCAAGATCGGTGTGCTCCTCGTTAATCTCGGCACCCCGGATGCGACCAGCTACTGGCCGATGCGGCGTTACCTGAAGGAATTTCTCTCCGACCGCCGCGTGATCGAAACGAACCGCGCGCTGTGGTGGTTCGTGCTGAATTTCATCATCCTCACGCGCCGGCCGCAGGCGAAGGGCAAGGATTACGAGAAAATCTGGAATCGTGAACGCAATGAATCTCCGCTCAAGACCATCACGCGCTCGCAGGCGGAAAAGCTTGCTTCGTTACTTTCATCCGATCCGCGCATCGTCGTCGATTGGGGAATGCGTTACGGAAATCCGTCGCTTGGTTCGCGCATCGAGTCGCTGGCCGCACAGGGCTGCGAGAAGCTCTTGATCGTGCCGCTCTACCCGCAATATTCGGCGGCAACGACTGCGAGTGTCTGCGACAAGGCCTTCGAGACGCTGGCGAAGCTGCGCTATCAGCCGACGCTCCGGGTCGCGCCCCCCTATCATGACGATCCGGTCTATATCGATGCAGTCGCGGCTTCGATTGAAAGCGAACTAAAAAAACTGCCCTGGAAACCCGAAGTCATCCTCACCTCGTTCCACGGCGTGCCGGAAGAATATCTCCTGAAGGGCGATCCCTATCACTGTCATTGCGTGAAGACCGCGCGGCTTCTTCAGGAAAAGCTCGGCTATAGCGAAAAGCAGTTCCGCTTGACGTTTCAGTCGCGCTTTGGCCGCGCGAAATGGCTGGAGCCTTATACCGACGAGACGGTGAAGGCACTGGCGCGCGAAGGCGTGAAAAATCTCGCGATCGTGACGCCGGGATTTTCGGCGGACTGCCTTGAGACGCTGGAGGAAATCGCGGGCGAGAACGCGGAGTATTTTCACCATGCCGGGGGCGAAAATTTCGCCGCCATTCCCTGTCTCAATGATTCCGAGGGCGGAATGCGCGTGATCCGGAATCTGGTGGAGCGTGAATTGAAAGGCTGGCTTTAAGCCACGCCGATCCGAAGCAGTTCGTGAATTCGGACAAGGCCAACAGGCTTCTTGCCTTCGACCACAAACAGCGCATTCACCTTCGCCGCATTCATGAAAGCCAGTGCTTCGCTAGCAAGCTGTTCGGGAGCGACGGACTTCGGATTCTTCGTCATCACTTCGTTGACGTCCATCTTCAGAAGATTTCCGTCCATATGGCGGCGCAGGTCGCCGTCGGTAATGATGCCGACGAGCAATCCGGCGCTGTCGACGATGCCGACGCAGCCGTAACCCTTTTGGGTCATTTCCGTCACGGCTTCCTTCATGGGCGTGCGCTCAGGAACGATCGGCATTCTTTCCTTGCCGTGCATGATGTCTTTTACAAAAGTCAGGCTGGCGCCGAGCTTGCCGCCCGGATGCAGCGCCTTGAAATCGAGCGCAGTGAAGCCACGACTCTCAAGAAGTGCGACCGCGAGCGCGTCGCCGAGGGCGAGTTGCATCAGCGTTGAAGTTGTCGGTGCCAGACCGTTCGGACAGGCTTCGGGTGCGGTCGGCAGAATCAATGGAATGTCGGCGGCGTTGGCCAGAGAAGAATCCGATCTCGACGTGATTGCGATCAGCGGCACGCGAAAACGCTTCGCATAGTCGATGAGGTTGCGTAGTTCGGCGGTCTCCCCCGACCATGACAGCGCCAGGATCAAGTCATCGCGCGTCACCATGCCGAGATCGCCGTGACTGGCTTCGGCGGGATGCACGTAATAGGCGGGCGTGCCGGTGGAAGAAAGCGTCGAAGCGATCTTGCGGCCGACATGGCCGCTCTTGCCCATGCCGGTGACGATCACGCGGCCGGAAACGGAGCGGATTTTTTCGACCGCGCCGGTGAAGGAGCCGCCAAGCGTGCTGCCAAGTGCCGTGGCCAAAGCCTGCACGCCGGCCATCTCGGTCGTAAGCGTCCGCAGGGCGGATTCGACCAGTTTCGAGCCGGCCGCAGCCGCGCCTGATTCCCGGCTTTTCGGGTTTGCCACGAAAAACTCCCTCTGATGGCCGGTTTCCTAGCACGGGAACCGGGGATCAAGCCACAAGACGCCCGGGAAAAAGGTTCCGTTAACCATGCCTGTTTTAATTTCGTTAACCACGGGAAACCCGAGAGTTACAGCCTTTGCTCCGTCGTCCACCGCCCGCATCCATATGCGCGAGCCTCGTGCTTGCGCTCGCTTTGCCGTACGCGATCCTGCGCGCGGCGGCGGAGGACAATGCGATCGTGCCTGATTACGGCCAGGCGAGATCGCCGTCAGGCACGGCGGCCGGTTCGACCGGTTACGTGTCGTCGAACGTGAAGCAGAAACCGAAGAAATCCAAAAATCTAAAGACAAGTTCGCTGCCGGTTGCCGCGGCGCCCGCGAGGGCGTTGCCGGTTGAACAGCAGGTGACGAATTCCGTCGTGCGGCGTGCGCGCCCGAAGAAGATCGAAGACGATCCTTATGCGGCACCCGGATTTCGAGCCGGAAGTTTCACCGTGAAACCGACCCTCGAAATCGCGGAGGGATATGACGACAATCCTTTCCGTGTGCAGAACGGCAAAGGTTCCTGGTTCACGCTGCTCAATGCCAAGGTCAATTCTCGTTCCAACTGGCTGCGTCACGAACTTGAAACGGAACTGCGAGGCGCATTCACCGCTTATTCCGACGTGGACAACAATAACCGCCCCGAAGCCGAAGCGCGGCTGCGCGGCCGCATCGACGTGAATGCCGACCGCCGGATCGAGTTCGAGACCAAAGCCCTGCTTTCGACCCAGATGGCCGGCACGCCGGAAGCCGTTACGTCCGCGAAAAGCCCGCCGCTTGTTTATACTTACGGGGCAAATGCCGGTTATGTGCAGCGCTTCAACCGTTTCGAAGCCGGGCTCTATGGAATGGTGGAGCGCAGCACCTACGCGGATGCGGAACTTCTCAACGGCACGACGCTCGATCAGTCCGACCGCAATTACACAGCTTACGGGGCGCGCCTGCGCGGGAGCTACGAAACGCTGCCTGGCGTAAAACCTTTTATTGAAGCAACCGTCGATACGCGCGTGTTCGATGAGAGCGTGGACTCAAACGGTTTCCGCCGCGGCTCCGATGGCCTCTCCGCGCGCATCGGCAGCGAATTCGAGCTGCGCGGTTATCTGACCGGCCAGTTTTCCGTCGGCTATGGCCGCCGCACCTATGACGATCCGGCGCTGCCCGCCATCGGCGGACTGCTGTTCGATTCCGCGCTGGTCTGGCAGGTGTCGGGGCTTACCAAGGTGTCGCTGAAGGCGATTTCGGAGATCAGCGAAACCAATCTCGCCGGTGCTTCGGGCGCGCTCAAACGCGAGGCGATCCTCAGCGTCGATCACGCTTTCCGGCGCTGGCTGGTCGGTACGGCAAGCGTGTCCTACGGCACCTACGATTATCGGGGTATTGACCGCACCGACGACAAGCTCGGTTTTTCCGCCGGGCTGACTTACTATTTGAATCCCTACATGGCGTTGAAGGGGGAATACCGGCGCGAAAGCTACCATTCAAACGTTGCGGGGCAGGATTACACCTCAAATATCTATCTGCTTGGCTTGAAACTCCAGCGTTGAGGATGTCTCGATCGTGTGCGGACATATTTCCGGTCGAATCCGGGACAAAAAGGCACGGATGAAAAAACAGGCGGCCCACTCGTACTTTGAGGCATCCAGGCTGCGCGGACTTGGCGCGCTGCTCGCACTCGCTTGCGTGCCGCTGATTATTTCATGCAGCAGCCTGGATTCAGGAGACCGCACCAGCAGTTTCGCGAGCGAGCAGAAGATCGCTAGTCCAATTCCTGACGGTTCCGGGCATCCATTGATGACGCAGGCCGCGATCCTGTCGGCGACTTCGAATTTCAATCAGTGCATCGCTTCGCTATGGCCGCAGGCGGCGAAGCTCGGGATTTCACGCCAGACTTTCGACGCGGTAACGCGCGGGCTGGAGCCTGAACTCAAGATCATGGAATTGCTCGATGCCCAGCCGGAATTTTCCAAACCAGTCTGGGACTATCTCGATACGCTCGTGAACGACGCCCGCATCCAGACCGGCCGCGAAATGCTGGTCCGTTACCGCTCCCAATTCGATGCGATGGAAAAAACTTACGGTGTCGACCGCCATATCATCACCGCAATCTGGGGCGTGGAATCGAATTTCGGCACGCAGGGCGGGGACCGGCCGGTTATCCGTTCCACCGCCACACTTGCCTGCGTTGGGCGGCGGCAGGATTATTTCCGCGACGAGTTTCTCGCCGCCATGGAAATTCTCCACCGGCGCGATGTCGAGCCGCAGGATCTGAAGGGCTCCTGGGCGGGCGCATTCGGACCGACGCAATTCATGCCGACCGCCTTCAAGCGTTACGCGGTCGATTTCGACGGCGACGGGCGCCGCAACATCGTGGGATCGATCCCCGATCTCCTTGGATCGACGGCGAACAAATTGAAGAAAGTCGGCTGGCAGACCGGTGCGCCGTGGGGTTACGAAGTCACATTGCCCGCGAATTTCAACTTCATGCTGGCCGATCAGTCGGTGAGAAAGCCGCTGCGGGAATGGAAGGCGCTTGGCGTGAAGCGCGTGGGTAATCAGGCGTTTCCACATCCTGAAGAACAGGCTTCGCTCTTGCTGGTTGCCGGTGCGCGCGGGCCGGCATTTTTAACGCTCAACAATTTCCGCATCATCATGCGTTACAATCCTTCCGAGTCTTACGCGCTTGCCATCGCTCATCTTGCGGATCGAATTCGCGGCGGTGCTCCATTCACGCAGGCATGGCCGCGGGAAGAAGTTCCGCTTACACGCACCGAACGAATTGAAATGCAGACGCGGCTCACGCAGCTTGGCCTTTATTCCGGCGATACGGACGGAAGGCTCGGTCCGGCCACCCGCAATTCGGTGCGCGCGTTCCAGTCGAAAGCCGGCTTGCCGCCCGACGGTTTCGTCAGCGCCGCGCTGTTGGCTCGTTTGCGGCAAGGGCGCTGACGGGCGAATTTTGCGGGCCTTGAAATGGCCCGGAAAACCGTTCATCGCTAGTCCACTCTGGGCCGGCCGTCATGAAACGATCTGTTCTGCTTCTCATTTCGTTCGCTGCCTTGCTGTTGGCGGCATCGCACGCCCACGCGCAATTCTTCGATCCGTTCCGCCGTCCGTCCCCAAATATGTGGCCGCGCGATGTTCCCGTCCGCCCGGCCGAACCGGAAGCTCAAGCGGGTGAAGGCGGCGTAACCCATACATCGACCGAGCAGGCGGACGCACAGCGGCAGACGCAGGCGAGTGAATACATTCTCGTGTTTGGCGACACGCTTGCTGACAATCTCGCGCAAGGCCTAGCCGACGCCTTTGTGGGCGATCACCCCGAAGTCGCGGTTATCCGCAAGACGCGGGCATCGAGCGGTCTCGTGCGCTCGGACTTCTACGATTGGCCGGCACAGGTGCCAGCGCAACTGGAGAAGGAAAAAGCCACCGCCATCGCGCTGATGATCGGCGCGAACGACCAGCAGGTGCTGCGCGACACTGACGGAGTGCATGAACCGCGCTCCGACCGCTGGCGCGAGATTTATGCAAAGCGCGTTGACGATATGCTCGCGAAACTCGCCCAGAAGAGCGTGCCGATTTTCGTGATCGGACTACCCTCGATGCAAAACGCGCGCCTGCAAGCAAACATGCCTTACATCAATGATATTCTGCGCGAACGCGCACAGGCAATCGGCGCCTATTACATCGACATCTGGGAAGGCTTCGTCGATGACGGGGGCGGCTTCATTTCAACCGGCCCCGCGCTCGATGGACAGACGCGGCGGCTGCGGCTCGGCGACGGCGTGCACTTCTCCCGGCCGGGCGCGCGCAAGGTCGCGCATTATCTGGAGCGCGATCTGCTGAGATTGTTCGAGCAGCGCGCGGCGGGAAGGCCGTTTGTTCCCTCGACGGGCATTAAGCCGGATGCGTCGACTCCAGCCGCGCCTGCCGTCGTTTCGCCCTACGCTCCCACGCGCCCGCTTGCCGGGCCGGTGCTGCCGCTCACGCAACCTTCCGGTCCTGTCGGCCAGCTAGCGGGTGGTGCGAAACCCGCGAATCTTCCGGTCGATCCCGTCTCCGCGCGCGTGCTGGTCGAAGGCAAGCCGGTGGAGCCGATTGCGGGACGCGCCGACGATTTCCGCTGGCAGGCGGTTGGCGCCACGATGACGCCCGCACCCTTGCAAAATCCACAGGCGGCGATGCCGCCGGTTGCGCCGGCCAATCTGTCGCCCTTGCAGGAGAAAGACGTTTCGCAAAAAGGCAAAGCACCGCCCGGACTCATGAAGAGCCAGCAGAAAGTCATCACGATTCCGGAAGCAAACAGGACGCGCTGAAAAATTCAGCGAGGCAATACGGTCGAGCCCATCAGGAATTCATCGACCGAGCGCGCGGCCTGACGGCCCTCGCGGATCGCCCACACGACGAGCGACTGGCCGCGGCGCATGTCGCCGGCGGCAAAAATCTTCGGAACCGAGGTCTGATACTTCAGCGTGTTCGCTTCGACATTGCCGCGCTTGTCGAGCGAGAGGCCGAGTTTCTGAATCATTCCCTCATGCACCGGGCTGACAAAGCCCATAGCGAGCAGCACGAGATCGGCTTTAAGCTCGAACTCGGTTCCGGGAACAGGCTGGAATTTCGCATCGGCGCGAATGCAGTGCAGCTTCTTCACTTGCCCGTTTTCGCCGGAGAATTTCTGCGTGAGCACGGCGAATTCGCGCTCCGCACCTTCCTCGTGGCTGGAAGAAGTACGCAGCTTCAGCGGCCAATCCGGCCAGGTGAGATCCTTGTTTTCCTTTTCCGGCGGCATCGGCATGATTTCGAGCTGCGTGATCGACGCCGCACCCTGACGCGCCGAGGTGCCGATGCAGTCGGAGCCGGTATCGCCGCCGCCGATCACCACCACATGCTTGCCGCCCGCAAGAATCGGCTCCACATCCTGCGGCTCGTTTGAGACGCGGCGGTTCTGCTGCGGCAGAAAATCCATTGCGAAATGGATGCCCTTGAGATCGCGGCCGGGGATCGGCAGATCGCGCGGCTTCTCCGCGCCGCCGGTGAGGATCACCGCATCGTGCTTTTTCACGATGTCGTTGATGTCCGTGTTCACGCCGACATTGGCGTTGTAGTGGAACACGACGCCTTCGGCCTGCATCTGGTCGACGCGGCGGTCGATACCCTGCTTTTCCATCTTGAAGTCGGGAATGCCGTAACGAAGCAGACCGCCGGCCTTGGCAAATTTCTCGTAGAGATGCACTTCGTGCCCGGCGCGCGCGAGTTGCTGTGCCGCGGCCATTCCGGCCGGGCCTGAGCCGATGACAGCGATTTTCTTGCCGGTCTTGACTGATGCCGGTTCCGGTTTCACCCAGCCGTTTTCCCAGCCGCGGTCGATGATCGCGCACTCGATGGTTTTGATCGTCACCGGCTCGTCGATAATGTTGAGCGTGCAGGATGCCTCGCAAGGTGCGGGGCAGATGCGGCCGGTAAATTCCGGGAAGTTATTTGTCGAATGCAGATTGCGTAGCGCGGTCTCCCAGTCGTTGCGGTAAACGAGATCGTTCCAGTCAGGAATCTGGTTATTCACCGGACAGCCGCTGTGACAATACGGGATGCCGCAATCCATGCAGCGCGCGGCCTGGTCGCGCGTTTCCTTCTCCGAAAGCGGAACGACGAATTCCTTGTAATTCTTCAAGCGTTCGGCGACCGGCGCGTAGTCGCGATCGTCCCGTTCGATTTCAAGGAATCCGGTGATCTTGCCCACTGTCCGAACCTTATTCCGCCGCCTGCAAGGAGGCTTTTTCCTTCGCCAGTTCCATCAGTGCGCGGCGATACTCCGTTGGCATCACCTTCTTGAACTTCGGCAGATACGACTTCCAGTCACCGAGAATCTCCGCGGCGCGCTTGGAGCCGGTGAAACGCGCGTGGTTCGAAACGAGATGGTGTAGCCGTTCCGCATCGTTCTGCGTAAGGTCAGCCATGACTTCCACAAAACCCGAAGTCTCAAGGTCGTGACGGTGGCCATAGGCCTGATCGGCGGCTTCTTCTTCCTCTGGCACCGGCTCAAGCTGAATCATCGTCATGTTGCAGCGGGATTCGAACGTGCCGTCCTCGTCCAGCACATAGGCGATGCCGCCGGACATGCCGGCGCCGAAATTGCGTCCGGTGCGGCCGAGCACGGCGACAACGCCGCCGGTCATGTATTCGCAGCAATGATCGCCTGCGCCTTCAACGACGGCGATCGCGCCCGAATTGCGAACGGCGAAACGCTCGCCCGCGATGCCACGGAAATAGCATTCGCCCTCGATAGCGCCGTACAGAACCGTGTTGCCGACGATGATCGACTCTTCCGGCACGATGCCTGAATTGCGCGGCGGATAAATCACGATCTTTCCGCCGGAAAGGCCCTTGCCGACGTAGTCGTTGCCTTCGCCTTCAAGTTCGAAGCTCACCCCGCGCGTGAGCCACGCTCCGAAGCTCTGCCCGGCAACGCCGTTCAGCTTCACGCGGATGGTGTCGTCGGGCAGGCCGTTATGGCCGTAAATTCTCACGATTTCGCCGGACAGCATCGCGCCAGCGGTGCGGTCGGTGTTGTTGATCTTCGTTTCGATCTTCACGGGTGCGCCACGGTCGATGGCGGCGCGGGCTTCCGCGATCAGCTTGCGGTCGAGAACTTTCGATAGTTTGTGGTCCTGTTCTTCGTTGTGGAAAATGCCGACGCCCTTCGGCGCGTCCGGCTTCAGGAACAGGCGCGAGAAGTCGAGGCCGCGCGCCTTCCAGTGCGCGACGAGCTTCACATGGTCCAGCATCTGCATCTGGCCGACCATCTCGTCGAAATTTTTATAACCAAGCTGCGCCATCAGCTCGCGCACTTCCTCTGCGACGTAGAAGAAGAAGTTGATGACGTGCTCGGGCTGGCCCTTGAAGCGGGCGCGAAGCACAGGATCCTGCGTTGCGACGCCGACTGGGCAGGTATTCAGATGGCACTTGCGCATCATGATGCAGCCGGCGGCGATCAGCGGGGCGGTCGCGAAACCGAATTCATCAGCGCCCAAGAGCGCGCCAATCACGACGTCGCGTCCGGTGCGGATGCCGCCATCTACCTGCACCGCGATGCGGCTGCGGAGACGGTTCTTCACGAGCGTCTGGTGGGTTTCGGCGAGTCCGATTTCCCACGGTGAGCCCGCGTGCTTCAACGAGGTGAGCGGCGAAGCGCCGGTGCCGCCTTCAAAGCCTGAGATCGTCACATGGTCGGCGCGCGCTTTGGAAACGCCGGCGGCGACGGTGCCGACACCAACTTCAGATACGAGCTTCACCGAAACCTGGCCCGCCGGATTGACGTTTTTCAGGTCATAAATGAGCTGGGCGAGGTCTTCGATCGAATAAATGTCGTGATGTGGCGGCGGCGAGATCAGGCCAACACCCGGTGTTGAGTGACGCACCCTGGCGATGGTCTTGTCGACCTTGTGGCCGGGCAACTGGCCGCCTTCGCCGGGCTTGGCGCCCTGCGCCATCTTGATCTGCATCATGTCGGAATTGACGAGATATTCCGTGGTGACGCCGAAGCGGCCCGAGGCGACCTGCTTGATCGCGGAGCGCATGGAGTCCCCATTAGGGAGCGGCTTGAAGCGGTCCGATTCCTCACCGCCTTCGCCGGTGTTCGACTTGCCGCCGATGCGGTTCATCGCAATCGCAAGCGTCGTGTGCGCCTCGCGCGAGATCGAACCAAACGACATGGCGCCGGTGGCGAAGCGCTTCACGATATTCTTCGCGGACTCCACTTCACCGAGCGATACCGGCTTGCGACCGTCTTCGGCGGCATCCTTCAGGCGAAACAGTCCGCGGATATACATCTGCCGCTCGGACTGATCGTTCACGATCCGCGCGTATTCCTTGTATTTTTCCTGGCTGTTGCCGCGCACGGCGTGCTGGAGCGTCGCCACCGTTTCAGGACGCCAGACGTGATCCTCACCTCTGAGACGAAATGCATATTCGCCGCCGACATCGAGCGCGTCGCGATAGACGGGCGCATCGCCGAATGCATCGCGATGACGGCGAACGGTTTCCTCGCCGATTTCCGGCAAGCCGACGCCTTCGATACGGGTGGCGGTGCCGGTGAAATACTGCGCCACAAAATCGGTGGAGAGGCCAACCGCGTCGAAAATCTGTGCGCCGCAATAGGACTGATAGGTGGAGATGCCCATCTTTGACATCACCTTGAGCAAACCCTTATCGATCGCCTTGATGTAGCGCTTGACGATTTCTTTTTCGTCGAGCTTTTGCGGCAGTTCATTCTTTGCGGCGACCAATGTTTCAAATGCGAGGTAGGGGTTGATCGCTTCCGCGCCGTAGCCCGCGAGACAGGCAAAGTGATGCACTTCGCGCGCTTCGCCGGTCTCGCACACGAGGCCGACGGCGGTGCGCAGTCCCTTGCGAATGAGATGATGGTGAACCGCGGCGGTCGCGAGCAGGGCAGGGATCGGAATCCGGTCCGGTCCCACCTTGCGATCCGAAAGAATGAGAATGTTTCCGCCTTCGCGCACGAATTTTTCCGCATCGGCGCAAATGGTTTCCACCGCTTGCCGCATTCCGGCAGCGCCCGTTTCAGCCGGGTAGCTGGCGTCGAGCGTGCAGGATTCGAAGCCCGAACCTTTTACTTTCGAGATAGCGCGGATTTTTTCCAGATCCTCGTTGGTGAGGATCGGCTGGCGAACCTCGAGGCGTTTCTGTTTCGCGGTGCCTTCGTGGTCGAACAGGTTCGGGCGCGGGCCGATAATCGAAACAAGGCTCATCACGAGTTCTTCGCGGATCGGATCGATCGGCGGGTTCGTGACCTGCGCGAAATTCTGCTTGAAATAGGTGTAGAGCAGCTTCGACTTGCTGGAGAGCGCCGAGATCGGCGTGTCGGTGCCCATGGAGCCGACCGCTTCCTCGCCCTGCACGGCCATCGGCGACATCAGCATCTTGATGTCTTCCTGGGTGTAGCCGAATGCCTGCTGGCGATCGAGCAGCGGCAGATTCGATAGCTGGGGCGCTACTTTCACTTCCTTCAGGTCTTCAAGGAACATCTGCGTGCGCGTGAGCCATTCCTGGTAGGGATGCAGCTTCGCAAACTTCGACTTGATTTCCTCGTCGGCAATGATGCGGCCTTCCTCAAGGTCAACGAGCAGCATCTTGCCCGGCTGTAAACGCCACTTCTTCACGATGAGTTTGTCGTCGATGGGCAATACGCCCATTTCCGACGCCATCAGGATACGGTCGTCTGAAGTCACAAGATAACGCGCGGGGCGAAGTCCATTACGATCCAGCGTGGCGCCGATCTGGCGGCCGTCGGTGAAGGTGATCGCAGCCGGGCCGTCCCACGGCTCCATCAGGGCCGCGTGATATTCGTAGAACGCGCGGCGTTCTTCATCCATCTGCGGATTGCCGGCCCAGGCCTCCGGAATCAGCATCATCACCGCATGGGCGAGCGAGTAGCCGCCCTGCACGAGGAATTCGAGCGCGTTGTCGAAGCAGGCGGTGTCGGACTGGCCTTCATAGGAAATCGGCCAGAGCTTTTGCATGTCATCGCCGAACAAGTCCGACGAGACCGAAGCCTGACGCGCGGCCATCCAGTTGTTGTTACCGCGCAGCGTGTTGATCTCGCCATTGTGGCAGACCATGCGATAGGGATGCGCCAAAGACCATGTCGGGAACGTATTGGTCGAGAAGCGCTGGTGGACGAGCGCGATGGCGGATTCGAAATCCTTCTCGCGCAGGTCGGGGTAGTAAGTGCCGAGCTGATCGGCGAGGAACATACCCTTGTAAACGAGGGTGCGCGCCGAAATCGAAACGGGGTAGTAGCCGGCGAGATTGCGGTCGCGCGCCTGATAGATGCGCGTCGAGATTACTTTCCGCAGCACATAAAGACGGCGTTCGAACTCGTCCTCGGTCTTTGTCTTCTTTCCCCTGCCGATAAACACCTGCATGTGCTTCGGCTCGGTCGGCTTCACGCTTTCACCGAGCGTGGAATTGTCGGTCGGCACCTCACGCCAGCCGAGCAGCGCCATGCCTTCGCGCGTTGCTTCCTCGGCATAGATGTCCATGATTTTTTGCCGCCAAGCCTTGTCGTGCGGCATGAACAAAAAGCCGACGGCATACTGGCCAGGCTCCGGCAAAGAGAAGCCAAGCTCCTTTGCCTTGCGGGCAAGAAACTTGTGCGGTGTCTGAACGAGAATGCCGGCACCATCGCCGGCGCGCGGATCGGCGCCGACCGCGCCGCGATGTTCGAGATTGAGCAGAATAGTCAGGCCGTCTTCGACAATCTGGTGCGACTTGCGGCCCTTGATGTCGGCGATGAAGCCGACGCCGCAGGAATCTTTCTCATAAGCCGGGTCGTAAAGGCCTTCAGCGGCGGGGAAGGAGGGATCTAACCAGAAGCCGGAATCGGATTTGTCCGGATTGCGATTGCGATCCGGCGTGTCCGAAATGCTCCGCTTCAGTCTCTCCGTCATCTCCTGTACGCCCCTCACTCAACTTCCGCCGCGCAGTTCGCGCCTCGCGGCGCTCCGCAAGTCGCGGCTTGATTGCTTCGGATCGGCGAGTCCCGCGCAAACCGATGCCTCGGTCCGGTTTCGGACCAGTCAGCACGACAAACAAACCCTGTTGTCTGACGCGCGTCCGGCGTTGTTTTCGGCGTGCCGATCGCCTTTGCGCTAATGGGACAGCAGCACTGTCCTATCGCAAGTAATATACATTTTTCCGTGCCCTGTACAAGCACACGGAACTTCTGGAACGGACCTCGCTTGCCACTTGTTTCAAGGCTCTCGCACGGCTCGGAATCAAGCGTATGGCTTAGCCATAAATCGCGCAACGCCATTGCGGGAACAGACAGGTCCAATGTCCGCCGCAATCGGATGCGGAAGTCCGGACAGGCGGGCAAACGAGAGTGCAAAGAAGGGGAGCATGATGTTTCAAAACAGGATTTTGCCGGTTTCGTTGCTGGCGCTGATCGCGGCAATTGCCGCGTCCGGCGAAGCTTCGGCCCAGCCCTATCCCGCCTATCGGGTGTATCCGGAAGCGCAGCAGTATCAGCTTCGGGTTCCTCCGCATGAAGTGGCGGCGATTGTGCGCTCCATGGGACTGATGCCGACCAATGCCCCGCGTCCGCGCGGACCGTTCTGGGTCGTGGACGCCGTCGGTCAGGATGGGACGCCGGTTCGCGTTCGTGTTGATGGAATGAGCGGCCGCGTCGCCGAAATTGTGCGGGTACCGGGTCCGCGTCTGGTCCGTGCCTATCCGGGCGCGGGTTATGACGGACCCCCTCCCGGCGTATATGGCCCTCCGCCGCAAGATAATTATGCGCAGCCGCGTGGCGGCCAACCGCAGTATTACGGCGAGGACGACGACGAATATCCGCTGAAGGACGGTCCGAATTACGGGCGGCAGGGAAACCCCAATTACTACGGCGGTCCGCGCGGATCGGTGCAGCCACCGCTCTCCGGCCCGCAGGTGGTGACGCGGGACGGAGTCACCAACAGCATTCCGCAGTCGTCGCGGAATAACAGTCACGATCCGCTGCTTGGCGTGCCGCGCGAATTCCGCGGTGAGCAGAAGCCGAAGACGGAGCAGAAGAAAACGGCGGCAAAGCCCGCCGAGAAAACGCCTTCGGCTACGCCGCTGCCGAAACCGCGTCCTGCCGATGCGCCGAATGTTGCCAAGACTGAAACAAAGCCGGCAGCCACGGCACCTGCCGCGGCTCCGCAGCCGAAACAGGAGGCGGTGAAGCCTGACCTGTCCAAGCCTGGCGCCTATCCCGCGCAGGGGCTCGAATAATTTTCTGATCGGTCAAAAATAAAGGGCGCCCGCAAGGCGCCCTTTTTTCTTTCAAGGTCTGGCTGCTTACGCGGCCTTCTGAACCTTGGCGTCGATTACGTTCGATCCGTTGCCGGAGCCGATTGGAATCTGACGCGGCTTCTTCGCCTCGGGGATCTCGCGGACGAGATCGACGTGCAGAAGTCCATTCTCAAGGTTTGCGCCGGTCACCTGGACATGGTCATCGAGCTGGAAGCGGCGCTCGAAGGTACGAGCCGCGATGCCCTGATAGAGCACCTCGTTGTTCTCGTTCTTTTCGACGGCCTGTTTCTCGCCGCGAATGGTGAGGAAATTTTCCTTCACCTCGATATTGATTTCCTTGCCGGTGAAGCCCGCCACCGCGAGTGAGATGCGGTAGGCATTCTCGCCGGTGCGCTCGATATTGTAGGGCGGGTAGGTCGGTGCGCCGTCCACGCCGCCGAAATTGTCGAGCATCGAAAACAGCCGGTCGAAACCGACGGTCGAACGATAGAGGGGAGTAAGATCGTACTGTCGCATGGCATATCCTCCTGTAGAAGCGACATGCAGAATTGCGGCCCGCCAAAAGCCGGGTCGCGGTTGAATGCACAGCCATTGGCCTGTGCGTGCCTGATGTGGTTACGTAGCGCGCGGTCGCAAGGGGGCGGACCATGCGAGCGGGAACTCGGCCGGTTCATGAATGCGTGATGAACGGCTGTTTGGGGCCATGTTCAGGGGTTTATGGATAGCCCGGTGCGGGGAAATTCTCCGGCGGCGAATTTTATTCGCCGGCCGGATATTGGCGTTTCGTGAATGCGGGAGCAGGCCGATGGTGAAGCGGTTGGCGGTGATGCTGGGGCTGGCGCTTGCGCTCGCCAGCGTCCTGCCTGTTTCCAGCGCCGAAGCCGAGGATCTGCCATTCTGGAAGCGGCGTTCGTTCCCGGGGACCGGCGTATTCATGCCCGGCGTGAAACGCGAACCCTATTTCCGCCGCCGTCTCGTCGTGCCGAATTATTTTTTCGAGAATCGTAGTCCGATATTCGGACCGCGCCGCCCGGTGGGCCACAACGAACTTGCGAATTCGTTGCGTAGCCGCGGCTTCAAGGATGTGGGCGCGATCCAGCAGCGCGGAACAACCTTCATCACGGAAGCAACCGGGCCGAGCGGCGAGCGTGTCCGTCTTGTCATCAATGGCGTGACCGGCGGCATCGACGGCGTCCGCGTGATCGGCAAGGGCAACTGAGGCCGGTTGCCGGGCCGCGTTCAGCGTTGTAACGCTGACCGCAACAATTCTCCGTCAGGCGCTATCCGCGGCCCGTTTTCATGAATCTCCACGCCATTCCTTCCAACCCGGTGCCTGAAGGCGCCGTGTGTCATGAGCTTGTGACGCTCGACGGAACCAGGCTGCGCCATGCGCGGTGGAATCCGGCGACGACGAGGCGGGGGACGGTCGTGCTGCTTCAGGGCCGCGCCGACATGATCGAAAAATATTTCGAGGTGGTGGAGGAACTGCGCCATCGCGGCTTCGCGGTCGCGACCATCGACTGGCGCGGGCAGGGCGGCTCGGAGCGGAAACTATCCGATGCGCGCAAGGGGCATATCTGGAATTTCGACGAGTATCAGAACGATCTGGAAGTGATGATCCGCGAGGTGGTGCTGCCGGATTGCCCGCCGCCGATTTTTGCGCTCGCGCATTCGATGGGAAGCGCGATCCTGCTGGAAGCGATCCGGCAGGGCAAACGCTGGTTCGATCGTGTGGTGCTGAGCGCGCCGTTGATCGGCCTCTCCCGATTGGGCTCCGGCGGCTTTGCGCAACAGGGCTCGTATTTTGCCACCATGCTCGGCATGGGGCGGATGTATGTGCCGGGCGGCGGCCCGCTGCCGCGCGCAAGCCGGCCATTTCTCGGCAATCTCCTGACCTCCGATCCGGTGCGGTACGAACGCACGGCATCCATCATTGAAGCTGCGCCCGAACTCGCGGTGGGATCGCCGACGCTCGGCTGGATGAACGCGGCCTTCGACCTGATGGAAGAGCTGACCAATCCGTCTTATCCATCCGCGATCCGCCAGCCGATGCTGATTGTGGCGGCGGGCGAGGATAAAATCGTGTCGACGCTTGCGACCGAACGTTTCGCGACGAGGCTGCGCGCCGGACACCATCTCGTCATTCCGGGCAGCCGGCATGAATTGTTGCTGGAGCGGGATATTTTTCGTTCTCAGTTCTGGGCGGCCTTTGACGCCTTCGTGCCGGGATCGCCGCTCTATCGCTGATCAGCGCAGCAGTTTCATCGCTTCCGCGTGTACGCGCTTGTCACCGGCGGCGATGATGCGGCCGCCCTTGGCGGCACTTTCGCCGGTCCAGGTGGTGATGATGCCGCCCGCGCCTTCGATTACCGGAATCAGCGGAACAATGTCGAATGCATTCACGCCCGCCTCGATCACCAGATCGATATGGCCGGCGGCGATCATGCAATAGGAATAACAGTCGCCGCCGTAGCGCGAATGTTTCGCCACTGCCTCGACTTTCCGAAACAGCTCGCGTTCTTCTTCGTTCATCAACAGCGGGCTCGTCGTGTAGAGCATCGCGTCTTTCAAGGATGCGCAGGGACGCACGTTCAACCGGCGATCTCCCGCCGGGCCGCGATAGCGGGCGCTGGCGCCGTCGCCGGAAAACCATTCGCCGATGAAGGGCTGGTGCATCATCCCGTATACCGGCACGCCGTCTTTCATGAGGCCGATCAGCGTACCCCAGGCGGGCATTCCGGAGATGAAAGATTTGGTGCCGTCGATGGGATCGAGCACCCACACATAGGGTGCGTCCGGCTTGTCTTCGCCGAACTCCTCGCCGACGATCCCGTGCGCGGGAAATGTCTCCTTAATCAGCCGACGCATGGCGGTCTCGGCCGCGCGGTCGGCTTCGGTCACGGGATCGAAGGCTCCGAGCTTGCTCTTGTTCTCGACGCTGATCGCCGTGCGGAAAAACGGGCGAATCGCGTCACCCGCCACCTTGGCAAGCTTTTCGACAAAGCTCGCGAAATCGACCGCCGTCATGGGATTTCTCCGCCGCCGCTCTGTCATAAAGCATGATCCCGAAAAGTGGAGTCCGGTTTTCGGAAAGGATCATGCTCCACTGAATATTCCGCCATGCAGCAGCGGCAACGCTCCCGCGCGCGGCGCAAGGTTGCCGCAACACCGGCTGCATGGCACTCAGATTCAGCCGCGCCGGCAAGAGCGCGGGCTCGGAGGAAGCATGTCCAAGGCCGGCCCCGGTGCCGTCACGCCGGAAATCCGCACAAGTTCTCTGGTCCTGCTGGTTGCCGCGATGTGCGTGGTTCACATCGTCAGCCAGTTTATCCGCAATTCCATCGGGGTGCTCGCCCCTGACCTTGCCCGCGATCTCGGCATGAGCGCGGTCCAGCTCGGTTTTTTATCGAGTGCGTTTTTTCTCGGCTTTGCGGGCGCGCAAATTCCTTTGGGCATTGCCATCGACCGCTGGGGTCCGCGGCTTGCGATGTCGGTGTCGATGGGCGTGACTGTTATCGGCGTGATCCTGTTCGCGACAGCCACATCGCCGGCGATGCTTGCTTTCGCACGCATCCTGACGGGGGTGGGCTGCGCGAGCTTTTTCATGGGGCCGCTGACGATTTACAGCCGCTGGTTTCCGCCGGAGCGGTTCTCGACGCTGGCCGGAATCCAGCTCGGCTTTTCCGGCCTCGGCGTTCTCGCGGCGACGGCGCCGCTTGCCTATGCGACGGCGGCGATCGGCTGGCGCGGAAGTTTTCTGGTGACGGCGGGGATCGCGGCGCTGATCGGATTGTTCATGTTCATCGTCGCGCGCGATTATCCGCCGGGGAAGGAAAAGCCAAACACCTCGGAAAGCTTCCGCGAAAGTTTTCTCGGGCTGGCCGAAGTCGTGAAGGTGCGGTCTTTTCTGCCCGTCATCGCGATGCAGTTCGTGGGTTACGCAACCTTTCTCACCCTGTTCGGCCTGTGGGCCGGTCCCTATCTCGCGCATGTCTATGGCTACGATCTGGCGCGCCGCGGCGAGGTGCTGTTCGTGCTGGCGACGGTGCATCTCCTTTCCAGCGCCGCGTGGGGGCCGCTGGACCGGTTTTTCGGCGGCTACAAGCGGCCGACGCTGATCGGCGGGGCGATCACGGTGCTTTCGCTGATCTGGATCGCGGTGGTGGGAAAACCGAGCGAGACGGGGTTGCTGTTCTGGTTCGTGGTGTTCGGATTTTTTGCGAGCTGCACGGCGCTGATTACCGCCCATGGCCGTTCGCTGTTTCCGCCGCGCTATGTGGGCCGCGGCCTGACCTTGATGAATCTCGGCACGATGGGCGGCGTGTTCGCCATGCAATCGCTGACCGGCGCGGTGGTGGGATTATTCGACGCACCCGGCGGCGTTTTTCCGCTCGATGCCTATCGCGCGGTGTTCGCTTTCCAGGCGCTCATTCTGTCGATTGCGATGGGATTCTACGCTTTTGCGCATGATCCTTTGCGGGATTCAGTCCGGTCGAAAAAATAGAGCCCTCTTCTACCTATGCAAAAAACGCATGGGATTTCGGCTTGGAATACATAACACCCGTCTTGCGGATTTTGCGGCGCAATGTATCTTTGTGCAGCGCGATAACGCGATTGGCGTTGCGTTACCGCCGCCCTCCTTTGGGCGTTTCCTCCCTAGACTTGGGCCGCTTCGTGCAAACGAAGCGGCCTCTTTCTTTTCCGGGTCACATCAGCAGCGGCGCAGCGCGCGCAGCCTCAGATTGCATCCTGCTGGAAGGCTTACTCCGCCGCGTCGCGGATGGGCTCGATGCCCCGGGCGCTGACTTCGGCAAGCCGGGCGACCACCCGGCCAAGATCCGCGCGCAGCTGCTCGAAGCGCCCGGTCTTTTTGTATTCCCGTTCGTCCATGTAGAGCGCGCGGTTCACCTCGATCTGCACCGCGTGCAGATTCGAGGCGGGATCGCCGTAATGCTCGGTAATGAAGCCGCCGGCGTAGGGCTTGTTCCGCAACACCGTGTAGCCGAGTTCGCGCATCGCTTCTTCGATTACATCCGTGACCAGCGGCGCGCAGCTCGTGCCGTAGCGGTCGCCGAGCACGATGTCGGCGCGCGGACGATCGTCGCGCCCGTTGGCGTTGGACGGCATCGAATGACAGTCGATCAGCACCGCCAAACCGTATTTCCGCTGGGCGTTGACGATCAGTTCGCGCAGCGCGCGGTGATAGGGCTTGTAATAAAGCTCGATGCGGCCAAGCGCTTCGTCCACCGGCAGGCGGCGGTCGTAAATTTCGCGCGCGTCGCCCACGATACGCGCAATGGTTCCCAGCCCGCCCGCCACGCGCAGCGAGCGCGTGTTCGCGAAAGTCGGCAGGCGGCCATCGAACATGCGCGGGTCCAGCTCGTAAGGCTCGCGGTTCACGTCCAGAAAGGCGCGCGGGAAATGGGCGCGCATCAGCGGCACGCCATAGCCGACCGCATCGGAGAACAATTCGTCCACGAATGTGTCTTCGGATTTCCGCAGCGTCGTCAGGTCGAGCCTGCTCTGGCCGAGAAATGAAGCCGGGTAGGAACTGCCGCTATGGGGCGAGTTGCAGACCACTGGCCCTTCGAGCGCCGCAGGCTCTTTCACCTCGAAAGCGGGATCGAGATCCTGGACAATACGCATGCTCATGGAGGGAGGGTGGCTCCGGGGAAGGGATTTCTTAGGCTTTATATTGCTCGGGCGGGAGGCCGGTTGGAAGCCCCAACAATGACTTTTCCGCCTTCACCGCGCATTTACCTGCCATCGTGTCTATAGTGACCATGAATTGGCCAACGGGCCGAATAGCCGGGGAAAGCCTCAATAATGCCGAAGATCCTGCTCGCCGAAGACGACAATGACATGCGCGGTTTTCTCGTCCGGGCGCTCGCCAATGCGGGCTACGAGGTCGTGTCATTCGACAACGGCAAATCGGCTTTCGAACGGTTGCGTGAGGAACCCTTCGAGCTGTTGCTGACCGACATCGTCATGCCGGAAATGGACGGAATTGAGTTGGCCCGCCGCGCAACGGAACTCGATCCCGACCTGAAAGTGGTGTTCATCACCGGCTTCGCCGCGGTTGCGCTCAATGCCGCCAAGCAGGCGCCGAAAGACGCCAAGATTCTCTCGAAGCCATTTCACCTGAAAGACCTCGTGAACGAGGTCGAGCGGGTGCTGGCGGCCTGAGGCATTCAAAGGGGCGCGCTTGCACCCCCGAACCCTAGCCGATAAGAGATTGCCGCCTATGGCGGGCGCGTAGCTCAGCGGAAGAGCACTACCTTGACATGGTAGGGGTCACAGGTTCGATCCCTGTCGCGCCCACCACTTTCACCCGCGGACGGCCGCGGGCTTCATCCCAGACCGGAGGGACGGCCCTCCATCAAGGAGAACCCCCATGGCGTGGGTCAGTCTTTTCGTTGCCGGGTTGTTTGAAATTGGATGGGCCATCGGCCTGAAATACACGGATGGATTCTCAAAGCTGTGGCCGAGCGTTGGCACGGCGGCGGCGATGGTGATCAGCATCCTGTTCCTCGAATATTCGCTGCGCACGCTGCCGGTCGGCACGGCCTATGCGATCTGGGTCGGCATCGGCGCGGTCGGGACTGCGATTCTCGGCATGGCGCTGCTTGGCGAATCGAGGGAACCGCTGCGGCTCGTGTGCCTCGGCCTGATCGTAGCAGGCGTGATCGGGCTGAAGCTCGTCACACCAGCCACATCCTGACGAGCGGATTTGACTTCGGCCCCGCGAGACGCAATAAACCCCGCCGAAACGAGAAAAATCATGAAAATCCGCAACTCGCTCCGTTCGCTCCGTGGCCGTCACCGCGACAACCGTCTGGTTCGCCGCAAGGGCCGCGTTTACGTGATCAACAAGACCCAGCGCCGCTTCAAGGCCCGCCAGGGTTGATCCCGGCTGACGCGGCTCGCGTCACGCCTCGCGAACTCTCCAATCCGTGAATTTGACTAGGCCGCTTCGCGGCCTAGACTTATTCGTATGCGGATACGCCCAATCCTGATTTCGATTTTTGCGGCGGTGGTCGCGCTGGCGGCGGTGGATAACGCCTGCGCGCAGACCTTTCAGGAGCGGCGCGGCGCGCAGCAGCAGAAAAAGCCCGAACCGAAGCGTACCGCCAAACCGCGTCCCGATCCCGCCACGCAATTGAACGCGCTGTTCGAGGCACTGAAGCTCGCGCCCGATGCCACGATGGCGCGCCAGATCGAGGACCGTATCGAAGCCATGCTTGCCCGCTCCGGCAGCGCCACCGCCGATCTTCTGATGACCCGCGCCAAGACCGTGAGCGACGCCAAGGACTACGATCTGTCCATCAAGCTGCTCGACTCGGTCGTCGATCTGTATCCGAATTTCACCGAAGCCTATGCCCAGCGCGCCACGGCCTATTACCTGAAAAAGGACTTGGGCCGGTCGCTTGCTGACTTGCGCGTGGTCGTCGCGCGGGAGCCGCGCCATTACACGGCGCTGGCGGGTCTCGGCATCATCTTCGGAGATATCGGTGAAGACAAACGCGCGCTCGAAGCATTCCGCCGCGCGGTCGCGGTCAACCCGCATATCCGCGCGATTCCGGAAATGATGAAGAAGCTCGAAGTGAAGGTCGAGGGCCGGGATATTTAATCCGCGGACGCTTCTTCCGAATCCGATCCGACAAACGCGATCCGCACCATGTTGGTGGCGCCCGGTGTGCCGAGCGGGACGCCGGCCACGATGATGACGCGCTGCCCGGTTTTCGCGAAGCCTTCGCGGAAGGAAATCCGGCAGGCGCGGTCCACCATTTCATCGAGATCGGTCGCGTCTTCCGTCACCACGCAATGCACGCCCCAGACCAGCGCCAGTCTGCGTGCGGTGGCGACGCTCGGCGAGAGCGCGATGATGGGGTTCTTCGGCCGCTCGCGGGCAACGCGCAGGCCCGTTGCGCCGGAACTGGTCAGGCAGAGGATCGCGGCGAGATCGAGCGTCTCGGCGATCTGCCACGCGGCGGAGGCAATGGCGTCGGCGCCGGTCGCTTCCGGAGCCTGATGCTGGGCCTTGATGATGGAATGATACGTCGGATCGCGTTCGACCGCTTCCGCGATCTTGCTCATTGTTTGCACGGCCTCGACCGGGAAATTTCCCGCAGCCGACTCCGCCGACAGCATCACCGCGTCGGCGCCCTCGAAAATCGCGGTGGCGACGTCAGAAACTTCCGCGCGCGTCGGCACCGGAGAGTTAATCATCGACTCCAGCATTTGCGTCGCGACCACCACCGGCTTGCCGGCGCGGCGCGAGGCGCGGGTCATCTGTTTCTGCACGCCGGGAACTTCCTCCAGCGGCAGTTCGACGCCGAGATCGCCGCGGGCGACCATCAGCGAATCCGCCTGCTCAAGAATTTCCGTGAGCCGTTTCACCGCCTGCGGCTTTTCGATCTTGGCCATGATGGCGGCGCGTCCGCGCGCGATTTTCTTCGCGTCAGCCACGTCCTCGGGCCGCTGGATGAAAGACAGCGCGATCCAGTCGATGTTGGTTTCGAGCGCGGCTTCCAGATCGGAGCGGTCTTTTACGGTGAGCGCGGAAACGGTGATGGTGGAATCCGGCAGGCTGACGCCCTTGCGGTCGGAAACGGTGCCGGCGACGGTTACTTTCGTGACTACGCGGTTTGGCGACGCATCGACGACCGTGACCTGCACCTTGCCATCGTTGATGAGGAGCCGGTGGCCCGGCTCAAGCGCCGCCAGCACTTCCGGATGGGGAAGGTGCACGCGCTTGCCATCGCCCGGAGTTTTATCGGCGTCGAGCACGAACAGGTCGCCGACTTTCAGTTCGGCGCTGCCTTTCGCGAAAGTGTCCAGCCGCAGCTTCGGGCCTTGCAGGTCCACAAGAATGCCGATCGGGCGGCTGTGTTTTTTCTCGACCGAGCGAATCATCTTCACATACGCGCGCATGGCGTCATGCGGCGTGTGACTCATGTTGATCCGGAAAACGTCCGCGCCGGCGAGGAAGAGTTTTTCGATCATCGCTTCGTCGGAAGAGGCCGGTCCTAGCGTCGCTACAATCTTGGTGCGGCGCTGCCTTCTCATATCATCTTCCCTGAATGCTCGACTGAGGCTTGCCCGGAGTCTGACCCTGTTCGGTGAGCTGCACCGTCCAGTTCTTCTGTTCTACCGTATCGACCTCGAAGAATCCTGTCCGGTTATAGCCGCGCGCCAGACAATCGCCAGTGCCTTTGATGGTGAATTCCCGGTCGCGCGTGCACATGAAAGCCTTGCCGGACCATTCGCCGCCCTGGTCGTAGTCAATCGCATAAACATAATAGAAACGTGACCCGAGCGTACCGCGAATCAATGTCTCGCAGCCGTTCGCCGCGATATTCCACCAGCCTTCGGTGATCCAGGTATCGCCTTCCTTGTAGCCGACGGCGATGCCGACGCGGCTTGGAGTCTGATTGCAGACCCTGAAATCGGCGTGCGCGGCAACGGGCGTGGCGAGCGCCGCGGCAAATGCGAAGAGACGAGCGAATTGTCCTATCGCCATATTGGATAATCCGTTCATTCCTTTTTTCGGCGTCATTTCGTCTCAGCGTTCCTTATGTGTCAACGATCACCGCGCGGAGGTCGTTGACGTTCGTGCAGGTAGGGCCGGGAGAGAGAAGGTCACCGAGCCGCTCGAAAAACCCAGTGGAATTGTTGTCCGCAAGAAAACCGGCAGGATCGAGGCCAAGTTTTCTGGCTCTTGAAACGGTAGTGTCGTCCACGAAAGCGCCTGCCGGATCGCTTGCATCGCCGCCGCCGCCGTCGGTTCCGTCGGTGTCGCCCGCGACAGCGAAGATTCCGGCCTTGCCCTCAAGGGCGATGGCGAGCGCCAGCGCATATTCCTGATTAGGGCCGCCGCGGCCCTTGCCGCGGATCGTCACCGTCAGTTCGCCGCCGGAGAGAATGATGGCGCGCTTGCCTTGTTTGGAGAGGGCAACTGCCTGTGCCGCCTGTTCGGTTGCCACTTCGCGGGCTTCGCCTTCGAGGTCGGCGCCGAGCAGGACCGGCTCCAGCCCTGCCTGTTTCGCCGCGTTTGCGGCGGCTTCGAGCGCGTCGGCGGGTTTTGAAACAATCTTGTATTCCGTATTTGCGAAAGCCACGTCGCCGGGTTTTGGTGACTCATTGCTTGGATCATTCAACGCGGCGAGAATCGAAGGCGGTGCGATCACGCCGCGTTTGGTGAGGATCGCGCGCGCGTCAGTGAGCGTGGATATATCCGGCACGGTCGGCCCCGAGCCGATCACCGAAGGATCGTCGCCCGGCACGTCGGAGATCGCGAGGGTCAGCACGCGCGCGGGTGCCGCAATGGCGGCAAGCCTGCCGCCCTTGATGCGCGAGAGATGTTTCCGCACCGTGTTGATCTCGCCGATATTCGCGCCGGATGCGAGCAGCGTCTTCGTCAGCGCGCGTTTGTCGTCGAGCGAAATTCCGTCGGCGGGCGCGATCCAGTTCGCCGATGCGCCGCCGGAAAACAGCACGAGCACGAGATCGTTCTCACCGGCTTCGCGCGCCAGTCCGAGCACGCGCTCCGTTGCCTTGATTCCCGCGAGATCGGGAACCGGATGCCCGGCCTCGATCATTTCAATGACCTTCGTCGGCCGCCCATAACCGTGCCGCGCGACCGCAATGCCCTTCATGCGCCCGGCGGGAAATTTGTGCTGGCCGAGATAAAACCGTTCCGCCGTCTCGGCCATGCTGCCCGCGGCCTTGCCGGCGGCGAGCACGATCAATCGCCCGCTCGGAGGCGGGGGCGGAAGTGCCGGCGGCAAGCATGTGGATGGATGCGCGGCGGCCACCGCAGCCGTGTAGATTTTCTCAAGGAGGGCGCGCGCTTCGGCGGTCTTCATGCGGATCGTTCTCTTCGCCTATTGCGCTTGCGTTGTTTCGCGATCAGATAAGGGGTGAGGGGCCGCAATTTGGCATGAGGCGAGGACGAAAACCATGGCGATGGATGACCGCACCCGCATTGAACTGGAAGCCGCTGTATATCGCAGGCTTGTGGAACATTTGCGCAGTCGCGCCGATGTTCAGAATATCGACCTGATGAACCTCGCGGGCTTTTGCCGCAACTGCCTGTCCAACTGGATGAAGGAAACAGCGGACGCCAAGGGCATTCCCATGAGCAAGGACGAAAGCCGCGAGATCGTTTACGGGATGCCTTACGACGACTGGCGCAAGCTGAACCAGAAAGAAGCGAGTGCCGACCAAAAGGCAGCGTTCGAAAAATCGCAGCCCAAACACTGATCGCTTCATAACAATCATCAATCAAATCGCCGCGGGAGATAGCGATGGCGGATGGCGCCAATTTCGCGAAGGGACAACTGAGATCCCTGGTCGAACGGATCGAGAAACTGGAAGAAGAAAAAAAGGTGCTCTCGGAGGACATCCGTGAAGTCTATTCGGAGGCTAAATCCGCGGGCTTCGATGTGAAGGCGTTGCGCGTGGTCGTGCGCCTGCGCGGGCAGGACAAGGAAGATCGCGTGGAGCACGAGGCGCTCGTCGATCTTTACCGCGATGCGCTGGGGCTTGGCTGAAGTTTAGTTGGTGCGGCTCGCGAAGCCGCCCATGATGCCGCCGCCGCGGTCAAACGCCACGACACGCAAGGCCACGACCGCGGGACCGGAGAAGTTCACCGAAGCGGGTGCGGTCACCGAGCTGTCGCCGAACTGAACGCGGAGTGCTGTGCGCACCGGTTCAACAAGGCTGCGCACGCTCACGACATCAGGATGATAAAGCTCGGCGCTGTCCTGCACCGAACTGGCATGGATGAGTTTTACAGGCGGGCGGGCGGCATCGGCATAGGGCGTGTAGCCGGTCTGCCGGGAATGGCTCGAAGTTTCAGCCGGGGCTTGCGACGGAGCAGGGCGCGCGGCGGGGGCTGGAAGCTGCGGCGCCAGCGAAGCGGTTTCCACCGGCTGCGGCTTAGGTTGCGGCTGAGCTTGCGGGCGCGACTGATCGGCCGGCGTCAAGCGGGTTTCCGGCTCGTAGCGCAAGGTGAGGCGTTGATGCGCCATCGGGATTGGGCCGAACTGCGCGGACGGGCGGTCTTCCGTATCGGCATAGGCAAGAACCTGCGTCTGCTCGCGCGGCTTTTCCGTTTCACGCGGCAAGGAAGCGGTCACATCGCCGAGATTGTTCGGACGGGCGACAGGCATTGCGGGTGCGGCTGGGGGCGCGGAGGCGACCACCAGTGGTTTCGCCGGTGCCGGAGCCTCGCGGCCTGAATTGATCTGGCTGATGGCGACCGGAGCCGAGGCCATGCGGGGACGGGCAACGACGCGCGGCGTCTCCTCCTCGCTGTCGCTCTCGCCAAGCGAAGCCAGCGCCACCGTGCCCGGACGATCGCCACGCGCCTCGATCTCGGCCTTCGCCAGCATGTAACCCCTCAACTGGCGGCCGTCAGACGCGACGTGGACGGTCTTTCCGTCCGGGAAGATGCGGGCGAGGTGATCCGGCGATACGCGCGGCCAGTGCCGCACGCCGCCGGTGTCAATATGAACGAACGGCGAGCCGGAGGTCGGATAGAAACCGATGCCACCGCGCTGGAGACGCATGCCCGTCTCGCGCAGATCGGAAAGCTCGACGCCCGGAATGTAGAAATCGATCGCTTTGCCGGACATGTGCTGGCTGAAACGGGCGACGCCGCGGCCGCGGGCGCGCAGCATGGAGTTGGTCTGCGGGGAGCGATAGGCGGAAATGATGGTGATCGGGCCGTTGGCGCGGGTATGGCGGTGGATTTCCCACAGCAAGTCGAACAGGTGGGGGTCCATGTTCGTGACGTCATCGTTGCGCCAGTCGCGCAGGAATTGATTGAGCTGCTTCAAAGCGCCTTCGTCATACTTGCCGTTCTTCTTGAACGTGACGTTCACGCGCTCGTCGGTATGGATGTGGTGGAAGCTGAGGGTGCGGGTGTCGCCGTTGGCGACAACGCCTTGCAGTTTTTCACATGCAAAGCATACGAACAAAGCGGCAGCGCCCGCTGTCGCAAGCGGCTTGAGTGCACTGGAGCCGAGAAGAGTTCGTGCCAGGCCGGAAAATGCCACTGAATACCCGTTTGCGTTTTTCGTATCCGGCGATGCTAGCCGCCCGCCGGTGAATGGTGAACGCAGTGTTATCGGGTTCGGTTAACGGCGGTTTACCGTGTCGTCCCCAAGCCGAGAAGTACCGGCGGATTGTGGCGAAGTGGTGCCTCGGGTTCCGGCCCTCGTAAGGGGGTTAATGCGGAACGGCCCGGGTTTTGAGGCCCGGGCCGTTCATTATCCAATCCAAATTCAGGTTTCAGCGGCCGCCAAACATCTTCCGGAAGAAGTTGGAGAAGTCGTTGTTTCCGCCGAAAGACATGCCGTTCGGCAGACGCAACTCGTCGCGGCTGTAGGAGGCAATGCGCTTCGGCACCGCCAGGTCGGCGACCTTGCGGCTGGTCTCTTTCATGGTGGCGATCATCTGTGCGTCGCGGCCGTAAACGTCGTCGCGGAATACGAGCTGGCCGGAGTCATCCACGAAGGCCGACTGATAGGTCAGGTGCACCGGCAGCTTCTTCGGGAAATTGATGGTGATTTCCTGGTTGCCGTACATGCTGCGGACTTTTTGCTCCGTGTACTTCTCGTTCGGCAAGGCGATGCCGAGCAGCACTTCGGCGTATTTCGCCGGATCCTGCACGCGCATGCAGCCGTGGCTGTAGGCGCGCTTGTCGTGCGCGAACAGCTTCTTGTCCGGCGTGTCGTGCTGGTACACGAGGAACTTGTTCGGGAAGTTGAAGCGGATACGGCCAAGCGCGTTCGATTCACCCGGCGGCTGATAGATGCGGACGGTGCCGTCCTTGTTCTGCTCGACCTTGAGGCCGATGCGGGTCATCGCAGTCGAGTCCTGCTGGAGTGCCGGCAGATATTCCTTGGCGATGATGGACGGCGGCACGTTCCAGGTCGGATTGACCGTGATGTGGCTCATCTCCCCGTTCATGATCGGCGTGGCCTGGCTCGGCTTGCCGACGACGATGCGCGTCTCCCAGACCTTCTGCTGGTCCTTCACCACACGCAGCGAGAAATCGGGAATGTTGACCATCACATACTGGCTGCCGAGATCGCGCGGGACCCAGCGCCAGCGCTCCATGTTCACCATGATGGTGTCGAGGCGATTGGCGCGGACGGGGCCGTTGATCGCCTTAATGGTGCCTGCACCGGCGACACCGTCGCCATTCAGGCCGTTCTTCTTCTGGAAGGCGGCGACAGCGTCGGCGACTGCCTTATCGTATTTGGTGTCGTTCTGGTCGCCGGAAACTTCGAGACGCTTGCGCAGCAGCGGAACGCGCTTGTCGTCCATGCCGGCCTTCAGCGTGGGACCGTCCGGAATGCGGGTAACTTCGGCTTCGGCTGCCTGATTGCGCACTTCGGCGAGCTTCGCCTTCAGCGCCTTATATTGCGGGTGCTGCGGATTGTAGGCCTCGAGGACGGGGCCGACATTCGCCGTGGCCGCCATTTTCGACAGCGTGTCGTTCGGGTCCGGCAGTTGCAGATCGAAATGAATGTCGCCATCGAGGCGCGTGAAGTGCATGCGGCCGGTCGAGGCGTGGCGGGCATAATCGAGGACTGAATTCGTGAACTTCAATTCAGCCTCGGCCAGTGTGTTCACGTCGGGCGCCTTGAAATTCGGCGCCGGATAATCCTGCGGGTAGAGCGCGTCCGCGCCCACGCCCTGGAGATGCTTGATGGCTGCTTCCGTGCGCGCATTCTGTTGACCGTTCTCGATCCAGAGCGGGGCGAAGCCGCGGTCGCGGTAGAAGATTTCAACACCGGCGCGGTCTTCGCGGCGATCGATCAGGCGGTCGTAACGCTGGCCCGCGAGAATCTCGCGCAGCTTCTCGGCAATACCGATGTCGTTAGCCGGAATTTTTGCGGAGAGAGGAACCTTGATGAGATCCTTGCCGGTGAGTTTCGAGGCGTCCGTGGCCGGCGTGACCGGTGTCGAAATGTCCACCGGCTTCTCGACCGGGACCGAAGGCGCTGCCGGAGCGGGAGGCGTATCGTTCGCGGGCGCGGTTGTGGTTGCGAGTTGAACAGTCTTCACATCGCTTGCGGACAGCGGCGCCATGACGGCGGGACGCACTTCCGGAGTCTGTATGTTGGCCAATCTTTGGGCCTGCGCGATCATCTCGGCGGGGAACTGGCCGGTATCGGCGAGGCGGACCGGCGCGCGGGCGGAAGGTTCGCCCTGCGGAACGACGGCCTGCGCGGTTTTTGCGGGGGCGGTCGCCTCTGCCTTCTGGTGACCGGACGAATAAACGTATCCAGCGAGAGCGAGCGCTACGACCGCGATGCCTGCGGCGAGCTGCTTGACCATCCGCGGATCAGCCAGGCTTTTCAAAATGTAACCGATGCCGGAGAAGACTTTTCCGATTGCACCAAACAGAGCCTTCATTCCAACCTCCCAAGCCTCGGGAACCGCTTATATCGAGGATATGCGGCAGTATTGGCAGACCCCGGCGGCTCTAATCAAGCCGCTTTCCTACGGCTTCACCGGACGGCTGGAGGGTGTCACTTCAATGTGACGCCCGTGGAGGTAGAATCGGCCTCTTCGTCCTCCAGGCCCGGATCAAGCCCGATATCCTTGAGCTTCCGGTACAGGGTGGAACGTCCGATTTTGAGACGGCGGGCAACTTCGGTCATACGCCCGCGGTAACGTTCAATTGAAAAGCGGATGGCTTCGGCCTCGATGGTTTCCATCGGCAGCACATGCCCGTCCGGACCGACCAGCGGCAGCGCTTCGCCGATCATGGCGCTGGCAACCGGGGCGGTAGCGGGAGACGCATCGATCAGGACCAGTTTTTCGCCCGCCGCTTCCGGTTTTTCCGCCTGCGGCATGGCGGGTATGGCCTGGGATTCGAAGCCAGGCACCTGCGCGGCGATCTGCGGAAATTCAGCAACGCCGATTTCATCCGATTCGGACAGCACCACGGCCCGGAATACGGCGTTCTCCAGCTGGCGGACGTTGCCCGGCCACTTGTAGGCGTTGAGCATCTTCATGGCGTCGGCGGAAACCGAGCGCACGCGCTTGCCTTCCTCGGCGGCGAAACGTGCGACGAAGCTGCGGATCAGACCCGGCACGTCTTCCATGCGCTCGCGCAGCGGCGGCACGGTGATCGGGAAGATGTGCAGGCGGTAAAACAAATCCTCGCGGAATTTTCCTGCCTTCACCTGTTCGATCAATTCGCGGTTGGTGGCGGAGATCAGGCGGAAATCCACTTTGACCGGCTTGCGCGCGCCGACCGGATCGATCTCGCCTTCCTGCAAGGCGCGCAAGAGTTTCACCTGTGCTTCCGACGGAAGCTCGCCGATCTCATCGAGAAACAGTGTGCCGCCGTCGGCTTCGACGAATTTGCCGGGCTGCTTGTCGCTGGCGCCGGTGAAGGCGCCTTTCTCGTGGCCGAACAAAATGGATTCAACAAGGTTGGCCGGGATCGCGCCGCAGTTCACGGCGACGAACGGCTTGTGCTTGCGTTCGCCCGCACCGCGGATCGCGCGTGCCATCAGTTCTTTACCGACGCCCGACTCGCCTTCCATCAAAACCGGGATGTCGGAGGCTGCGGCTTTCTCGGCGAGTTTCATCGCCTGCTGCATGCGCGGGCTGGCGGTGGAGAGGTCTTTCAATTCGATGCCGCCATTGGCGGTCTTGCTGATGCGCCGCACTTCGCCGGCGAGCGCTGCCTGGTTGATTGCGTTGCGCAGCGATACCTGCATGCGCTCCGCGCCCACCGGCTTCACGACGAAATCGGTGGCACCCGCGCGCATCGCCGACACCACGGTGTCGATGGAGCCTTGGGCGGTTTGCACGATCACCGGAATATCGATGCCGCGCTCCCGCATACGGCCGAGGAGGCCCATGCCGTCGAGGTCAGGCATTACGAGATCGAGGATCACGCAGGCGAAATTCCTGCCTTCGGGGCTGTCCAGCAACGCCGCAGCCTGCTCGCCGCCTTCGGCCAGCACCGGCTCATACTCAAAGCGCGTGAGCATGGCGTCCAAGAGCCGCCGCTGCACCGGATCGTCGTCAACAACGAGTACGCGCGTGGACATCCACCCCTCCAAAACCCCTCGGCAATTGTGCCGTTCCGGGTCACTCTCGGGGACGGGTGTTAACGGAATCTGAATCGCCACACATTGATCGCAAGCGGCGCACACAATATGTGATGAATAAAGGAGCCTTCCCCCGACATGCATAAACTTCATGCCCCCGCCGGAGCCGCCGCCCTGAAGAACGACCAGTTGGGCGACCTGCCGGAATGGAATCTGGCCGATCTCTATAAAGGCATGGACGCACCCGAGGTGGCGGCCGATCTCGCCAGGGGCGAGGCCGAATGCGCGGCCTTTGAGGAAGCCTACAAGGGGAAGCTCGCGGATATCGCGGAGTCCGCGGACGCGGGCGAGAAATTAAATGCGGCGGTGGTGCGCTTCGAAGCCATCGAAGACTTGCTCGGCCGCCTCGTTTCCTTCGCGGGGCTGCTCTACACCGGCAACACCGCCGACCCGAAGCGCGCGAAATTCTACGGCGACATCCGCGAGCGCATCACGGCGGCTTCCTCGCAGCTTCTGTTTTTTCCGCTGGAACTGAACCGGATCGACGACAAGCTGATCGACAAGGCGCTCGCGGACAAAAAATTCGCGCGTTACCGACCTTGGGTCGAGGACGTGCGGAAGGAAAAGCCTTTTCAGCTCGAGGACCGCGTCGAGCAGCTCTTCCACGAAAAATCCGTCACTGGCACCGGCGCGTGGAATCGCCTGTTTGACGAGACGATTTCCTCGCTGCGTTTCAAGGTGGACGGCGAGGAACTGGCCATCGAGCCGACTCTGAATCTCCTGCAAGATCCGAAGGAGGAAAAGCGCAGGGCGGCGTCCGATGCGTTGGCCAAGGTGTTCAAGGAAAACCTGCGGCTGTTTTCGCTCATCACCAACACGCTGTCGAAAGACAAGGAAATCTCCGACCGCTGGCGCGGCTTCGAGGACATCGCCGATGCGCGGCATCTGTCCAACCGCGTCGAGCGCGAAGTCGTGGATGCGCTGGTCGCCTCCGTGCGCGAAGCCTATCCGCGCCTTTCGCACCGCTATTACAAGCTGAAGGCGAAATGGTTCGGCCGCGAATTTCTCAATCACTGGGACCGCAACGCGCCGCTGCCGAAAGTGGAGCAGCGGACAATTCCATGGGACGAGGCGCGCAATACGGTGCTGACGGCTTACGGCGCGTTCTCGCCTAGGATGGCGTCGATCGCGCAGGATTTTTTCGACAAGCGCTGGATCGACGCGCCGGTGCGGCCCGGAAAATCGCCGGGTGCCTTCGCGCATCCGACCGTGCCGTCGGCGCATCCCTATGTGATGATGAATTATCAGGGCAAGCCGCGCGATGTGATGACGCTCGCACATGAACTCGGACACGGCGTGCATCAGGTGCTGGCGGCGCCGCAGGGTGCGCTGATGGCATCGACGCCGCTGACGCTCGCCGAGACGGCTTCAGTGTTTGGCGAGATGCTCACCTTCCGCGCGCTGCTCGCGAAAGTGGACAAGACCCAGCGCAAGGCCATGTTGGCCCAGAAGGTCGAGGACATGATCAATACGGTGGTGCGCCAGATCGCGTTCTACTGGTTCGAGCGCAAGCTGCACACCGAGCGCAAGAAGGGCGAGGTGGAGCCGGACCGCATCGGCGAACTCTGGATGGAAGTGCAGGGCGAGAGCCTTGGGCCCGCAATCCGCATCGGTCCCGGCTACGAAACCTTCTGGGCTTACATTCCGCATTTCGTGCATTCGCCGTTTTACGTTTACGCCTATGCGTTCGGTGATTGTCTGGTGAACTCGCTCTATGCGGTCTATGAGAAATCCGACAAGGGCTTCGCCGAGCGTTATCTGGAGATGCTCGCGGCGGGCGGCACCAAGCATCATTCGGAATTGTTGAAGCCTTTTGGATTGGATGCCAGCGACCCGAAATTCTGGCAGAACGGGCTCGGGCTGATCGACCGTATGATTACGGAACTCGAAGAGCTGGATCGCGCCGGGTAATCCCGCCATGATCGCGTATTAGAAAACGATCATGGCTGACGAAACCGACGAAGAACGAAATCGCCTTTCCGCCCGCGCCGCACGCTATGCGCGGGTCGGCACCAATATGGGCGGCATTGCCGCGCGTTTTGTCGGCGCGCAATTTTTCGGACTCACGATTGATCGCGGCAAGAATGCCATCGAGCTGGCCGCCGCGCTCGGCGGTCTGAAAGGCCCGATCATGAAAGCGGCACAGCTTCTGTCCACGATCCCGGACGCGCTGCCCGCTGAATACGCCAACGAACTGATGAAGCTGCAAAACGAAGCGCCGCCGATGGGCTGGGCCTTCGTAAAGCGGCGCATGGCGGCGGAGCTTGGCCCGGAGTGGCAATCGAAATTCAAATCGTTCGAGCACGCGCCGACGGCGGCCGCCTCGCTCGGTCAGGTGCATCGCGCCGTCTCGCATGACGGGAAACCTCTCGCGGTGAAGCTCCAGTATCCAGATATGCAGTCGGCGGTGGAGGCGGACCTCCGCCAGCTCGACATGGTGCTCGCGATTCACCGGCGCATGGATCCGGTAATCGACACGCGCGAAATCGCGCAGGAGCTTGGCGCGCGCATCCGCGAGGAGCTGGATTATCGCCGCGAGGCCAAGCATGTGGCGCTCTATCAAAACATGCTTGCGGACACCCCTGAAGTTCGCGTGCCCGCGACCTGGCCTTCGCTTTCGACCGGACGGCTGCTCACGCTCGACTGGCTCGAAGGTAAAAAGTTGCTCGAATATAAAAGCGCTTCGCTGGAGGCGCGCAATCAAATCGCTGTTGCGATGTTCAAGGCATGGTGGGAACCGTTCTCGCGCTTCGGCGTCATCCACGGCGACCCGCATCTCGGCAATTACACCGCGTTCGAGGAAGCGGGCGAGCCGCGCGGGATCAATCTGCTGGACTATGGCTGCGTCCGGATTTTTCCGCCGAAATTTGTAGGCGGGGTCGTTGATCTCTATCGCGGGCTGCTTGAAGGCGACGAGACGCGCGTGGTCCGCGCTTACGAAGTCTGGGGCTTCAAGAATCTGTCACGCGATCTGATCGACGTTCTCAATATATGGGCGCGTTTCATCTATGGCCCGCTGATGGACGACCGCGTGCGCACGGTGGCGGACGGGGTGAAGCCCGGTGAATACGGCCGGCGCGAAGCTTTCCGGGTGCACCAGGCGCTGCGGGAGAAGGGGCCGGTGACGGTCCCGCGCGAATTCGTGCTGATGGACCGCGCCGCTATCGGACTTGGCGGCGTTTTCCTGCATCTGGCGGCGGAGCTGAACTTTCACCAGCTATTTGAAAATGCGATCAGCCGATTTTCCGTCAGCCAAGTTTCGGCGCGACAGACGGACGCGCTGGCCGCCGTGGGGCTGGAAAACGCGGCATAACGCTGCAACCTCCGCGTTGCCCGCCGCCTTCGATTCCGCTAAGCCTTGAGCCGTTCAAAACTTCAGCGACGGGGCTCATCATGGCCGACCACGGCTCTCCGAATTACTCGACCGCAGCCGGCAACGATTATGCCGAGCATGAGTCCACCTATAATCTTTTCATCTGGCTCACGAAGTGGACGATCATCATCGTCACCGCGATCCTGGTGATGATGTTCTTGTTCCTCACCTGAACATCCGGGCTCAGGCCCAGTCATGAAAATCGCCGTACCGGCAGAGACCGAGAAGGGTGAACCGCGCGTGGCCGCCACACCGGACACGGTGAAGCGGCTCGTTGCGCTGGGCGCCACGATCACGATTGAGAAGGGCGCGGGCCTGAACGCCGGTATCCTCGATGCCGATTACACCGCAGCCGGCGCGAAGATCGCGGGCAGCGCGGCTGATGCCGTGAAGGATGCGGACGTGGTGCTGAAGGTGCGCCGTCCCGCCAAGGAAGCTCTAGCCGGTTACAAGCCGGGTGCTCTGCTCATCGGCATGCTCGATCCCTACGGAAATGAAACAGCGCTCGCCGAAATCGCGAACGCGAAGATTGCCGCCTTCTCGATGGAGCTGGCCCCGCGCATCACCCGCGCGCAAAGCATGGACGTTTTGTCGTCGCAGGCGAATCTCGCGGGCTATCGCGCTGTGATCGACGGCGCGGCGGAATATGGCCGCGCGATGCCGATGATGATGACGGCGGCGGGTACTGTCCCCGCCGCAAAAGTATTCGTGATGGGTGCCGGTGTCGCTGGCCTTCAGGCGATCGCGACGGCGCGCCGCCTCGGCGCCGTCGTGACGGCGACCGACGTGCGTCCTGCCGCAAAAGAACAGGTGGAGTCGCTTGGCGCGAAATTCGTCGCGGTCGTGGACGAGGAATTCAAGGCTGCGGAAACTGCGGCGGGTTACGCCAAGGAAATGTCCAAGGAATATCAGGCGAAGCAGGCTGCATTCGTCGCCACGCATATCGCCAAGCAGGACATCGTGATTACGACGGCGCTTATTCCGGGGCGGCCCGCGCCGAAACTGGTTTCCAAAGCGATGGTGGAGTCGATGAAGCCCGGTTCCGTGCTCGTCGATCTCGCGGTCGAACGCGGCGGCAATGTCGAATTGTCGAAGCCCGGCGAAGTCGTGAACGTGAACGGCGTGAAGGTCGTCGGCCATCTCAATGTGCCGGGACGCCTCGCAGCAACTGCGTCCAGCCTCTACGCGAAAAACC
>CAZUJE010000010.1:0-36769 GCA_964620215.1 uncultured Hyphomicrobiales bacterium
CGCGCACGCGCAGGATGTAGCTCTGCCGCTCGGTGACCGAGATCACGCCGCGCGCATCCAGCAAATTAAAGACGTGGCTCGCCTTAATGCACTGATCGTAGGCCGGCAGCGCCATCAGATGTTCTTCTCGGCTACCGTCTTTCCAGCCCGCTTCGAGATATTTGGTGCAGGCGCTTTCCGCCATCTTGAACTGCTCGAACAGCATCGCGGTGTCGGCGAGTTCGAAGTTGTGTTTCGAATATTCTTTCTCAGCTTGCAGAAAAACGTCGCCGTAGGTGACTTTTTTGTCGCCTTCGAGCCCGTTGAAGTTGAGGTCGTAAACGTTCTCGACGCCCTGCACATACATGGCTAAGCGCTCAAGACCGTAGGTAAGCTCGCCCGATACCGGCGCGCATTCGAAACCCGCGACCTGCTGGAAGTAAGTGAACTGCGAAACTTCCATCCCGTCGCACCAGCATTCCCAGCCAAGACCCCACGCGCCGAGCGTCGGGCTTTCCCAGTCGTCTTCGACAAAGCGGATGTCGTGAAGTTTGGCATCGACGCCAATGGCGGCAAGCGATTGCAGATACAAATCCTGCAAGTTTTCCGGCGAGGGCTTCAGAATCACCTGATACTGATAGTAGTGTTGCAACCGGTTCGGGTTCTCGCCGTAGCGCCCGTCCTTCGGCCGCCGTGACGGCTGCACGTAAGCCGCTTTCCAGGGCTTCGGTCCAAGCGCGCGCAAGGTCGTCGCCGGATGAAACGTGCCGGCTCCAACTTCCATGTCGTAGGGCTGCAAGATCACGCAGCCCTGCTCCGCCCAGAATTTCTGGAGCGCGAGGATCAAGCCCTGGAATGAGCGCGTGGGGTCGAGCGGATTTTTGTCGGTCATGGGCGAAGCAGTGAAGTCGCGACGACCCTAGGGACGCGAGCCCGTTAAATCAAGCGTTGCCGTTATTCGTAGGCGAGCGCCGCCACCGGGTCCATGTGCGCGGCCTTGCGCGCAGGCAGATAGCCGAACAACAGCCCGGTCGCGAATGCACAGGAGAAAGCCAGCACTGCCGGCAGAATGGAAAGCACAATTGCCATCCCGAATGCGCGGCAGAGCAAGGCGGTCATGACGCCAATCATCACCCCGGCGATGCCGCCGATACCGCAAACCACCAGCGCCTCGGTGTTGAACTGAAGCAGAATATTGCTCCTGCGTGCCCCGGTCGCCATGCGGATGCCGATCTCGCGGGTCCGCTCCGTCACGCTCACCAGCATGATGTTCATGACGCCGATGCCGCCGACCAGCAGCGAAATCGCCGCCACCGAGCCGAGCAGGATCGTGAGGGTCTGTTGGGTCGCCACCGCCGCTTCGAGAATCGAAGCCGTATTCCGGATCTGGAAATCTTCCATCTTGTGGCGGCCGATCAGCAGCCGCTTTATGTCCTGTTCGGTTTCGCCGATTTGGGAGGCGTCGGTGACCAGCACCGATAAAGCATTCAGGTAGCGCCGCCCGAACAGCCGCATATAGCCGGTCGAAAGTGGAATGAGCACACTGTCATCCTGATCGGCGCCCCAGGGGGTGGCGCCCTTTGGCGCAAGCACACCGGCAATCTCGTAGGGCACATTCTTGATCAGAATATATTTTCCGGTCGGGTCGGGAATGTCGGGAAAAAGATTGTTGGCGACGGTTTTGCCGAGCACCGCAACAGGCACATAACCGCGAACATCGGCGTCCGTGAACATGCTGCCCGACTCTATCGGCCAGTCACGGGAAACGATGTAAGCCGGCCACACGCCGGCGATGTTCGTGTAGGCGTCGATGCCGTTGGCGCGGACCGTCGCGCGCTGCGAGCGTTCCGGCGAAGCGGTTTCGATATTCGGCAGATCCATGATTGCGTCGGCGTCTTCCTGAACCAGCGTCGCCTGGTCACCGCTGACGCGAATGCGCGGCGCACCGGGTCGTATGACCAGCAAATTCGTTCCCATCGCCGAGATGCGCTCCAGCACCTGCTGTTTCGAGCCGTCGCCGATGGCGAGCATCGCGACCACGGCAGCTACACCGATGACAACACCAAGTAGGGTGAGGGCGGTGCGGAACAGGTTCACGCGCATGGAGCGCAGCGCCATTTTCACCGCTTCCAGAAAATCCGGCAGCAGCCGGTTCGGCACATCGAGATCGATGAACGGAATCTTCCCGGCCTTCGCGGGCACGGCCTTCGATTTGCGCCGGTCCTCCACGATGCGCCCGTCAGCAATACGGATTATGCGCTCCGCATGTTCGGCCACATCGGGGTCGTGCGTAATCAGCAAAATCGTCCGGCCGCTTTGATGCAGTTCGGACAGGAGCTTCAGCAGTTCGTCGCCGGAGCGGCTATCGAGCGCGCCGGTCGGCTCGTCCGCGAGCACCACGGGCGCTTCGTTCATCAGCGCGCGCGCGATGGAAACGCGCTGCTGCTGGCCGCCGGAAAGTTCGGACGGCCTGTGCTCGACACGATCCGAGAGGCCGAGCCGCGCAAGCAATTCGCGCGCCCGGGTCATGCGCTCGCGGCGGGGCGTGCCGGCATAGACCGCGGGAATTTCCACATTTTCCGCCGCGGTGGCGTCGGCCAGAAGATTGAACCGCTGAAACACGAACCCGAATGTCCGGCTGCGTAAGGCGGCGAGCTGATCGGGATCAAGCGTGGAAACATCATGACCGGCCACGAGGTAAGTGCCCTTGGTCGGCCGGTCGAGACAGCCGAGGATATTCATCAGCGTCGATTTGCCGGAGCCGGACGGTCCCATGATGGCGACATACTCGCCCGCATCGATCCGCAGCGTTGCCTCATCGAGCGCGCGGATCACGGTTTCGCCGCTCGGATAAAGACGGCTTACCTTGTCCAATTCAAGAAGTGAGGAGCCGCGTTGTTGTTGCGCGGGCTTGCGCGTTTCGAGTTCGCCTGCGCGCACGGGTTTCACGTTCAGAGCTTCCGGAAGCCGAGCGGACGTTGCTGGTTCGGTGCCGCGGGTTCGTCGCCGCCGACCACAACCTTGTCGCCGACCTCAAGCCCGCTTTTCACTTCGGCGAATTGCCGGTTTGCAATACCGATCTGCACCCGGCGCCTGACGACGCCGTCACTGGTCAGCACCCGGGCGGTGTAGGTGCCTTCGCCGCCGCGCGGCGAAGGAAGCAGCGCCGCCATCGGCACCAGCGGCACGTTCTCCGCGTTGCCGAGCACGAAGAACACCTGCGCCGTCATGTTCGTCATCAAGAGACGTTCCTTGTTCGGAACGTCGATCAGCACGTTATACAGCACCACATCGTTCAGCACATCGGGCGTCGGATAAATCTGGTTGACGATGCCCTTGAAGCGCTGCTCCGGCATCCCGAGTGTCGTGAAATAAACCGCCATGCCCGGATTCACACGCGGAATGTCGGATTCCGCCACCTGCGCCCATACCGTCATCGTGTCGAGATCGGCGACACGCAAAATGATCGGCGCGGTCTGATTGGCGTTCAGCGTCTGACCCTCGAACGCCGTCTGCTGAACGATGGTGCCCGCTATAGGCGCGTAAATTTTTGTGTAGCCGAGATTGGCGATGTCGCCTTCGAGCGTCGCCTCGGTCTGTTTGATCTGCGCTTTGAAGGAATCGATCTTTGCTTCGGTGATTTTCATCGCCGCGTTGGTTGCTTCAGCCGAGTCCTTGCTGGTCGCGTTCGTGGTCAGCAATTGCTGCGAGCGCGCGTTGCGCGCGCGGTCGAGGACAAGCTGCGCCTCCGTTTGCGCAAGCTGTGCCTTCAGGTTTTCCACCTGTGCGCCCATCGCGATCACCTTGCTCTGATAAACGGCGGGATCGATTTCAGCGATCAGCTTTTTTTGCTCGACGATGTCGCCGATCTCGACATGAACTTTTTTCAGTTGTCCCGAAACCTGCGTGCCGACATCGACGAAGGTTTTCGGCCGTATCTGCGCGACGGCGGTGACTGTTCGCTCAATGCTGCCCCGTGTAACTTCTTCGGTGCGCAGCGACGCGGTGCTCTCCCCGCGTGTGCCGAAATAGAGAGCGGCTATCAGTGCGAAAACGGCGGCTACAAGAATCGCGGAGATTACAATCCTGCGGGGCGAACGCTTCAGATAACTCTGCGCCGCGGTCTTGAAGCTGTTGGGGTCGAGTTTTTGCAGCATGGCGATGGCTCAGGATTTTTCAGGGCGATATTCGCCGGTCACCGGATCGCGCTCCAGTTTTTCGATGGGACGTTCTTGCAGCCGCTCCTCGCCGCGAATGTCGTCCAGCTCCGCATTAACCTTGCGCCCGGCAGCCGCCAATAATTTCGCCAGCGCGATTGCGCCGATGGCACCGAGAGCCCAGGCAATTACCGGAGGCATGGTGTTGTTACTCCCGACTCCATTATAGTCCGTAACGCGACCACAGGCTGCGGGCTTCCATGGCCGAAATCAGCGATTCCGCCCAGTTGGTGTCCGGCAGTCCGGTCGTCGATCCGCGCAGGCGGCGCAGCAACGAAGTGGGTGCCGCGATCAAGGGCGTCTGCACTTTCTTTCCGTAGCGTTTTCTCAATGTGTCGCGCAAGTTGCCGATCTCGTCGACGAGCCCGAGTTCCCGGGCTTTCTTTCCGCTCCAGAACTCACCGGAGAACAGGGCTTTTTCTTGGCCCTTCAGTTTGTCGCCGCGGCTCTCTTTCACGAGTGCGATGAAGTGGTCGTGAATTTCCTTTTGCAACGCTTCCAGCTTTTTCACGTCCTCGGGGTTTTCGGGCTTGAACGGATCGAGGATCACCTTGCGCTCGCCGGCGGTGTGAACACGGCGCTCGATGCCTAATTTGTCGATCAGGTTCTGGAAACCAAAACTTGCCGACACGACACCGATGGAACCGACGATGGAGGAGGCGTCCGCGATAATCTCGTTGCCCGCGCAGGCAATCATGTAGCCGCCCGAAGCCGCGGCGTCCTCCACGAACACGATGACCTTTTTCTTTTTCTCTTCCGCCAGCGAGCGGATGCGCTGATAGATCAGATGCGACTGCACCGCCGAACCGCCGGGGGAGTTGATGACAATGGCGATGGCTTTCGCGCTGCTGTAGCCGAATGCCTGATCGAGCTGCTTGGAAACGGACGAAATTGTCATGCCCGGCATCAGCGGGCTGGAGACTCCGATCACGCCCGAAAGCCGCACGACCGGAACCAGCGCGCGGCGGCGGCGCATCCAGCGTGGAAGAATTGATGCAATCGACTTTAAAATTGAGCGAAACATTTTTCCTCGTGTGAAAGAGGCGGGCTACTCAGATAGTCATTGCAGAGGGCTATCACAACAAAGCTGAACGGCATGGTTCAGACGGTCCACCTTACGAAGATTTAATTCTCACAAATCCGTAATGCTCAGGCCTCATCGAGCGAGGCACCCTCTCGCAACACGGCTTCCGCGGCTTTCGACTGGCTGCCATCGTCATTGGCGAGTACGAAGCCGGGACGAAAAGCAGGCGCCGCGCGCCGCCCCTTGATGGCGCGCACGATGAGGCGGATCGCGGGACCGCGCGCCCGCGAATGCACCGGAATGATTTCCGCCGCGCCGAACCGGCCTTCCATACCCGTAATAATGTTTACGATCGCTTCGGGCCGGTGGATCAGCACGACATGGCCATTCGCGCGCAGCAGACGCGCAGCGCATTGCAGCCACAGACCGATGTCGGAGTCCGGTGCCGAGTGCGCCTTCTTCTTTGACTTGTCCGGAGAAGCGTGGTTGCGCGACGGGTCATTGAACGGCGGGTTCATGATGACGAGTTCGGCACTGCCCGCCTCCACCTGTTTCGGTCCGTTTGCTTTTCCGACTTTCCCGACATTGGCGCGTACCGCTTGGACGTGGTCCTTGAAACCGTTGCGCGCCGCGTTCTCGCGGGAGATTTTTACAAGCTCCGCGTCGATCTCTATGAGCGTCACGTTTTGCGCCGCACCCCTCGCAAGCAAGGCCAGTCCGGCAGCACCCGCGCCCGCGCCGAGATCCACCGCGTGCCAGATTTTGGAAGGTGCCGCCGCCGCCAGCAACATTGCGTCATGGCCGGAACGATGCCCGCGCGCGGGCTGAAGCAATTTCAGCCTGCCGCCGAGAAACGCATCGTCGGTGACCGCGAACGGAAATTCGGTTTTTTTGTCAGCCCGCCGGGAGGACATTGGCGAGACCGGCATCGGTCAGGAGTTTGCGCGCGCGGGAAATTTTTTCGCTGCTCACAAGCAGGCGGCGCGGCAATGCGCCGATGGAGCCTTCCATCACGCTCATATTCTGGTCGGCGACGAAATATTCGATCGATGCGCCTTTCAGCAAAGCCTCGATTGCCGAGATCAGCACCGGGTCGTTGGTGCGCAAAAGTTCGGTCATGAGCCGGAGCGCCGTTCCATTGTTTGCGGCGCGCGGTGAGAGAGATAGGCAAGCCGTTTCATCTCGCGCCGTCCGCGCGTTACCGTGTCGAGCACCAGCCCGGAAGCGAGCGCCAGAAACGAGGCGAGCATCATGCCGGTCGCGAGCACCGCGGTGGGCAGCCGCGGCACCGTGCCGGTGTCGAGATAGGTGCCGATCACGGGCGCTGCGAGAACGATGGCAAGCAGCGCCAGTGCGGTGGAGATGATTCCGAAAAACGCCAGCGGCCGCTCATTGCGGTAAAGGCGCTGGATCGTCATGGAAATTCTCCAGCCGTCCCGCCAGGTATTCAGTTTGGAAGCGGAGCCTTCCGGCCGCGCAAAATAAGGAGTTTCAATTTCATTGACCGGCATGCCGAGTTCGAGCGCGTGAATGGTGAGTTCGGTTTCAATTTCAAATCCGGTTGAAAGTGCCGGAAACGATTTCACGAAGCGGCGCGAGAAGGCGCGGTAGCCGGAAAGAATGTCGGTGAAGCTGCGCCCGAAAATTTTGGCGACGAAAGTGGTGAAAATATAATTCCCCGAACGGTGCCCGCGCCGGTAGGCGGCGGTCTCCTGATCGACCCGCGTCGCCACCACCATGTCGAGATTTTCCGCGACCAGTTTGGAAATCAACGTCTGCGCGCTCGGCGCGTCATAGGTCGCGTCGCCGTCAACGAGCAGGTAAATGTCCGCGTCGATGTCGGCGAACATTCGCCGCACCACATGGCCCTTGCCCTGGCGCGTCTCGACGCCGACGACGGCGCCCGCTTCGCGCGCCACCTCGACGGTGCGGTCCTTCGAATTGTTGTCATAGACATAGACGGTGGCAAACGGCAGCGCCTTCCGGAATCCCGCGACGACCTGCGTGATCGCGACCTCTTCGTTGTAACAAGGCACGAGTACCGCGATGCGGCGCCCGCCCAAAGCCGGGTCCGTGAAGATGGAAGCGTCCGCTGCGGGACGAATCGGCTGGGGCTTCTGCTGCTGCATGCGGGGCAATCTATTGGCGGAAGCGCGCCGTAGCAAACGCCATGCGGCGCCTTGAGTATTGCCCCACGCCGGGATGTCTTACTATGGTGAGCCAATTGAAGGAGCGCCTTTGGCTAAAGTTCTATCTTTCGGCTCCCAGTCCGAACCGTCGATCGAGCGGCTGGTCAAATTGACCAGCGCCGATATGGAGCGCGTGAACGCGATGATCCTGTCGCGCACGGGCTCCGAAGTGCTGATGATCCCCGAAGTCGCGAACCACCTGATCTCTTCCGGCGGCAAGCGGCTGCGCCCGATGCTCACGCTTTCGACCGCCGCACTCACCGGCTATTCGGGCGCCGGCCATATCAAGCTCGCCGCCGCCGTCGAGTTCATGCACACGGCGACGCTGCTGCATGACGATGTGGTGGACGAGAGCGAGCTTCGGCGCGGCAAGGCGGCAGCCCGCATGGTCTGGGGCAACGAGGCTTCGGTGCTGGTCGGCGACTTTCTTCTGGGGCAGGCTTTCAAGATGATGGTCGAGGTCGAGAGCCTGCGCTGCCTTGCGATCCTGTCTTCAGCCGCCGCCGTGATCGCGGAAGGCGAGGTGATGCAGCTTGCCGCCGCGAAGAAACTCGACACGACGGAAGATGCTTATCTCGCGGTCATTCGCGGCAAGACGGCGGAACTGTTCGCCGCCGCCTGCGAAGTCGGGCCGGTGCTGGCGTCGCGCTCAGCCTCGGAACAGGCGGCCTGCCGTTCGTTTGGCATGAATCTCGGCATCGCGTTTCAGTTGGTCGATGACGCGCTGGATTACGGCGGCAGCCGCGCCTCTCTCGGCAAAAATGTCGGCGACGATTTCCGCGAGGGAAAAATCACCTTGCCGGTGATCCTTGCGTTCCGGCGCGGCAATGGCGACGAGCGCGAATTCTGGCGCCGCGCGCTGGAAGCGGGCGAGACCTCGGACAAGGAACTCACGCACGCGGCCGAGCTGCTCGTGAAACATAAAGCCATCGAGGACACCGTCGAGCGCGCCCGCCATTACGGCGCCATCGCCAAGGATGCGCTGGCGCTGTTTCCCGAAAGCGATGGGAAAAAGGCGCTGCTCGAAGTTGTCGATTTCTGCGTGGCGCGTGCGCACTAGTTCAGCGTCACAGCCTGCACCCACCAATCCGGTTTCTGCGATTTGATTTTCCCGGCGGCGGCTTCAGTTTCTTCCCGCGTTTTATAAATCGTAAACACCGCCGAGCCCGATCCGCTCATGCGGACAAGCTGTGCTCCTGCTGTGGAAGCCAGCAATGCGCTCGCTTCTGCAATAACCGGCATCAATTTGCGCGCCGTCCTTTCCAGATCGTTGGGCTCATCGCGAAGAAATTCGATCAGCGCATCGAATGATCCCGGAATTTGATCCGGCTTGTAAGGCGCTTCACGCCGCTGAATTTTATTCAGGTCGAGCGCGCCGAACACCGGCGCGGTGGCAAGTGGGCTCGCGGGAAACACGATCACGGCGGGAAGGGCGGGAAGTATGAGCGGCTCCGAGAGAACTTCTCCCACGCCATGCATCAGCCGTGCGCGAGGATTGAGGCACACGGATACATCCGCGCCAGTGCTTCTGGCTGCGTCGAAAATGCGGGCATCGTCCAAAGCAAGATCGTTGGCCTGTGCAAGCAGCCGCAATGCCGCCGCCGCATCGGAGGAACCGCCGCCCAGTCCCGCTCCGGCAGGCAAATTCTTTGTAAGCGTGAAACGCCCCGCTCGAATGCCCGGCAATTTGCCGGCGAGCGCACGCGCGGCTTTCATCACCAGATTGGATTCGTCCGGTCCGGCCTGCGCGGCGAACGGCCCGTTCACCGTCAGCTTTAGTTCGCCGCCTGATTCCAAAGTCAATTCGTCGCCGACATCCGCGAACGCCACCACGCTCGCAATCTCGTGATAGCCGTCCGCGCGCTTGCCGAGCACGCGCAGCGTGAGATTCACCTTGGCGGGAGCATTGCTTTTGAGCGGTTGCATATTCGATGGTGCGGTCAGGAAACCCTTGCGGGACTGGGAAAAACCGGAGCTGCTTCGTCCTTGCGAGAGCCACGATTAGCGGGCATGTTCTTGAACAATAGTCGCCAATGGGCGTTCTCTTCCATCCCTGTCAATCCGGAGAGTTGTTTTGTCGAAGCTGCCCCTCCGTTCGTTTTCCGCCGCGCTGATCGCCGCTGGCCTCTCCTTGCCGGCCGTCGCGCAAGCCGAACTGCCGCCGGCAAAACAGATACAGAGCTACCGTGCTTCGACTTCCGGCAACTATCTCGCGGGCAGGCTGGCCAGCTCGTCCCGCGATTTGACGGACGCGGCGAATTATTTGAAGGCAGCACTTCGCTCCGACCCGAACAATCCCGAATTGCTCGGAAAAACATTCGAGGCGGTGCTCGGCAGCGGTGATTACAATACCGCCTTTCCGCTCGCGGAACGGCTCATCAAGCAGGACCGCCTCAACCGCATCGCGCGCACGGCATTGGCGATCCGTTCGGCAAAGGGCGGGCAGTTTCAGAACAGCCGCGGGCATCTGGCGTTCGCGACGCGCGGCCCCATCGGCGATCTCACCGCGGCATTGATCGTCGCCTGGACCTATGCGGGTGAAAAGAACATCAAGCAGGCCGTGGACAGCCTCGACAAGCTGCAAGGTCCGGATTGGTATTCGGCCTTGAAGGATCTTCACGCGGGACTCATTCTCGACATGACCGGCCGCGTGAGGGACGCGGGCGTCCGGCTGGAACGCGCCTACCAGCAGGACAAGAATGCGTTGCGCACGGTCGATGCCTATGCGCGCTGGCTTTCGCGCAACGAGAGCAACGAAAAGGCAATGGAGCTTTATCGCGAATTTGCAAAGACGCTGCCGGAACATCCGCTTGTTGAGGCCTCCATTGAAGAAATGAAGACCGGCAAGCTGATGCCGCTGATCCGCACGGCGGATGCGGGCATCGCCGAGGTCCTCTTCGGGCTAGGTGCTGCACTCGGGCGGCAGGGCGGTGAGGATTTCGGTCTTTATTATCTGACGCTGGCGCTCTACTTGCAGCCCGAACATCCGCTGGCGCTTTCCTCGCTCGGCGATCTGTTTGAGGCGCTGAAAAAGCCGGAGCTTGCGATCGATGCATTCGCCCGGGTACCCGCCAATTCGCCGTTGAAACGCAATTCCGAAATCCAGCGCGCCTTCAATCTCGATGCGCTGGAGCGTACCGACGAGGCGCGCTCGATTCTGGAGAAGCTCGCCGAGCAGAATCCGAAGGACATGGAAGTTGTCATCGCGCTCGGCAATCTTCTGCGCGTGCGCAAGGATTTTGCGGCGGCGGCGGACATTTACTCGAAGGCAATCGCGCTGGTGCCCACGCCCACGCGCCAGCAGTGGTCGTATTTTTATTTCCGCGGCATCAGCTACGAGCGCTCGAAGCAGTGGCCGAAGGCGGAGAAGGATTTTGAAAAGGCGCTGGAGCTGTTCCCGGACCAGCCGCAGGTTCTGAATTATCTTGGCTATTCATGGGTCGATCAGGGCGTGAATCTCGACAAGGGTCTCGGGATGATCCGCCGCGCGGTCGAGCTGCGGCCGAACGACGGCTACATCATCGACAGTCTTGGCTGGGCCTATTACCGGCTCGGCCGTTACGAGGACGCGACCAAGGAGCTTGAGCGCGCGGTGCTGCTGCGGCCGGAAGACCCGACCATCAACGACCATCTCGGCGATGCGTACTGGAAAGTGGACCGCAAGCTGGAGGCCGGTTTCCAGTGGCGTCATGCGCGCGATCTGAAGCCGGAGCCGGAAGATCTGCCGAAGATCGAGGAAAAGATCAAAGAAGGCTTGAAGGACGATGGACCGTCCAAGGCCGATGCCGGCAACAAGAAGGGTAACGGCGGATAACTTGGTTTCAGCCGGACAATAAAAAAGGCGCCTTCGGGCGCCTTTTTAAATTTTATAGCGGGATTGATTAGCTGCCGCGGCGTTCTACGAGATCGCACCAGCGGCCAGTCACCTGGGTCGCAATGCGATAGCTGCCGGGCGCACGCTCGGTCATCGTGAAGCAGCCTTCACGGCCCATATTCAGCGTCTGCCAGCGGATGCAAACGGCATCGCCTTCGGCGCGAACCTGTCCACGGTCGGTCTGTGCAACAGCCGTTTCGCCGGCATTGGCAAGCCGGTAGCTGGCGGTCGCAAAGCCCGAACGCTCGTAGCTGGCGCGGCCCTGAGTGCCGTCCATGCAGACGAAATCGAACCGGCGGCCTTGCAGACGGTTCTGAGCTTCAGAGCCGTTCAGCACCTTGTCGGCGAGTGCCGGGGTAATGAGCGTGGCGACGCCCAGAAGCGCGGCCGCATAGGTTTTGATTTTTGAGTTCACTGTCACTCCATCCTTTACACGTTTTTGTATTCCGCGTTTCGCATTGCAACAAGGCCTAAATACGACGTTGCAATCACGGCGGGAATTGAGTGATTAATAAACAAATCCAGCGGCTTAATTTGGGTTAACGCTTTCAAATTCCCGGACCAGAACGGGACAAATTGCGTTACAGTCTATTGCAAGGCAGCATGATCTGAACGCCCATTCAGATAAGCGCGACATTCCGTCCGGATTCTTCGCGGAAAATATTTACTGCTTGGGTTCTGCGCCTGCGAGTACGCCGGTGCGCGGGCTGCGCTTGCGCGAGGCAACCTGGGTGCGGCTGCCGTTGAATTCGCACGACATGAAGCTCATGCCGTTGATCGAGCCGCGAAAACTGTTGGCCCCGGTCTTCGTGACCGTGAAGCAGGGCTCGAAATAAAGCCCTTTCAGGTTGGCGCAGATCTTGTTGTTCTTGACCGAAATGGTGCCAACGGGGAGGGCGACATTGCGGACATTGGCGCCTCGCGTGGACTTCAGCGTGCCGATGGCTGAGCCATCGGAGAAAATTCGCCCGGCGCCGCTCGTTCCGTCGAAGCAGTTGTAATAGAAAAACTTGCCGGCGATGAATTCCTGGCTCGCTTCGGCCGACAGAACCTGCGCTTGCGCGCCGGTACAGGCAGCAAGCATCATGGCGGAAGCGATGAACCCGGCGCGAAGCACTGTCAAAATCCCCTCGTGGGCGTAAACCGCCGCAACAGGCACGCCTTGTCAAGTATTTAGAGCGAATCCGTCAGGAAATGCGGATCGCGTAACGTCCGCGCAGTTCCCCCTTGACGATGGTGCTTGCAGTCTCAACGGCTTTCGCCAATGGAACTTCGCTGGTGATGGCCGAAAGTTTCTTGCGGTCGAGGTCTGTGGAAATCCGTTTCCACGCTTCGCGGCGGCGCGGTTGTGGGCATTGCACCGAGTCGATTCCGACCAGCGTCACGCCGCGCAGGATGAATGGCGCGACCGAGGTCGGAAGATCCATGCCGCCCGCGAGCCCGCAGGCCGCGACCGTGCCGCCGTAGCGGGTCATCGAAAGCATGTTTGCGAGCGTATGCGAGCCTACGGAATCGATGCCCCCCGCGAAGCGTTCCTTGGCGAGCGGTTTTGCCGGGCCGGAAAGCTCCGCGCGGTCGATGATTTCCGTCGCACCGAGCGATTTCAGATAATCGGCTTCCGTTGCGCGGCCGGTCGAAGCGATCACCTGGTAGCCGAGCTTCGACAGGAGCGCGACCGACACCGATCCGACGCCACCCACGGCGCCCGTCACCAGCACCGGGCCGCTCGAAGGCAAAACGCCATGCTGCTCGAGCGCCATCACCGCGAGCATCGCGGTGTAGCCAGCGGTGCCGACCGCCATCGCTTCTCTCGTGCTGATGCCTTCGGGCAGCGGCACCAGCCAGTCGCCCTTCAGGCGTGCCTTTTCCGCCCAGCCCCCGAGATGCGTTTCGCCGACGCCGTATCCGTTCAGCACCACGCGGTCACCGGCCTTCCAGTTCTTGTGCGACGAGCTTTCCACGACCCCCGCGAAGTCGATGCCGGGGATCATCGGCCAGCGCCGCACCACCGGCGCCATCCCCGTTACAGCAAGGCCGTCCTTGTAATTGATGCAGGAATATTCGATCCGGACGGTGACGTCGCCGTCCATCAGGTTCGCTTCGTCGAAATCGGTGAGCGAAACCTTCTGGCCCGCGTCAGCCTTCTCGATCAATACCGCTTTGAATGTTGCCATGTGCCTTTTCTAGCACGGCAAGGTTTATGCGGAAGCCTGCGCGGGACGCGGCGCGGGCTTTTCCTTGATCGGTAGATTGATGAGTGCGGAAGCGATACCGAGCGCGATCGAAAGCCACCAGACAATGTCGTAGGAGCCGAACCGCTCATACAGAATGCCGCCGAGATAGACGCCGAGGAACCCGCCGACCTGGTGCGAGAAAAACACAAAGCCGAACAGCATCGCGAAATAGCGTGTGCCGAACATCAGCAAGGTCAGCGACGATGTCGGCGGCACGGTCGAGAGCCAGAGCAGCCCCATCGACATGCCGAAGATGATCGAGGTGGTGGGAGATGCCGGCAACAGGATGAAACCCGCAATAGCAAGAGAGCGCCCGAGATAGATCAGCGCCAGCAGCCAGCGCATCGGCATCCGCGATGTGAGCGCGCCGGACGAAAGCGATCCGATGATGTTGAAGAGGCCGATCGAGGCGAGCGTCCATGCGCCGACGGTCGCGGTCAGGCCGAGATCCGCGATATAGGCGGGCAGATGCACCGTGATGAAGCCGAGCTGAAATCCGCAGGTGAAGAAGCCAAGCACCAGCAGCACGTAACTCGGATGCCGGAACGCTTCGCTCAGCGCCTCGACAATGGATTGCGGTGGCGTGTTGGCGGAGGAGGCGGTGGCGCTCTTGCCGCGCAATGCAAAGGCGAGCGACAGCGGCAGGATCAGTAGCACCGCGATTCCAAATACCACCAGCGTGTTCTGCCAGCCGACAACCGGCATCAGCCCTGCGGCGAGCGGCGGAAACAGGAACTGGCCGAAGGAGCCGGCCGCCGTGCCTGCGCCGAAGGAAAGCGCGCGCCATTCCGGCGGGAGAATTTTGCCGAAGGCCGCGATCACGATGTTGAACGAGCATCCGGCGAGGCCGAAGCCGAACAGCACGCCCGCCGAAAGGTGAAACATTCCCGGCGTTGACGAGTACGCCATGAGGATGAGCGCGGCCGCGTAACAGATCGCGCCAACCCACATCACGCGCATCACACCGAAGCGGTCCGCGACCGCGCCCGCAAAAGGCTGGCCCAGTCCCCAGACCAGATTCTGGATCGCGATGGCCAGTCCGAACGTGTCGCGGCCCCAGCCGAATTCCGTCGTCATCGGCAACAGGAACATGCCGGTCGATGAGCGCGGGCCGAACGCGAACATGCCGATCAGGCAGCCGGCCGCGAGCACAAGGATGTGCGCCGTCCAGTTCGGATTGGTCTTGGCGGCTTCGGCTTGCATGGGATTTCCTTCGATGTGATTTAATCGGACGCAACCGGCACCCGGTTCATGCGTTTTTTTAGATGTATCTGAGCCGCGCATGGCACCCAACAGGGACTTCGCGCTGCGCTGCCATCCGTTTGGCGCATGGCCTCCCGAGCAGCGTTGAGGAAAACGCTGTGCCGCAGGGACGATAGGCAAAGCGATGATGGCGATTGAAGCCTCCCTCTAGCGAAGCAGATTGTTTTGCTCTATATTAGCTTTTGCTCAGATCGAGAATAAGTCTGGGCACGTCCCGTGAAGAACGGGCTTTTCTGTCCGCCAGATATGCTCAATTCGAGCAAAATAGGCAGCAAAGGATGGAAAATGAGGGGACTGGAGAACGCCCAATGACCGCAACCATGACCGCGACCCCGAATGTCGAGTTGTTCATTCCGAAGGTGCCGCATGTGCCGGCGCCCGCGCCGCTGCCCGGTTCGGGCAAGGCCGCGAAGCGGCTCGGCGTGTTGCCGATGCCTTCAATCGAATGGAACAAGCAGGTCGAACAGGAAACCGCGCATCTCTATGAGCGCGTCAAAACCGTCGTGCCGCCGGTCGAATGGCCTTTCTTCGCGCCCTATGTCTCCGCGATCAACCGCCTGAAGAAACAGCGCAACGCGGTGATCCTGGCGCACAACTACCAGACGCCCGAAATTTATAACTGCGTGGCCGATTTTGTCGGCGACAGCCTCCAGCTTGCGAAGGAAGCCACCAAGACGAAGGCCGACATCATCATCCAGGGCGGCGTTCACTTCATGGCCGAGACTTCTAAATTACTTAACCCGGACAAGGTCGTGCTGATCCCGGACATTCGCGCCGGCTGCTCGCTCGCGTCCTCCATCACCGGCGCCGATGTTCGCCTGTTGCGCGAGCGCTATCCCGGCGTGCCGGTCGTCAGCTACGTGAACACTTCCGCCGACGTGAAGGCGGAGAGCGACATCTGCTGCACTTCTTCCAATGCAGTGCAGGTGGTCGAGAGCTTTGGCGTGGACCGCGTCATCTGCATTCCCGACGAATATCTCGCGCGCTGGGTCGCGACGCAGACGAAGGTGAAGATCATCGCCTGGAAGGGCCATTGCGAGGTGCATGAGCGCTTCACGGCGGAAGAGCTTCGCAAATATCGCGAGAGCGATCCCGGCGTGCAGATTCTCGCGCACCCCGAATGCCCGCCGGACGTAATCGCGGAAGCCGACTTCACCGGCTCGACCTCCGCGATGATTAATTTCGTCAAGGACAAACGGCCGAAGAAAGTCGTCATGGTCACCGAATGCTCGATGGCGGACAATGTTTCTTCCGAGACGCCGGGCGTCGAATTCATCCGCCCGTGCAATCTCTGCCCGCACATGAAACGCATCACGCTGCCGAAGATTCTCGACAGCCTCGTTTACCTGCGTGAAGAGGTCGAAATCGACCCCGCCATCGCCGACCGCGCGCGCCGCGCGGTGGAGCGGATGGTGCAGCTCAAAAACTGATCGCAAAACTTCCCTCTCCCCGCTTGCGGGGAGAGGGAGAAAAAGCGAGCAAATGTCCGACGATCCCAGAACAGCCGAAGAACTCGCCCCGCAAAGCTGGGGCGGGATCGACGATGTCATTATCGTCGGCGGCTGGCTCGCGGGCCTGTTCTGCGCGCTGAAACTGGCGCCGCGTCCCGTCACCATCGTCACCGCGGCACCCATCGGCGAAGGCGCGTCATCCGCCTGGGCGCAGGGCGGCATCGCCGCCGCGGTGGGGCAGGGTGACACGATTGAATCCCATCTCGCCGACACGCTGGCCGCGGGTGCGGGGATCGTGGATGAATCCATCGCGCGCATGATGGTGGGCGAGGCCTCCGCCCGCATCGCCGATCTCCTGCAATATGGCGTGCCATTCGACCGCGATCTCGAAGGTCATCTGATGCTGTCGCGCGAGGCAGCACACTCCGCACAAAGGATCGTGCGCGTGCAGGGCGACCGCGCGGGTGCCGCGATCATGGCCGCACTCGTCGCCGCCGTCCGCCGCACGGAATCAATCCGCGTGCTGGAAGGATTGATCCTAGACGATTTCCTCACCGACGGCCGCTATCTCTCCGGCATCCATGCGCGTTCCGCTTCCGGCGGAAAAGCCGTAGTGCTTCCGGCGCGCGCCGTGGTGGTCGCGTCCGGCGGCGCCGGTGGACTGTTCGCCGTGACGACCAATCCGCGCGAGGCAAAGGCGCAGGGTCTTGCCGCCGCCGCCCGCGCGGGTGCCATCATCGCGGACGCCGAGTTCGTGCAGTTTCATCCGACCGCGCTCGATGTCGGCCGTGATCCGGCACCGCTCGCGACAGAAGCCTTGCGCGGTGAAGGGGCGACGCTCGTCAACAACAAGGGCGAGCGCTTCATGCAGGCGATTCATGCTTCCGCCGAGCTTGCGCCCCGCGATGTGGTGGCGCGCGGTGTGTTCGCGGAAATCGCGGCGGGACGCGGCGCATTTTTGGACGCCCGCAAGATCGAGAAATTTTCCGAACGATTTCCCACGGTGTTTGCCGCTTGCAGCGCCGCCAGGATCGATCCAGCGAAGCAGCCGATTCCGATTGCCCCCGCCGCGCATTATCACATGGGCGGCATCCTCACCGACGCGAACGGACGGACGTCGCTGGATGGCTTGTGGGCGGCAGGAGAAGTCGCCTCCACGGGCGCCCATGGCGCGAACCGGCTTGCGTCTAATTCGTTGCTGGAAGCGGTGGTGTTCGCCGCGCGCATCGCCAGGGACATCACCGGCCTCGTGCCGCTGCCGCAGGCGCAGCATGGCTGGCCGAAATCCTCCACGCCGAAAATTCCCGAACAGCCGGAAAGTGCTGGCGACGAGAAAAAACTCCGGTTGCTGATGAGCGAGCATGTCGGCGTGATCCGCAACGGCGCCGGTCTTGCGCGTGCGCTTGCGGAAATTTCCGCGCTGGAAGCGCGGGCGAAATCGTCCGTCGTGCGCGGCATGGCGACCTCCGCCTTGATGATCGCGGCGGCGGCTTACGCGCGTACCGAAAGCCGCGGCGGGCATTTCCGTTCCGATTTTCCGAATACCGATCCCGCGCAGGCGCTTCGTAGTTTCTTTACGCTGGATGAGGCTCGCGCCGTGGCGGCGCATGCGACGGCAAAGGCGGCCTGATGCGCAACGATCTGCTCATGCCGGGCGCTTTCATTTCACCGCTTGTGCTTGAAGACAGCGTGCGCCGCGCGCTGGATGAGGATTTGGGCCGCGCGGGAGACATCACCAGCGCGCTCACAATTCCCGAAGGAAAGAAGGCAAAAGCAAAACTCTCAGCGCGGAAAGAAGGCGTGGTCGCGGGCCTTGCTTGCGCCGCTGAAGCTTTTGCCATGCTCGATCCTTCCGTGAAATTTTCCTCGAAAATCCGCGACGGCGCAAAAGTGAAAGCCGGGGAAACGGTTGCGGAAATCGAGGGCAATGCGCGCGCCATTCTCTCCGGCGAACGGGTCGCGCTCGATTTCGTGACGCATCTTTCCGGCATCGCGACGCTGACCGCCGCTTTCGTTGCAAAGGTCGCGCACACAAGCGCGAAAATCGCCTGCACCCGCAAGACCATTCCCGGCCTGCGCGCTCTGGAAAAATACGCGGTGCGCTGCGGTGGCGGGAACAATCATCGTTTTGGTTTGGACGACGCGGTCCTCATCAAGGACAATCACATCGCGGTCGCGGGCGGCATCGCGAACGTCCTCAAAAGCGTGCGCAGCCAGATCGGCCATCTGGTGAAGGTCGAGATCGAAGTCGATTCCATCGAGCAACTCGCCGAAGTGCTGAAAACCGGCGGCGCGGATGTCGTGCTCCTCGACAACATGGATCTCGGCAAACTGAAAACCGCTGTCGGCCTGGCGAAAGGCAAAGTCATCCTCGAAGCCTCCGGCGGCGTCACGCTGGAAACCGTTGCGAAGATCGCCGAAACCGGCGTGGATGTGATCTCCTCCGGGGCGCTCACACATTCAGCGCCTGCCCTCGATTTCGGCCTCGACATCGAAATCTGACCGGTTCCTGGAACTACTTATGCGCGCAACCGTTCTGTCCCTGAACGCGCGTTTGGCGTTCGGGAGCATGTGCGATGGGACGGATTTCAATTCTACTGGCCGCAGGCTCGTTGCTCGCCTTGAGCAATCCTGCTTTCGCGCAGGAAATCCGTCAGGTCGCGCCGGGTATCACGATGGCGCCCGGCTCGGCAAAGCCCGCCAAGACAAAAAAAGCCGAACCCGCGCCGGTGCAGACATCGAAATCCGAACCCACCACTTACGGCTCGCGCGTTTCGCCAACCCCGCCTGTCGAGGCGAAAATCGAAAACCCGCAGCCGGCGCAGCCGCCGGTCGCCGTGAAGGCTGAGGAAAAACCGGATGCACAGGCTGTTGGCCGCCCGGTCGCCGCGTCACCGTCTGCAACGCCGCAGCCGCCTGTAGCCGTAACCCAGCAGCAAGCCGTGACCGCGCCGCAGGAGCAGGTGAAGAATCCGCCTGCCCAGAAAGCCGCGCCGGTTTCGCGTGAACTGAAAGTAGGGGACCGCATCCCCGACGACGTGCCGCTCTATCGCGCGCCTCCGGGGCGTGGACAAGCGGATCGCGGCGCGCCGGTTCGCGTCGGCGACCGCGTGCCTGACAACGTCCCGCTTTACGATCTGCCACGTTCGGCGGTTCGCTAACGCCCGCCGAATCGCACGCCCGCCGATGGCCGCTCGTCCAGCACTTCCCGCCTGAAACGAAACAGCGCCGCAGGCCGACCGCCGGTCTCGGTCGATGTCTCGCCCGTCGGCTCCACGAGTGCCGTGGATTCAACCAGCCGCCGGAAATTCTGCTTGTGCAGATGCCGCCCCGCGATGGCTTCCACTGTGTTCTGCAATTCCGTCAGCGTGAATTCCGGCGCCATCAATTCAAATACGACCGGACGATATTTCAGTTTCGCCCGCAGCCGCGCGATGGCCGTCGCCAGAATGCGGCGATGGTCGAGCGGCATCGGATCGCCCAGCTCGGCGGATTTTTTCCGCGCCAGCGCCGCCTCGCGTCCGTCGCGCCGCGCTTCTTCCGTGAGACCCGCTTCGTACAGAAGCTCATAACGCTCCAGCACGCGCTCTTCGTCCCATGGGGTGCCGTCGGTGCCGAAGGCCTGCCGCAATCTTTCCTTGCGCGGCAGCCGGTCCGGCTCGCGGGCGCTTGCCTTCGCCCATTCCGTGAGCGCGGGCAGAATCGAATTGAGAAGTGCCGGCTGTCCGCCGCGCCAGTCTTCCCACGGAAAAAATTTGTACCAGGGCTCGAAGCGCGCCCCCGCGGCTTTCAGCGCGTCCGCTTCTTCGGGCAATCTTGTAAGTGCTAGATAGCCGACCGACACCGCGTGCGGATCGGTGTCGCCCGCGCGCGCATGGCGTCCCCGGTCGCCGAATGTATAGAGCTGTTCGACATAGCCGACCGAGAGCGCCGTCTGCGCTTCCACGAAAGTGCGCAGGCCGATGTCGAAGGTGCGGTGCTTCAGTGGATCGAACGGGCCGGTCGGCAGGCCCGCGCCCGCCACCAGAATTTGCGGCGCGCCGCCGTCGATCGCGACGATCGCGGCGGTCAGTCCGATTTCAATGGGAGGCGAGGGGCGGGAGGTCATAGATTCAAAGCTAGCATGCGCAACGAATCTCATTGTAGCTTTACGACATGGCGAAATTCTTATCGATTGTCGGTTGGGCGATACTAGGGTGCATCGGGGGTGGCTTAATCGGTTTTCTTGTTGGAGTAACAGCAGGAAGCATTGCTTACCAGCATCCCCAAGCGCTTGATGGCGCAATCTGGGGGCTGATCGCAGGAATCTGCGGCGCCATGCTGGGTTTCTTTTTGGGTATCGCGTGGGCCTCGCATCGACAGGGAATTGGTGGCGACTAAGACCGCAACTTGACCGAAAAATTCATTCCCACTTCAGTTCAAAAGGCTCCGCCTCATAGGCGCCGACTTTCGGCATTCCCAGACGATTGACCGCCTCGATCATGCGGCCCTTCCGCTTGAGAAAGGCATCGCCAAGACTGACGAGACGCGAATTCGGCATCGCGGTCGGCGAGGCCGCGCGCAGACGGACGGCGATCTCCGCCTCGTCGCAATCCGGCGAAAGCGCGCAGGCTGCGATGAAGGCCGCCGCCGTCGAGCGGCTGATGCCCGCATAGCAATGCACGACCATGGGTGCCGCGCGGTCCCAGCGCGTCGCGAAATCCACGAGCTTCTCCACGTGCTCCTCGCCCGGCGCGATCAGCCCGTCGATCGTGTCGGCGATGTCGTCCATTTGCAGCCAGAGATGATTGGCGACATCGATGCCCTGCTTTTCCAGCAGTGCCCGCTCGCGCGTAATCAGTTCGTCGTCGCGCACGAGCGAGACCACGTGGCGCGCACCGCAGCCGCCGACGACTTCCTGCAAACGCGAGATCGAACAGACGCGGATCATGCCGGGCTTAATTCCTTGAATCGTTTGAGGAAGCGCTTTTCCGCCTGCTCCGCTCCCCAGGGGGTGAGATACTGCCGGATTGTGGCGGCGTCGAGAGCGGGCGGCTGGCCGAAGAATCGTTTCGCTTCGCTCTCGGTGAAGCCCGCGAGTTTCGTCGCTTCAAGATAAGCCGCCGCGCGGTCCGCCTTCTTGATGATCGAAACGAGACCCGTGGGAAAACGCGAGGGCATTCCGAAGCGGAGCGAGATCGCGTGCAAGAGCCGCGACTCCACTTTTTTGTAGTCATCCTTCAGCACCGCCTTGAACGGGCTGATAATGTCGCCGATCACATATTCTGGCGCGTCATGCAGCAGGATCGCGAGCCGCCAGCGCGTGTCTACGTTCGGCGAATTTTTGCGTGCGACGAGATCCACCAGCAGCGAATGCTGCGCCACCGAAAAAATATGCGCGCCTGAAGTCTGCCCGTTCCAGCGTGCGACGCGCGCGAGCCCGTGTGCGATGTCCTCGATTTCGATGTCGAGCGGCGAGGGATCGAGCAGGTCGAGCCTGCGCCCCGACATCATCCGCTGCCATGCGCGGTGGGATTTTTCGCGGAAGACCATCAGCGGGCCAACGGCTTGTGCCGGTGGCAGGCGACGAGATGATCGTTCACCATGCCCACCGCCTGCATGAAGGCGTACACGATGGTCGGCCCGCAGAATTTGAATCCACGCACCTTTAAATCCTTGGAGATTTTCTGCGAGAGCGGCGTTTCGGCCGGAATCTGCTTGCGCGTCTTGAAGTTGTTGATCTTCGGCTTTCCGTCCATGAAGCCCCAGAGATATTCGGAAAAGCCCGGGCCTTTCTCCTGAATCTCAAGCCACGCCTTCGCGGACAAAACCGCTCCGTCGATTTTCATGCGGTTGCGGACGATGCCCGCATCCTTCATCAGCGCCGCGCGCTTTCGCGCATCGTAGCGCGCGATCTTTTCCGGTTTGAAACTGTCGAAGGCGCGGCGAAAATTGTCCCGCTTTTTCAAAATCGTGATCCACGAAAGCCCCGCTTGAAATCCGTCGAGCACGAGTTTTTCGTAGAGCGCGCGGTCGTCATATTCCGGCACGCCCCATTCGGAGTCGTGATAGGCCATGTAAACCGGATCGGTGCCGCACCAGAAGCAGCGGCATTTTCCGTCGGCGTGTTCGATGATGCTCAAAACGCGCCCGCCTTCGCGCCGGGTACGTCGAACGGCATCCAGTCCGGCTTCAGCAGCGTCAGCTTCACGCCGCCCGCGATCACTTCACCGCCTTCCTGCATTGCCTCCTCGACACGGTCGAGCCGCAGCATCGCAAGACCAAGCCGCCCCGCGCTCGATCCCATGAAGCCCGCCGGCTTGTCGCCCGCCTTGATTTCGGCGCCCGCTGTCGGCGCGTTCTCGAATGCGACCGGCACAATGCGCTTGCGGGGACCGGTATCGCGGCGCTCCACGCGCGACACCACTTCCTGCCCGATGAAGCAGCCTTTGTGAAAATCGACTCCGCCCAGCGCATCCATGTCTGCTTCATGCGGGAAGGTGTCGCCATAGATGAAATCTTTTCCGCCTTCGGGAATCCCGAGCACGATGCGGCGGCCCTGCCAGAGTTTTTCATCTTCCAGCGTCATGCCCGCCGACTTCAGCGCTTCCGCAGCGCCTTCCGCCGGCATCACCATGCGCCAGCCCATGCCGAGATGGCGCGGATCGGCGAAGACGAGGCCAGGCTCTTGGGACGGCACCTTGTCGATTGCCGCCGCGACAGTGAGATCGGGCCGCGCGGTAATTTCGATCTTCGCGCGCAATTTATAGAGGTTCAGCTTGTTCAGGAGTTCACCGGCGAGCGGAGCGGGTACATCCAGCACGAAGCCGCCGCCCTCATCGGTGGGGACGGCCACTACGAAGAAATCCACAATGATTTTCCCCTGCGGGGTCAGCAGCGCCGCGAAGGCGGCTTGCCCCGGCGTGAGCTTGTCCACCGAGGAGGTCACGATTCCATTGAGAAATTTCACCGCTTCCTCGCCGCTTACGCGCAGGATGGAGCGGCCGGGAAGCAGGATCGCCCGCATGAAGTCCTCGTTGTTGCTCATTTGACAAAGAGGTAAGGCGCTAAACCCTGGCGGGCAAGTGTCATGCGTTACCGGGAGGGCTGGATCGCGCGCTCTTGTGAGTGGTAGCTAGAAGGCGAGATGCCCGAAACCTTCGATCTTCTGCTGAAAGGCGGCACCGTCGCGAACCAGGACGGCGTCGCCCCGCGCGATGTCGGTATCAAGGGTGGCCGCATCGCGGCCATCGGCAACCTTTCCGGCTCATCGGCCGGCGAGACGATCGACTGCAAGGGGCTGCATATCCTCCCCGGTGTCATTGATACGCAGGTGCATTTCCGCGAGCCGGGCAACACGCATAAGGAAGATCTGGAATCGGGTTCCCGCGCGGCCGTGATGGGCGGAGTGACATCGGTATTCGAGATGCCGAATACCGATCCGCTGACCACCAACGCGAGCGCGCTCGAAGACAAGCTGAAACGCGCGCGCGGCCGCATGCATTGCGATTTCGCGTTTTTCGTCGGGGGCACCCATGAGAATGTGAGAGACCTGCCGGAACTGGAAAGATTGCCGGGCGCGGCGGGGGTTAAAGTTTTCATGGGCTCAAGCACCGGCAAACTCCTGGTGCCGGATGACGAGGGACTGCGCGCGATTTTGAAAGTGATCCGCCGCCGCGCATCGTTTCATTCCGAGGACGAGCAGCGCCTTGAAGCCCGCAAGAAGGAACGCATCGAAGGTGACCCGCGTTCGCATCCGGTCTGGCGCGACGAGGAAGCAGCACTCAAGTCAACCCAGCGGCTGGTGAAGATCGCCCGTGAGACGGGTGCCCGCGTTCACGTGCTGCACATTTCCACCGGCGAGGAGATAGAGTTTCTCGCGGGTCATAAGGATGTCGCGAGCGTCGAGGTCACACCGCATCACCTCACGCTGGAAGCGCCGGAATGTTACGAACGGCTCGGCACCCGCGCGCAGATGAACCCGCCCGTGCGCGGCGCGCGCCACCGCGAAAAAATCTGGCACGGCGTCACGCAGGGTATCGTGGACATTCTCGGTTCCGACCACGCCCCGCATACGCTGGAAGAAAAAGCCAAGCCCTATCCCGCCAGCCCCTCCGGCATGACCGGCGTGCAGACGCTGGTGCCCTTGATGCTCGATCACGTCGCGGCTGGAAAACTTTCGCTCGAACGATTTGTCGATCTTTCCAGCGCCGGTCCCGCGAGGCTCTTTAATATCGCCGCCAAGGGCCGCATCGCGGTTGGCTATGATGCAGACCTCACCGTGGTCGATCTGAAGCGCAAGGAGACGATCAAAAACTCCTGGATCGCTTCAAAAAGCCAGTGGACGCCCTATGACGGGAAAATTGTGACCGGCTGGCCGGTCGGCACGCTCATCCGTGGCAACAAAGTCATGTGGCAGGGCGAACTGGTGACGCAAGGCAAAGGCGCGGCTGTGCGTTTTCTCGAAGCGCTGCCGTAAGCGCCGTCGCAAACCCTTCAAAATCTACAGTATCTCCCCCGTTGCGTCTGATCTGGCCCCGGGCGAAAATCCGCTTGGAATTGGCCCCCAGCCAATGTTCGCGCAGGAGTTGCTCATGTTGCGGTTGGCTTGCCTCGTTGCCGTTCTCTTCGTCGGCATTTCCGCCACGCTCGTTAGCGCCCAACGTCCCAGCGTTATGGAAATCGACGAGCAGCCCGGCTATGAGCCGAGCGCCGCCGAAGAAAGATTGCCGGCTGCGTTGCAGCGTCAGGCCGTGTTCTTCCGCACCAACGAACAGCCCGGCACCATCGTCGTCCACACCTCCGAGCGCTTCCTCTATGTCGTGCAGGGCAATGGCCGCGCCCTTCGCTATGGCATCGGCGTCGGCCGCGACGGTTTCCAGTGGACCGGTCTGCACAAGATCACGCGCAAACAGGAATGGCCGGACTGGACCCCGCCGCCGGAGATGATCCAGCGCCAGCCCTATCTGCCGCGCTTCATGGCCGGCGGACCCGGCAATCCGATGGGCGCCCGCGCGCTCTACATAGGCAGCACCGTCTATCGCATCCACGGCACCAACATGCCGCAGACCATCGGCAAGGCGGTTTCCTCCGGCTGCTTCCGCCTCGCCAACGGCGAAATCGTCGATCTCTATGAGCGCGTTCCTGTCGGCACCAAGATTGTCGTGCGCCACGCACCGGAGCTTTAGAACATGCAATTGGGATTTCGCTCGGGTCTACTCATCGGCTGCGCCATTGCCGTCGCCGTCACCGCAGCGTTCATTACTTATGAACGGTATGACACCAAGACACTCAAGCGCACGATCCGGCGCGACGCCTTGCTTTGCGGTGTCAGCACCGGGCTTCCGGGGTTCTCGATCGCCGATCCCAAGGCTGAATGGTCCGGCTTCGACGTCGATTTCTGTCGTGCGATCGCAGCGGCGATCTTCAACGATCCAAAGAAAGTAACGTTTGTTCCGCTCGACGCGAAGGAGCGGTTTGTTGAACTCCAGAAGCGCAAGGTCGACGTGCTGGCCCGCAATTCGACCTGGACGATGACGCGCGAGACTGAATATGCGCTGCATTTTGCCGGCGTGTCTTATTACGATGGCCAGGCCTTCATGGTGCCGCGGGCACGAAAGGTTGATTCCGGGCTGGAGCTGGATGGCAGCAAAATCTGCTTCCAGCAAGGGACGACGACCGAACTCAATCTCGGCGACTATTTCCGCGCCAACGGCATGAAATACGAACCGGTGCGGCTCCCCACGATTGATGACGTTCTCAAGGCCTACGACTCCGGCCGGTGCGATACGTTGACCGCGGACATGTCGCAGCTTTACGCGCTGCGTCTGCGGCTCGGCAAACCGGATGAGCATACGATCCTGCCCGACGTCATTTCCAAGGAACCGCTTGCGCCTGTCGTGCGCCAGAAGGACGACGACTGGATGCTGATCGTGAAATGGACCCTTTTTGCGATGCTCAACGCCGAGGAACTCGGCATAACATCCAAGAACATCAACGAGGCATTGACGTCGAAGAAGCCCGATGTGATGCGCTTCGTCGGTACCGAAGGGGAGTATGGCGCGGGCCTCGGCCTGACCAGGGACTGGGCCGTGCGCATCATCCGCCACGTCGGTAACTACGGCGAGGTCTATGAACGCAATGTCGGCACGGAATCGAAGCTTGGCATTCCGCGCGGCATCAACAATCTCTGGGACAAGGGTGGAATTCAGTATGCGCCGCCCATCCGCTGATCGGCACTTTCTTGCGCCGGCTGCCTTTCTGTTCGCGGCTGGTGCCGCTTTCCTGAACGGCTGTGCTGCGCCGCCGGGAATGGAAGGGGCCGGCATCGATGTTCCCGGTGCCACCCGCCCGCCGACGATCATGTCCGATCAGCTCGTGGGCCGCTGGGGTGTCGCCTCCTATCACCAGGAAACCGCGCGCACCCGCACAGAGGCGCAGGCGAAGCAGGGATGCCGCCAGCCATACAATATCGCGCGCGGGCCGACCGGCGGTGTGGTCATGCACATGGTCGATAATCCGGAGCCGCAGGAGCTTGTCCTGAAAGGCGGCACCACCGGAAAAAATTATGTCGGTCCGGCGGGAGAACTCACGACCAACGATCGTGAAGTGATCCTTACGGGCTCAAATATGATGACCTTGCGGTATCTCGACCCTGAAGTGGTCAGCCGTTACGGCACGATGGTGTATGTGCGCTGTGATGGCGCATCATCGTCGCCCCCGCCGAAAGCGAAGCCGAAGCCGAAACCAAAACCAGCGGCCTAATCCCCCGCCACGAAGAAATGCCAGACGCCGTCGGGCGAGATTCCGGCGCGATAAAAAATATACGCGCCGAACTGCTGCATCTCCTTGTAGTCAACGCCGGTCATGATCTTGAACAACTCCACTCTTTGTTCGGGTGTGAGCTTGTCGAGCGGCACGCCGTAGAAATATGGCCAGACGAACATTTCCTGCGGCGTTCCCTTGTCGAGATGCACGAAGGGCGCTTCCAGAATCTCGATCAAAATCGAAAGCACCTCGACGCCATCGCTGTCCGGGTAACTCGACTTCCAGAAACCGAGCGCGTCCTTGTCGCCGCCGAACGAGAATACCGGCATCACTTCGTTCGATTGCATCACGGTGACGACCTTGTCCGGGTCGCCGGTCCTGGCCGCTTCCAGAATCCGCTCGCGTGTCTTGCGCGCTTTCTCCGACAGCACGGACAGATCGCGGATCACGTCGGGAACGGCGGCGGGTTTGGCAGGCTTGCCCGGATTGGCTTTGGAGGTCTTCGGTGCCGGAATCGTTTCGGTTTTCACCTTGCCTTGCGCAAGCGCAGGCAGCGTAAAACAAAGCGCCAACAGGAAAGTTGCTATGCGAAACATGGCTGGAGACTCTCTGAAAGAGAATCTAGCCGAGCTTTGGTCTCAACGCGAGAGAGGAGAAAGCCGCTGGCTTATTGGCGGCTGGGCGGCACGGTGAATTCGCCCTGGCGGATACGGGCGCCGAGTCCGTCGGCGAAGCGCGCCGCGGCATCCTCGCCGTAAGTCGAGACCAGTTCATGCAGCGCCGTGAACAGCGCTACCTGCGCCAGACAATCGCCGTCGATGCCGTCGAAGCGCGCTTCTTCCCACGCTTCCGAAAGATAGGAGAGCGCCACGCGGCGCTGCTCTTCGGAGCCGGCGCTTGCCCGGTCGGCAAGAGAGAGAGGTAGGGGAATCAGGCGCACGAACAATGATCTCCAAGGTTCCGCGAGGAACCGGCAAGATCACCTTAGCGCAGGGAATAAGGTCGTCGTGCGCCACCTTTCAGGAAGGTTAACGCGCAGCCGGGCATTTGCGCTAATTGCCGTATTTTGTGGCGATTTCGCGCGAGAGCTTGGCGCCCTCATCGATGAAGCGCTTGATCGCAAGATCGGCGGAAGGCGTGCAGGTCCGGTAGGTCTGTTCGTAGGCGTTATAGCTGCGGTTGAAGTTCGCGATCATGCGGTCGCGCCGCGCCGCCGGCGGCTGCTCGGAGTTGATGAGTTCCTGCATCTCGTCGCGCCAGCGTTCTTTTTCCGCGGCTCCGCAAAGCGGGCGCAGATAGTGCAGGGCGCCGAGTATCTCCGCGATGCGGGACATATCGCCTTCATAAGGAGGCGGCGTTTCCTCCACCTCTTTCGCGGTGGGCGGCTTCGCAACCGCGGGCGCGGTCTTCGGTGGCTCGATCGGCGCGCCGCGCGGCGGGCCAAACAGGAAGCGGAAGAAATCCTGCGCCGCGAGCGGCGAGGACATCGACAGGAAGACGGCGAGGAATGCGAGTGGCAGGATGCGGTGGAACATGGCCCAACTTTCCGCGCGTGATATGCGCTGGAAAAATGGCAGCGGCAAGTCTCAAAGGTTTAGAATTTCCCGCGCCTTCAGGACGATCTCCGCCAGTCCCGGCGTTGTCTCATATTGCGAAACGGCGGAAGGCTCGATCCATGCGACTTCCGCGGCTTCCGGCCCCGGCTTTGCCTCGCCGCCGATCCAGCGAGCGGCGAAAGCGGCAATCACAAAATGCGCGGTGATGGTGCCGCTCTCGTCACGCAGCATCATTTCGCGGTGACCGGCAAAGCCCGCGATCTCGCAGACAACGCCGGTCTCCTCCATCACTTCTCGGGCGGCCGCCTGTTCGAGTGTTTCGCCCATTTCCACGCGGCCGCCGGGCAGACTCCAGAGATGCGGCGGCATCGCGCGTTTGGCGATCAGCACGCGGCCATCGCGGAACACCGCGGCGCTGGCCGCGATCTGAGGCCGCTTTGGCGTGCTGCTCATTAATTAGAGAACCTTGCCGGGATTCAGGATGCCGTTCGGGTCGAGAACCTTTTTGATCGAACGCATCATCTCGTATTCCACCGGATCCTTCACATGCGGCAGCTCTTCGCGCTTCTGGATGCCGATGCCGTGCTCGGCGGAAATGGAGCCGCCATAGCGCGCGAGAATTTCGTGCAGCACGCGGTTCACGTCCTCCCAGCGCGCGAGGAATTTTTCCCGTTCCCACCCTTCCGGTTGGGAAAAATTGAAATGGATATTGCCGTCGCCCATATGGCCGAACGGCATCGGGCGAACGCCGGGGATCAGTTTCTTCACCGCTTCCATTCCCTCTTCAAGAAAGGCGGGAATGGCGGAAACCGGCACGGACAAATCCTGCTTGATCGAGCCGCCAAGCGCCTTTTGATATTCGGAAAGTCCCGCTCGAAGATTGCGGAAAGCAATCCGTTGCGCCTCGCTTTCGGCGATGGCGGCGTCCTCGACAAAATCCATCTCGGCGGCTTCGCTCAAGATGTCTTCGAGCAGAACGCGCAAATCGCTCTGCATCGGCGAAGTGAGTTCGAGCAGCACATACCATTCATGCTTCGCGGAGAGCGGGTCGCGCGCGCCGGCCTGGTTGTCGAGCACGCATTGCATTCCGATCTTCGGCATGATTTCGAACGTGGTCAGCAAATTTCCCACCCGCGACTGAGAGAGATTGAGAAGCTCAAGCGCGGCTTGCGGACTTTTCAGCCCGGCAATGGATGTTGCAACCGAACGAACCGCGGGAAAAAGTTTCAGCACGGCGGCGGTAATCACGCCGAGCGTGCCTTCGGAACCGACGAAGAGATGCCGCAGATCGTAGCCGGTATTGTCTTTTTTCAGTTTGCGCAGCCCGTTCCAGATGCGCCCGTCGGCCAGCACAACTTCAAGACCAAGGATCAGATCTCGCGCGACACCGTAGGCAAGCGCCTGCATGCCGCCTGCATTGGTGCCGAGATTGCCGCCGATGGTGCAGCTTCCTTCCGCGCCCAATGACAGTGGAAACAGCCGGTCGTGCTTCGCGGCTTCTTCCTGCGCGCGGGCCAGCACCACGCCGGATTCGCAGATCATTGTGTTGGCCGCGGTGTCGACTTCGCGAATCTTGTTCAGCCGCGTCGTGTTGAGAACGATTGCATTTTCATCGAACGAAATCTGGCCGCCCACCAGACCCGTGTTGCCGCCTTGCGGCACGATGGCGGTGCGCGTTTCATTCGCGAGTTTCAGGACTGCGGAAACTTCGGCGACCGAGCCGGGCTTCAGGATCAGCGCGGTCTGCCCGAAATAAAGATCGCGTTCCTCCCGCAGATAGGGTGCCTGCTCCTTCGGATCGCGGATCGCATATTTCGCGCCGACAATCGCCGTGAATCTGTCGAGCAGCTCAGCGCTGATTTTTTTGGCGTTAGAAGGAACGGCTCTGACGATTGCCACGAGAATTCATCCTGCTTGATGTTTTCCGATATTAACGCGCCGCCGCCGCTCGAACCAGCCGGTCGCGTATGGCCTCGCCAATTCCGGTTGCCGCAATTGGCGCAACTGCGATTGTCCCGGTGCCCAATGCGTCGAGCGCCCGCAGGTGTCCAAACAGATTGGCGGCGGCCTCGATGAGATTGCCGGAAGGAGAGAGGTTCAGGGTCCGGGCTGGATCGCGGCCTGCGGGCAGGTCAGGCCCGAAGGCGAGCAGCGCCTCGCCCGGGTTAACGGTGCTGGCATCGAGCCTGATCTTCGCGCGGGTCGCATAGTGGGACGCGAGCTGGCCCGGAGCATTCGGCTTGCCGGAAATCGTTTCGCTTGCATCGCCGATGGGAAAGCCAAGGGCGGATTCAATTCTTGTCCGCGTGATTGTGCCGGACCGCAACAGGCGCGGGCGCTCATTGGTGCAATCGACAATCGTCGATTCAAGACCGAGCGGCGTGGCTCCCCCGTCCAGAATAATATCGATGCGGCCTTCGAGATCGTACAGTACGTGCGCTGCCTGCGTCGGAGAGACATGACCGGAGCGGTTGGCGCTCGGCGCAACCACCGGGCGGCCAACAGTCTTGAGCAGCGAATGCGCCAGTTCATGCCCGGGAACCCGGACAGCCAATGTTGCAAGTCCGGCGCGGGCGAGATCGCAGACCGGACAGGTATCGGCGGCGGGCAGCACAAGCGTCAGCGGCCCCGGCCAGAATTTCTCCGCGAGCAGGCGCGCTGCCTCGTTCATCACGCCGATGCGCCTCGCTTCGGAAGCATCTGCCAGATGCGCGATCAGCGGATTGAAACTCGGCCGTCCCTTCGCCTCATATAGCCGCGCGACCGCCACGGCATTGGTTGCATCCGCGCCGAGTCCGTAAACCGTCTCGGTCGGGAACGCGACAAGACCGCCCGCGACGAGCGTCTTCGCGGCTTCGGCGATTCCCTTGCTGTCGGCTTTGAGCGTGCGTGTGTTCAAATGCTTGCTCGGCAATGTTTCCGCATTGACGGTCTGGCAAAGCGAAGCCACTCTCATAGTGCGGGTGGCCGCAAGAAGCCATCGCCCAGCGGAGATAACATGACCTATCGCGCCCCCGTCGCCGACGCTGCGTTTTTTCTGGAGCATTGCACGAGCCTGAAGGCGCTCTCCGGCAAAGGCGCGCTGGCCGATGTGTCTCCGGAGCTTGTGCGGCAGGTGCTGGAGGAAGCCGGCAAATTCGCGGGCGAGGTGATCGCGCCGCTCAACAGAATTGGCGACCAGCAAGGCACGCCGTTCCAGAACGGCGTCGTCACCATGCCGAAGGGCTGGAAGGAAGCCTACAAGTCCTGGTCGGAAGCCGGCTGGAATTCGCTGCCCGCTTCGCCGGAATGGGGCGGGCAAGGGCTGCCGTCCATTGTGAATATGTGTTGCGTCGAATTCTGGCATTCGGCGTCGATGGCTTTCGGTCTTGGACCGATGCTCACGGCCGCCGCCATCGAGGCAATGCAGGAACACGCGAACGCTGACCTGAAGCAGAAATATCTGCCGAAGCTCGTATCCGGCGAGTGGATGGGCACGATGCAGCTCACCGAGCCGCAGGCTGGCTCCGACCTTTCAAATTTGCGCACGCGCGCCGAACGTCAGAAGGACGGCAGTTATCGTTTAAAGGGCCAGAAAATTTTCATCACCTATGGCGAGCACGATCTCACGCCGAACATTATTCATTTTGTGCTGGCGCGGTTGCCCGACGCGCCAGCGGGAACCAAAGGCATCTCCCTCTTTCTGGTGCCGAAATTCATGCTGAAGCCGGATGGCTCCCCCGGGCCGCGCAACGATCTTCGCTGCGCTTCCATCGAACACAAGATGGGCATTCATGCTTCTCCGACCTGCGTGATGGTCTATGGCGACAATGAAGGCGCAACCGGTTTTCTCGTTGGCGAGGAAAACAAGGGTCTCGCCTGCATGTTTACGATGATGAATCTCGCGCGGCTCGGTGTCGGCGTCGAAGGCGTCGCCATTGCCGAACGTGCCTATCAGCAGGCGCTGGGTTATGCGCGCGAGCGCCGGCAGGGAAAGGCGAACGGCTCTGTTGCGAGTGGACCAAGCGCGATCATCGAACATCCCGACGTAAAGAGAATGCTGCTCACCATGCGCGCGCTGACGGCGGCCTCGCGCGCGATCTGTCTGAAGAACGCCGACGCCATCGACCGCTCGCGTCATCTGGAAGCCCGCGCCGATCGCGAGGCGGCGCTGGAGGAAGCAAATCTTCTCACTCCGGTGGCGAAAGCTTTCTCCACCGATTGCGGGATCGATGTTGCTTCGCTCGGAATCCAGGTGCACGGCGGCATGGGCTACATGGAGGAAACCGGTGCCGCCCAGCATTATCGCGACGCGCGCATCGCTGCGATCTACGAAGGCACCAACGGAATTCAGGCCATCGATCTTGTCATGCGCAAGATCGGCCAGTCCGAAGGAAAAACACTGGAGCGCGTGATCGCGGGCTACCGCGAGACTTCAACCCGCATCGGCGTGAGAAAAGAAGAAATCTTCGGCGGATATGCCGCCTGCATGGACAAGTGCATCGAGGCGCTGGAGCGCGCTTCGCAGTTCATGTTGAAGGCGATGAAAAGCAATCCGCAGGACGCGCTAGCGGGGGCGACACCCTATCTCCGCCTGTTCGGTCTGGCCGCGGGTGGTGCCTATCTTGGCGAATGCGCGCTGGCTGCGCGCAAGCAGGGTGGCGATGATGCGGAGAACATGGCGCGCATCGCGGTGGCGCGTTTCTTCGCTGAAAATATTGCGACGGGTGCCGGCGGATTTGAGAAACAGGTAACAACCGGAGCAGGCTCCGTGCTCACTTCAGACGTGGCGCTGGCTTGAAAGATTAGCGGCGCTGGATTGAGCCGGTAACCTGCACCATCCGCTCAAGTTCCTTGCAGGGCGGGTAGAACATCATTGCATCGCCGAGCCGCTGGCAGAACACACGCTGCACCTGCACTTCGACGACGGGGCTGAGGCGGCTGACGACTTCTTCGTAACCCGCGGCGTTCAGGTGGCGAATAATATCCCAGAACAGAACGTATTTAGGCTGCTTCACACCCTCGACCGCGACGCCCTCGAAGAAGTCCGGGTAGTAGGTGATGTTGTGGGCGGCGGCGATGTCGGAGAAATCGCGCGAATAGAAACCGGCCAGGATCACTTCAATATTGCGCTTGCGAAGCTTGCGCACGATCGTATCGAGATTCTGCTTGGTGCGGCGGATGTCCACGCCGAAACGCATGTCGTTGCGGCCGAGAAAAACAATCGCGATGTCCGTTCCCTGCGGGAACGCATCGTCAAAACGGTCGAGCGCCATTCCGGATGTGTTGCCGGAAACGCCGCTGTTCAGAATTTCGACATCGTAGCCGCGCGCCTTCAGCGCGCGCTCGAGCTTGACCGGATAAGTGTTCTCTTCGACCACGCCGAAGCCAGCCGTGTTGCTGTCGCCATAAGCGACGATGCGAATCGGCTCCGCCTGCGCGCCGAACGCGCAAAGGGCGAAGCCTGCGGCAACAATGGACTGATAGAGCGGGCGCATGAACCGTCCTCGGTGTGTTGCGCCGAGGCTGGCGCAACATAGTAAACGCTTGCTTAACGATTGCCCCGGCCTCGCCCGCAGGCTCTCGGGTACGAGCCGATCTTGGCCTTGATGGGGAGAATGTCGGGCGGCGGCGGGGCGGGAATCTTGGTTTGGATAAAGCGCCGCTGCGTTGTGGCGAAGCCGGGCTGTCTCGCGTAGTTTGGCCAGGGACGGGAACCTGAAATGACGACACTGCTGATAAGTCACGAATCGGCCCTGAAACATGCGGTTTCCATGGGCCACCCGGAACGGCCGGACCGTATGCGCGCGGTCAACAAGGTGCTTGAGCACGAGAGCTTCAAGCCACTGAAGCGCATGGAAGCGCCGAAGGCGGAGATGGACCAGATCACCCGCGTGCATCCGCGCGAATATGTCGAGGCGCTGGAAAGCGCTGTTCCGGCCCAGGGGCTCGCCCGGCTCGATGGCGACACGGCCTTGTCGTCGGAAAGCTGGGAGCCGATTTTGCGCGGCGCCGGCGGCTCAGTGCTTGCGGTGGACGAAGTGATGGAAGGCCGCGCGGTGAATGCCTTTGTCGCCATGCGCCCGCCCGGCCACCATGCCGAGACGGCGGTGCCGATGGGATTCTGTTTTTTGAACAACGTCGCGATCGCCGCCCGCCACGCGCAGAAGAAGCATGGCGCCGAGCGCGTCGCCATCATCGACTTCGACGTGCATCACGGCAACGGCACGCAGGAAATTTTCTGGAACGATCCGACCGTGATGTATTGCTCCACCCACGAGATGCCGCTTTATCCTGGCACCGGCGCGCGCACGGAGCGCGGCGAGCATAACAACATCGTCAACGCGCCGCTGTCCGCGGGGGACGATGGTGAAGTCTTCAGGGCGGCATTTGATAACGCGATCCTGCCGCGTCTGGATTCATTCGCACCCGATTTAGTTATCATCTCCGCTGGCTTCGACGCGCATACGCGCGACCCGCTGGCGAATATCAATCTGGTGGAATCGGATTTCGCCTGGGCCACCAAAAATCTGATGGAAGTCGCGAACAAACATTCAAAGAGCCGCGTGGTGTCGGTACTCGAAGGCGGCTACGATCTGGAAGGGCTGGCGCGTTCCACCGGAGCGCATGTGCTGGCGCTGATGCGGGGCTGAAGGAAATGGCGAAGGACGCAAAGAATAATTCCGACGTCGCGGCGCTGCCCTTCGAGAAGGCGCTTGGCGAGCTTGAGGCAATCGTTAAACGCCTTGAAGGCGGCAGCGTTGACCTTGAAGAATCCATCAAGATCTATGAGCGCGGCGAAGCGCTGAAAAATCGGTGCCAGACGCTGTTGAGCGAAGCCGAGGCGCGGGTGGAGAAGATCACGCGCGATGCCTCGGGCAAGCCCACGGGCACCGAGCCGCTCGACGCCGATTGAAAACCGCAATTCAGCGCTTATCTATTCAAAGCCGTCCGTTGAATCGCAGAGGTTGGTATGAGTTTCTTCCCCGGCAAGGATCCCGCTTCCGGCGATACCTTTGCCTGCGATGCAATCGAGAACGTCATCATCCCCCGCAGCGTCGATCTCGGCGGCTTTGAAATCCGCCGCGCGCTGCCCCATGCCAAGCGCCGCACCGTCGGCCCGTTCGTGTTCTTCGATCATTTCGGCCCGGCGGAATTCAAGGCCGGCAACGGGCTGGATGTTCGCCCACATCCACATATCGGGCTCTCGACGCTGACTTATTTGTACGATGGCGAGATCGTCCACAAGGATACGCTCGGCATGGATGTTGCCATCCGCCCGGGCGAAGTGAACTGGATGACGGCGGGCAAGGGCATCGTGCATTCGGAGCGCACGGCACCCGACCACCGCGTGAGCGGCGAGCCGTTGCACGGACTGCAATTCTGGTGCGCGATGATGCGCAAGGACGAGGAGATCGATCCGAGTTTCAAACACCTCGGCAGCAGCGATCTGCCCGTCTTCAAGGACGAAGGAAAAACCGTCCGCGTCGTCGCCGGAAAAATCTTCGGCCAATCTTCGCCGCTCTCCACAACATCCGCCACCCTGATGGCGGATATTTCCATGGAAGCCGGCACCTCCATTCCGCTCGACGCCGCCTACACCGAACGCGCGGTCTATGTCGTATCGGGCGAGATCGAAATTCAGGGCGATAAATTTCAGGATGGCCGCCTGCTCGTATTCCGTCCCGGCGACCGTCTCACGCTGAAGGCGCTGACCGCCGCTCGCGTAGCTGTGATCGGAGGCGAGCCGCTCGATGGCCCGCGCTATGTGTGGTGGAACTTCGCCTCCTCACGAAAGGAGCGCATCGATCAGGCCAAGGAAGAATGGAAACAGGGCCACTTCGGCAAGGTGCCGGGCGACGAGATCGAATTCATACCTTTGCCTGAGAACAGGGAATTTACCGCCGGTTGAAGGGTCTTAGATTTGCGGCCCCGTATGGGCTGATGTAACGATGGTCCGCCAATCAAAAACGGAACAAATGTGAGCGAACGACCCACCACGCCATTGCTCGACACCATCCGCTTTCCTGCGGATCTGCGGAAGCTTCCCATCGAGAAGCTGAAGCAGGTTGCGGACGAGCTTCGCCGCGAAACGGTGGATGCGGTTTCCGTCACCGGCGGGCATCTGGGCGCCGGGCTCGGCGTGATCGAGCTGACGGTCGCCCTGCATTATTTGTTCGATACCCCGCGCGACCGGCTGATCTGGGACGTTGGCCATCAGGCCTATCCGCACAAGATCATCACCGGACGGCGCGAC
>CAZUJE010000011.1:0-35390 GCA_964620215.1 uncultured Hyphomicrobiales bacterium
ACCGGTTGGCCGCCGGAGAATATCGACGAACTGGCCAAGCGCTTCGAGGACCATTACTGAGGCGGGTTCGCCCAGGGGAACGTCATGCGTCACGGAAAAGCACACCGCAAACTCAACCGCACCGCCGAGCATCGCAAGGCGATGTTCGCGAACATGGTCGCGTCGCTGATTACGCACGAGCAGATCGAGACGACGCTGCCGAAGGCGAAAGAGCTGCGCCCCATTTTTGAGAAGATGATTACGCTCGGCAAAAAGGGCGACCAACATTCGCGCCGCCGCGCGATCTCCAAGATCAAGGATCTCGATGCGGTGAAGAAGCTCTTCGAGGTGATCGGCCCGCGCTACAAGGGCCGCAAGGGCGGTTACACCCGCATCATGAAGTCCGGCTTCCGCTTCGGCGTTAACGCCGCCAAGGCCGTGATCGAACTTGTGGACCGCGATGTGACTGCGCGCGGCAAGGAAGACATCGCCCGCCACGAAGCGAACAAGCCGAAGGAAACGGCCACAGCGGCCTGATTTTCACTCAATCGGAATGGGAACGGCGGCCTTTCGGGCCGCCGTTTTTCTTTGGGGCAGGGATATGACACAGGGGGGATGTGTCAGTGACAGCTATCAACGCCTCAGTTTCGGGAAAGTTCCGCCACATTCCGCGCGAGTTCCATCAGGTTCCGCAACTTTAGTCTTCGGAAACCTTGTTTCGAGAAATAGGCCTAAAGCAGTGCGTCGCTTTGGCCACAGTCAGCCAAATCTTTCCACTTTCCACGCAACAAATGGCCATGTTCCGGCGTTTAGTGCCCGGACGACAGATTGATCGTGGGTACACGGGAGGATCAGATCATGCGGAAAGCACTTCTAATGAGCGCGGCTGCGGTGGCCATGGTGGCTACGCCGGCCTTCGCCGCCGACATGCCGGTGCGCACGCCGAGACCGGCTTACAAGGCACCTTATGCGGTGCCGGTCTATAACTGGAACGGCTTCTATTACGGTATCGCCGGGGGCTATGGCTTCGGCGACTCCCGTCATGAGTCAGCGGGCGCTACCAGCGGCAACTTCGACGTGGATGGCTGGCTGGTCGGCGGCACCTTCGGCTACAACTGGCAGCAGGGTGCGGGCGTATTCGGCATCGAAACCGATATTTCCTGGACAAATATTGAAGGCGGCAACGGCGGCGGCGCGCTGGGTTTCCCGGTTCGCACCGAGCTTGAGTGGCTCGGCACCTTGCGCGCTCGCGCAGGCTTTACTGCCGACGCTTCGCTCTTCTATGTCACGGGCGGCCTTGCTTACGGTGACGTGAAAGCCACCGGCGGCGCCGTTTCGGGCAGCGACTGGCGCACCGGCTGGACGGTTGGTGCCGGTGTCGAAACCATGCTGAGCCAGAACTGGACCACGAAGATCGAATATCTTTACGTCGATCTTGGCGACCAGAATTTCTATACGAATGGCGCAGCGGTCAATGCTGACTTCACCAGTCACATCGTCCGCGTCGGTTTGAACTACAAGTTCTGATCGCAACAGCAACTGACATTAAAAAGCCCCGGGCTTCGGCCCGGGGCTTTTTGCATTCATTGGTCCTGCGTCTCTTTTGGTGCCTGCGCATCGGTGATGATTTCGCCGCCTCTGGCGTTCAGCGGCTTGCTGTTTTTTTGCGTCAGCAAAAACACCGGCGAATACCTGAACTGGATTTTTTGCTGAATTTCCTCGGCCCGTTTTTTCAGCGCGCCGGCGTCCGGCATCGGGCCGTTGGTGGCAATGGCGATTACTTCGCCGCGTCCGCTCGGGTAAAGCTCGATTGCCCCGAACACTTTCTGCATGGTCAGGAGCGAGCTGGCATAGAGCTTCGTGCCATCGTGCAGGTTGGAGGCAACCGCGCCGCCGGGGGTGAGGCGTTCTTTTACCAGCGCATAAAACTCCATGGTCATCAGGTGCGACGGCACATTGCCGCCATCATAGGCATCGAGCAGGATGAGATCGTATTTTTCCCTGGCGGCCTCGACGAAAGCCCGCCCCTCGGCCGCGATGTAGCGGACTTTCTCGGTTTCCCGGATGCCGAAATATTTCTTGGCCAGATCGATCACCGCGGGATCGATGTCGATGGCGTCGATCCGGGCATCCGGAAGAAAACGCGATAAATACATGGAGATCGAGCCGCCGCCCAAGCCGATCATTAGGATGTTTTGCAGGGCGGCGGGATAGATAACGGCGGCGGTCATCGCGCGCGAATACATCAGGGGCAATTCGGCCGGGTCGCGCAGATTGGTGCGTGACTCCGTGTAGTGCCAGTCCTTCACCCGGAACGACATCGTCACTTCTTCCCGGCGCTTGTGAATGGAGATGTCGTTGTATTGGCTCTTTACATGCTCAAGCAGCCCGTCCGGTTTCTCGATGAGTTGCTGCCTTGCCTGCTGGTCGAAGGCTTCCCGCGCATGGACGGAATGAAACGGTGCAAGGGTAAGGACGGCGAGCAGTGCGGCCGTGCAGGCCAACAACCCCGGAGCGCGGGTTTGTGCATTTGCGCCGTGGCTGGCCGCGGACGTTCTATGCATTGACGGCGATTGCCTCGTTTTGGGACAGCCTTGCGAAAATCGCGCTAATCCGCGCTGGCAGCGGCTTTTTAACAAGAGCCGGGCTCCGTAACCAAGCCGCAAATTGGCGCTTCCGCGCCAAGATAGGGATTTCCGCTCCGGCGCATTCTCTGGCACAATAGGGCCGGGGAGCGGTTTCATGCGTATAGCAGGCGTAGCGGCAATCCTCGTTTCAGTCGGGCTCATGAACGGTTGTGCGACCGTCACGACCGGCACCGAGCAGGAAATCTTTTTCGCGTTCAATCCGCAGGACGCGCAGTGCGACGTCAAGCGCAATAACGAATTTCTCGGCCGCGTGAGCCGCAGCACCCCGAGCATGGTCGTGCAGAAGTCACCGCATCCCTTGAACCTCGAATGCATCGGTGTGGGTGGCCGCAATCCGCCGAAATTCGTCACCGAAGTGAAGCCCGCCCTCAGCAAGGAAGGCGTCAGCGGCGCCATCGGCTTCACGCCGAGCGGGCTTGCCACCGGTGCCGTCTCCGGCATTTACGACGCTTCGTCCGGTGCGATGTACCATTATCCGCAGAAAGTCACGATCGATGTGACGAAGAAGATGGTTACGCTGCCGGATAAGTGGGAGTTCAACACCGCCAAGTCCCCGCAGATCAACGCCCAGCTCAATGAGGTGGCGCGGGAAGCGGCCTCGCCGAACGCTCAGCTAGAGTTGCCCCCCAACTGAGACCTCCACCATGCAAGCACGCAACCTGGCATCGGTTTTCTTCGCGATGGCAGGGGTATGCGGTTGCGTCATGGTCACCGACGGCACGGTTCCTGCCGGCGGCGCCACCGGCCAGGAAATCTCCTTCACGCTCAAGCAGAAAGACACCAATTGCGACCTGAAGCGAGGCACCGAGGCGCTGGGCCGTGTTCACGCCAAACAGACCAAGGTCAAACTCACCCGCAACATCCTGCCGCTTGAACTGGCCTGCACCGGCAAGGACGCCTCCCGCCTGAAGGCGCAACTGAAGCCGATCGCCGGCACGGGGCCGGGCGGGTTTGTCTATATTTATCCGGAGCGGGTGACGGTCGATATGGCCGTTAAAAAGGTGTTCGTGCCGGAAGGCTGGACGGTCGAATAGCGGCCCTTTTGCCGCCGCTTCCGCCCCTCTATATGTCGGACATGGCCGGTCCGAAATATCTGACATTCGCAGCACTCGCAGCCACCGCGCTCATCGCGGGTTCAGCGCTGGCGCAAAATGTTCCACAAGTGCGGGTGCCGGCGTCCCGCGCCGAAATCGGCCTCAGCTTTTCGCCCATCGTGAAACGGACCGCGCCCGCGGTCGTCAATGTCTATGCGCAGCAGGCCGCGCGGCAGGCGAGCCACCCGTTCATGAACGATCCGTTTTTTCAGCGGTTCTTCGGCGGGCAGGGCTTCGGCATTCCGGGTGAGCGGGCGCAGCGCTCGCTCGGCTCCGGTGTCATTGTCGATGCAGAGGGCATCGTCGTCACCAACTTCCATGTGATCGAGAACGCGGAACGGGTCCGCATCTCGCTCGCGGACAAACGCGAATTCGAGGCGGAGATTTTGTTGCGCGACCAGCGCAGCGATCTGGCGATTCTGAAAATCAAGGACGGGCGCGAGCGTTTTCCCCTGATCGAGTTGGGGGACTCCGACGCAGTGGAGGTCGGAGACATCGCGCTGGCGCTCGGCAATCCTTTCGGCGTCGGCCAGACCGTCACCCAGGGCATCGTCTCGGCGGTCGCGCGCACGCAGGTCGGCATTTCCGATTATCAGTTCTTCATCCAGACCGACGCCGCGATCAATCCGGGCAATTCCGGCGGCGCGCTCGTGGATATGTCCGGACGCCTGATCGGCATCAACACGGCGATCTTCTCGCGCAGCGGCGGCTCCATCGGCATCGGCTTCGCGATTCCGGTGAACATGGTCAGGCTCGTGGTGGACTCCGCGCGCGGCGGAAGTGCAGCCGTGCGCAGGCCGTGGTTCGGCGCGAAACTGCAAGCGGTGACGCCCGACATTGCCGAAAGCCTCGGGCTGAAACGCCCCGCCGGCGCGCTGGTGGCGAGCCTTGCGCCGGAAAGTCCCGCCGCGAAAGCGGGCATCCGCTCCGGCGATCTCATTGTTGCCATTGACAACACGCCTGTGGACGATCCGAATGCGTTTGAATATCGCTTTGCCACGCGCCCGCTCGGCGGCAGCGCTTCTGTCACCGTCGACCGGCGCGGCAAGAGCAGCAATGTTTCGGTAAAGCTGGAAACGGCGCCGGACCTGCCGCGCGATGAAATCGTTATTAAGGACTCCCTGTTCGCGGGCGCGCGCGTCGCCAATATCTCTCCGTTGCTCGCCGAAGAACTGCGGCTCGGCGGAGCCTCGGAAGGCGTCGTGATCGTGGACATCGCCAGTGGTTCAACCGCCCAGGGACTCGGCTTCCGGCGTGGCGACATCATCGTCGCTGTAAATGGCGAGAAAGTAGTCCGCACGCGCGACCTCGAACGCATCGCCGGAAAACCGGGCCGCAACTGGAACATCGTGCTCCAGCGCGGCGGCCAGCAGATGAATTTCACGTTGCGCGGATGAGCAAGACCCACAAAAAAGGCGGCGCCAGCCTGTTTGAAGCAGCGGGGCTGGATCGCGATGCGCCGCGTCCTTTGGCCGACAAATTACGGCCTTCGAATCTTTCCGAAATCGTCGGGCAGGAGGCACTCACCGGCCCGGACGGCGTTCTGACCCGGATGCTGGAAACGCGCTCGCTCGGCTCGCTGATTTTCTGGGGACCGCCCGGCACCGGCAAGACGACGATGGGGCGGCTGCTCGCGGAAGAAACCAATCTGCACTTCCAGCAGATCTCGGCGGTGTTCTCGGGCGTCGCCGATCTGAAAAAAGTTTTCGACGAAGCGCGCAGCCGCCGCGAGATGGGGCAGGGCACGCTTCTGTTCGTTGACGAGATCCATCGCTTCAACCGCGCACAGCAGGATTCGTTTCTGCCGGTGATGGAGGACGGCACGGTGACGCTGGTCGGCGCCACCACGGAAAATCCGTCGTTTGAGCTGAATGCGGCGTTGCTCTCCCGCGCCCGGGTGCTGGTGTTCAAATCGCTCGGTCCCGAGGCGCTGGAAAAAATCATCGAGCGCGCGGAATTCATCGAGAAAAAGAAACTCCCGCTCGACGATGAGGCGCGAATGGTATTGCTGCGTCTCGCCGACGGAGACGGCCGCGCGGTGCTGACGCTCGCGGAGGAAATCTGGCGCGCGGCGCGCAAGGGCGAAGCCTTCAATGCCGAGCAGCTCATGGAGATCGTGCAGCGGCGCGCGCCTATCTATGATAAATCCCAGGACGGGCATTACAATCTCATTTCCGCGCTGCATAAATCCGTGCGCGGTTCGGACGCCGACGCCGCGCTCTACTATTTGGCGAGGATGCTGGATGCCGGCGAAAACCCGCTCTATATCGCGCGGCGCATTGTGCGCATGGCGGTGGAGGACATCGGCCTTGCCGATCCGCAGGCGCTCGTCATCACGAATGCCGCGAAAGATGCCTATGATTTTCTAGGCACGCCCGAAGGCGAACTGGCGCTGGCGCAGGCGGTGATCTATGTCGCGACCGCACCGAAATAGAATGCCTCCTATGTCGCCTATGGCCGCGCGAAGAAGGCGGCGAAGGAAGCCGGCTCCCTGATGCCGCCAAAGCATATTCTGAATGCGCCCACGAAGTTGATGGAACAGGAGGGCTATTCGGAAGGCTACGAATACGATCATGATTCGCCCGAGGCTTTTTCGGGGCAGAATTATTTTCCCGAACGGATGCCGCGGCAGAATTTCTACGAGCCGGTGGAACGCGGCTTCGAGCGGGAACTGAAAAAACGCATGGACTATTGGGCCAAGTTGCGGACCGAGCGGAAATAACCCAAATGCCGCAGGAACCCGATGCAAGCTCCGCTGTTATTGGGGCATGTGGAACAATAAATACGATCCCCCCAAGAGCATTTTTGATGAAATCGAGCCGGTGGCCTGCACCGTGTTCCTGATTGCGCTGTTTGCAATCATCCCCTTCACCCCTCTTTCACCATTCTCCGATCGCGAGCCTTCGGCGCTCGATCAGCTCGCTGGTGTCAATACGCGGGCAACCGAAACCCGCATCATCGACCAGCGTAATTTGACGATGCGCGTGAAACAGGCGAAAGCAAACGCTGACTCCTCGCCGATTGTGCGTTGATTTTTTGATATCGAGGCAATGAAGAAAGGGCGGCCCGAGGGCCGCCCTTCTTTTTGATGGAAATCGCAGTTAGACCGCGATGATCGCCACGATCTCATGCGTGCGCGGATGCAGGATGAGCATCTGATCGCCAACAAGGATGTAGAGATAGCCGCGATAGGCCGGGACCACGGCAAACACTGTAGCCGGGACCGGGTAGAACGAGTAATTACGCGGAACGCGCGTTCCAACCGAGATGTTGAAGTTGACGTTCGTCACGCGCTTCACGTTCTGGGTCTTGATGCTCTGGCTGATCTTCGAGCGCTGCTCGGTGTTCAACTCCACCTTTGCAGCGGCCTCAGTCCCGGACTTTTTCGTCTCAGTCTGGGCCTGACCATTCTGCTTCTTGCCGTCCTGAGCCTGGCTGTCCTTCTTCTTCATGTCCTGCGTCTGGCCCTGACGCTGCTGGGTGTTCTCGCGGTTACCCTGCTGCGCCTTCTTCTCAGCGTCCTGCGTGGACGCGCTGCCAGGCTTTTCGCCGCCCGGCTGGGGCGACTGGGTCTGACGGGCGCCGTTCTGCTCACGCTTCTCGGAGCCGCCCTGCGCCTGCGACGGAGCCGCACCTTCCTTCTTCGCGGCTGGCGAAGTGGCCGAGCCGGCCTTCTGATCTTGCTGCTGGTCCTGGGCCGACGGGGCTTGGGCGGAAGCGGTGCCGAGGCTCGCGATCAATGCGAGAGCGGCAACCGTCGTCAAAAGTTTCGTTTTCATGAGTTAGTTTCCTTCCCTCTGTTTCTTCGGTGAAGTTTCGCCACCCGACTTCTGATCTTCGGGTTTGGCCTGCGGATTCGATACGCCGGTACCTGTGCCGGTTCCCTGCATCTGCTTTGCGGGAGCGGTTTCGGATCCCGATTTCTGATCCTGCGGTTTGGTCTGCGCGGAAGCGGTGCCAATGCCCGCAATCAATGCGAGCGCGGCAGCCGCGGAAATAAGTTTCTTCATTGGGTCGTGCCTCCATGGGGATTAATTGCGCTAAGCGCGAATGCGCGTTGCGTGTGCAAGGAACTCTCGGGTTCCGCCTTAGTTCCGGGAACTTTCAAACTTGAAGCGATCAAACGAATCTTTGTCCGCTAGGAGCGGGTTCCATGCGCATCTATATTCACGCGCATGACTGATTCCGTTGCTCCGGTTGCCACACCTAAAGTTCCAGCACTCTCCGAATTGTTTCTCGCCTTTCTCGGCATCGCTGCGTCGGGCTTCGGCGGCGTGCTGCCGTTCGCGCGGCGGATGCTGGTGGAGCAACGGCGCTGGCTCACGGAAGCAGAGTTCGCCGAAGCCTTCGCGCTTTGCCAGTTTCTGCCCGGTCCCAACATCATCAATCTCTCGGTGATTGTCGGCTCGCGTTATCATGGGATTGCGGGAGCGGTGGCCGGGTTTCTCGGCCTCGTCGGATTCCCGATGTTGCTGATGATGCTGTGCGGATTTCTCTATGGGCTTTACGGCGAAGTGCCGGTGCTGCGCGGAACGCTCGCGGGCCTCGCGGCGGGTGCTGCGGGATTGCTGATCGCGATGTCCGCGAAGATGATCGAGGCGCTGGTGCGGGGCGGGCGCGTGTCGCCGCTTACTTTCGTCCTGATCGCTTTCGTCGCGGTCGGCATCGCGCGCATTCCGCTCTATTGGGCGGTGCTGTTTCTGGCGCCCGTCAGCATCGCCTATTACTGGTGGAGGCCGCGGTGAAACTGGAAACGGCGTTCGGCACGCTGCTCATCAATCTCGCGCTGCTTTCATTTATTACAGTCGGCGGATTGCCTTCGATCATTCCGGAGCTGCACCGGCTGATCGTCGAGAACAATCACTGGCTGAGTGAGCAGCAGTTCACCGATTTCTTCGCGATCTCGCAGGCCGCTCCCGGTCCGAACATGCTGTTTGTGACGCTGGTCGGCTGGCAGATGGCGGGATGGAGCGGGGCGGTGCTGGCGACGCTGGCGATGGTGGGTCCGACCTGCGTGCTGACCTATTTCATGACCCGGCTGTGGGACCGCTTCAAGGATGCGCCGTGGCGAATTGCGGTGCAGGCCGGGCTGATCCCGGTGACGATCGGCTTCATCAGCGCCACCGCCTATCTGATCGCGAAGGCGGTGGACATCAGCGCGGTCGCAGTGGCGCTGACGGCGGCGGTGGCGGGCTTCTCCTATTTTACGAAGATCAATCCGCTCTGGGCGCTGGCGGTGGCGGCGGCAATCGGTTTTGCGGGGTTCGTTTAGTTCAATTTTACTGGCAACCGCCGCGCCGCGCGCTTCCGAGAGGGGTCTGGCCGGGAGGACAGCCTTTTCCTCCGCCCGTCTTCATGATTGTTTGGCTCTCGCTTTTTTGCGCCTTTTGAGGGTATTGCTTGGCCTTGGCTGCTTTCCATTTCGTCTTGGCTTTTTTCGATTTTCCCCATCCCTCTGAAAGAGTTTCTGCCTCTCCGGGTGCTTGCGCCAGACGCAGATTGTCCTGTGCTCGCGGTTCGAACGAAGAGCACAGCAGCAATGAAAGGCTACAGCCGAAAAAAATCGCGGTTCTGAAATTGCCGCTTTGCGGGGACACGGGCGTCATGCCGGGCCTCGGGAAAAGTGGACGCGGCAATTCCCCCACCAATTTCGATTTCTGTCAATGCAATGTGCTGCCCGCGCGTCCTTGGTGGCGGTCTGGCAAAGCGATCTTTACGGTGCTACCTCTCGCCATCATTTAATTTGGAACCGGCAATGCTCGCGACTTTCCTCGTATTTCTAGGCGGCGGCATCGGCGCGGCGCTCCGGCATGGCGTCAATATCCTGTCCGCATCGCTGTTCGGCATGTCGTTTCCGTGGGGAACGTTCGCTATCAACGTAATCGGCTCGTTCCTGATCGGCGTGGCCGCGGCCTGGTTCGCCTTCAAATCGGACGCCGCCAGCCAGAGCCTGCGGCTGTTTCTGACCACCGGAATCCTCGGCGGCTTCACGACCTTTTCAGCGTTCTCGCTCGACTTCGCGCTGCTGGCGGAGCGCGGTGAGCTGACCCAGGGCATCGCCTATGTGGTCGGCTCGGTGGTGTTGTCGCTTGCCGCGATTTTTCTTGGCCTTTTTCTCGTGCGTTCGCTCGGCTGAATCATGGGCGTTGTCACACTGAAAGTCGTCGATGACGAGGAGGGGATGCGGCTCGACCGCTGGTTCAAGGCGCATTATCCATCGCTCGCCTTCGGCCATTTGCAGAAATTGCTGCGCAGCGGGCAGGTGCGCGTGGACGGCGGCCGGGTAAAGACAAACACACGGCTCAGCGCCGGGCAGAGCGTGCGGGTGCCGCCGCTTACGAGATCGAAGCCTGAAGAAAAACCGGACTACGCTGAAAATGGCCGCGAGCGGGGCGACAAGCGCGAATACGTCGAGCGGCCGGCTATAAAAAAATCCGGCAAAAACTCCGATGCGGATTTTCTCAAGTCCATCACGCTCTACGAGGACCGCGAAGTGTTGGTGCTGAACAAGCCCATGGGCCTTGCGGTGCAGGGCGGCTCCGGCACGGTGCGGCATGTGGACGGAATTCTGGAAGCCTATCGCGACCGCAACGGGGTGAAGCCGCGCCTCGTTCACCGGCTCGACAAGGATACGTCCGGCGTTTTGCTGATCGCAAAAACGCGGCTGGCCGCATCCACGCTCGCCAAAACCTTTCGCTCCAGATCGGCGCGCAAGATTTATTGGGCGCTCGTCGCCGGCGTGCCGAAGCCGAAGCAGGGGCGTATCTCCAGCTACCTTGCAAAGGGCGGCGGGCCGGACGGCGAGAAAATGCAGATCGCCAAGCACGGCGACAAGGACGCAAGCCACGCGCTTACCTATTACGCGGTGGTCGATCAGGCCGCGCAAAAATTGGCGTGGCTGTCATTGAAGCCGGTCACCGGCCGCACCCATCAGCTTCGCGCTCATTGCGAAGCGATCGGCCATCCGATTGTCGGCGATCCGAAATATCTCGACAAGGACTGGCAACTGCCGGGCGGCTTGCAGAACCGGCTGCATCTGCTCGCGCGGCGTCTCGTGATCCCGCATCCGAACGGGAAGGACACGATCGATGTGACCGCGCCTTTGCCCCTGCATATGCAGCAGACCTGGAATCTTGTCGGCTTCGAGACCAGCCGCTTCGATCCGATCGAAGAAGCGCCGGAACAATAATGCCGGAGCGCGAACGAGGACCGATGCAGGCGGCGCAGAGCGCGATGCGCCCGGTGCTGCCGAAGCGCTTCTACAAGGAAGCGCGCGCGGCTGAACGCGATGGAGTGTTTCAACTCGAACTGGACGGGCGCACTGCCCGCACGCCCGCGAAACGGCCGCTGGCGTTTCAATCACGTGCATTGGCGGAAGCGGTGGCGGAGGAGTGGGCGGCGGTCGTGGAAACCATTGACCCGACGCGGATGCCGCTGACGCGGCTCGTGAACATCGCCATCGACCGTGTCGCCGATAATTCCAGCGAAGTCATCGGCGAAGTCGTGAAATATGCCGGTTCGGATCTGATCTGCTACCGCGCCAGCGAACCGGAAGCATTGGTGGCCGTGCAGAACGAAAAATGGAATCCGGTGCTGGACTGGGCGCGCGAAGAACTGGGCGCGCGGTTTCAGCTCCGTGAAGGCCTGCGTTTCGTCGAGCAGGACAAGGCCGCCATCACGGCTGTCCGTGCGGAGGTGGAGAAAATCGCCGTTCCGTTCAAGCTCGCGGCACTCGCCAGCGCCACCAATCTCACCGGCTCCGCGTTGATTTCGCTCGCGCTCGCCCGCAACGCGATCTCGCCGGAAGCGGCCTGGGCCGCCGCCCATGTGGATGAGGACTGGCAGATTTCCCAATGGGGCGGGGACGATGGAGCCAAACAGCGGCGCGAATTCCGGCTGAAGGAATTCGAGGCAGCGGCGCGGGTATTCCGCTTCAACTAGTTCGGCTTCCGCTTCTGCACCCAGAAATTATACATGCCGATGAATGTATCCGGGTTGGCCAGCTCAAATTCATGCCACGCATCGAGATCGAGCAATGAGCGGCCCGGATGCTCCTGCGCGAATTTTGTCAACGTGTTCCTCGACACATCGAAGCCGATAAAGGCCAGATTGTTTTCTTCCAGAAAACGCGCAATGCGCGGGATGGTGAAATTCTGTTCCTGCACATGGAACAGCAAATCGCGCGTCTCGTTCAGCGTAAAAAAATCGCTCATCGCGCTGACCTGGCTGAGCGGCGACCATTCGCCAAAACCGATCTCCTGGCGAAACTTGCGGATATTTTCCGCCGCCGGCGGCAGTTTTCGTTCGGCGATTACCTTCCGCGCCTTCACGATTTCTGCGCGCGCCAGCTCGCTGTAGAGTCCGATATGCATGAAGCCCGCGGGCTTTAAGAGCGACACGAGAACGCCCCAGCCCGCCTCGGGGTCTTTCATGTGATGCAGCACGCCGGTCGAGAAAATCACATCGAATTTCTTGCCGATTGATCCAAGTTTCAGAATGTCCGCGTGGCCAAATGAAATGCGCTTCTCGCCGAGCGCGTCCATTTTCATCTTCGCATAGCTCAGGCTCGACAGGCTGAGATCGACGGCGAGCACATTGGAATTCGGATACCGTGTGGTGAACGGCAGTTGCCGCCCCGTTCCGCATCCCGCGACCAGCACTTCGGTTTTCGCAGCCGGTGTGGGTGGCTGGATTTCCGCGAACGGAAACAGCGATTTCAGGTCGCGCTCGACGGCGGGAGCGGGCGGGATTTCCGGCATTTTCACCCAGCGCGGATAGGGCATTTCTTCATACTGTTCGCGCACGGCGATGGAAACCGCATCGTCGATTTCAGTCAGTTTCGGAATTTCTGCGCGGATACGGGCGACGGCTTCCGCTTCGGTCAGTTGCAGAGTGACAAGATCGGCGAAGGCCGGCGGCTGCGGAACATTCCGGAAATTTTCGGAACGGAATAGCTGTTGCAGCGGCATGTAGGCTCCGGCGACCGCAACCTTGAACAATGCGGTGGGACTGTCGAAGCGCGCCGATTTCAACTCCGAAACCAGTTTTTGAAGCTGTGCCGCTTCCGCGTCCTCAACCCGGAAAACATATTCGTTGATGTAGCATTGCTGCGCCAAGGCGCATGTGAAAGGTAAAAGTTCTTCCAGGTCGGCCGTCCCGGGGTCGAGCGCCAGTTCAAGCAGATGGCGGCGCAGCAGCGTCAGGAATTTCTCGAATTCGACGCTGGCGAATTGCGTCCGCACCAGCGTGCTGATGAACAGCTTGTCCTTGGCGATATTCTTCAGGTGTTTCGCCGTTGCATTCTTCACGTTGGAGAAAGGCTCCGGCCATTGTTTCAACGCCGCGTCGATCAGGGGCTGGGCAGGGCCATTTCTGATGAGGGCGGCAGCGAATCCGAAAAGCCCTCTCGGCAGGGTCCAGACTTCAAACATCGCTTTGGCGAGGGCGGCGCGGAATTCTTCCGACTCCGCGGCGACGCCCAGACTCAATATGCGGTTGACGAAAAACGCCCGCGTTTCTTTCGTTTCTTTTGTATTGAGCGCTCGTAGCGCGAAATTTACCGCGGTGTTCACATCCTGTCCCTGAATCGCGATCTCGCTGATGGCGAGCATCGCGTCCAGCATTTTCGGATCGAGTTCGAGTGCGCGGACAAAGCTTTCCCGCGCGGTCTTCAGGTCGTCAGCCTTCAGGAAATCCATGCCGCGATTGAGATGAAAAAGCGCGTCGGACTCCGAAAGGGCCGCCGCCTTGCCGAGGCTTTCATCCGCTTCCTCGCCGCGCCCGAGGCTCTGCAACACTGAAACACGATGCGCATGATATTTCTTGGAATCGGTATCCAGTTCTATCGCGCGGTCAATCGCGATCAGCGCACTCTCATGCTGGCCAATACGGGACAACGCATGGGAACGGCCCGCATGCAGTTCGGCCACATCGTCGCGCAGCGCCGAGGCCGCAGCGTAGCTTTCAATCGCTTCCTCCGGGCGTCCGAGCGCAATCAGCGCATGGCCGCGCCCGACATGGGCGGAAAAAAGTTTTGGATTGATCTCGAGCGCCTTGTCGAGCGGCTGTATGGCCTCGGCCGCTTTTTCCTGCCGCAGTAGAATGCTTCCGAGCAAAAGCAGCGCCTCGATATTATCCGGTTCAATCGCCAGAATCCCACGCACGCATTCCGCCTCTTCCTCGAAGCGCGCAAGGGCCGCGAGGGTTCTGGCGCGATTGAACATCGCCAGCGTATTGCGCGGCTCAATCGCCAGCGCGCGGTCGAGGCTGGAAAGGGCCGCCTTGTAATCGCTGGTCGCGAAAAACGCGACGCCCCGATTGAGCCAGCCGTAGGCATTGTTCTCGTCGATGCCGAGCGCCTGGTCGTAAATCTTGATTGCTTCGCGGTAGCGTCCCAGCGCCGAAAGCGCGTCCGCCTTGTTCGCGAGCGCATCGGAAAATTTCGGATCGGCCGCGATGGCGCGGTCGAAGCAGGGCAGCGCCTCGATCGGCTTGCCCATGCGGTCAAGCGCCATGCCCATGAAATTGTGGGCGGCGGCGTTTCCCGGCTCGGCGGCGACGATCTGCTTGAACAGGTCGATGCCTTCGGCAAACCGGCCTTCGCGGCAGAGCGCGCGGGCGGCTTCGAGTTTCTCGTTCGGACTGGTAGCGGGAGAAGCGGACATCTATGTCTTTTTTCGTTTCTGAAGCCAGAAGTTATACATCGAAGCAAACGTGTCGGGATTTTTCTGTTCGTATGCGTGCCAGTGATCGAGGTCCGTGAAGTGTTTTGCAAGCGTAAAATGCCGCGCGAATTCCGGCCCGATTTGCAGCGTGTTTTCAAAGCCCAGAAATGTCAGGCCGTTCTTTGCGATGAATTCGGCGATCCTCGGTAACGTGAAACGGTTTTCCTGCACATGGAATAAAAGGTCGCGGCATTCGGAGAGGCTGTAAAAATCCGGTGCGAGCAGGATTTTCCGCAACGCAGGGTCATCTGTTTCGGTAATGAGTTCCTGCCGGAATTTGCGGATGGCGTTGGCGGTGGAGCGGATTTTCTTCGCCGCGATGTGGGCGCGGGCGGCGGTGATGTGGCCGCGGGCTAGCTCGCTGTAAAGCCCGATCAGCATGAAGCCATTGGGCTTCAGCAGCGAGACGAGTTTGCGCCAGCCCGCTTCGGGGTCTTCCATGTGGTGCAGTACGCCGGTGGAAACAATCAGGTCGAAACTCTGCTCCGGCAGCTTCAGTTTCAAAATGTCGGCCTGCGCGACTTCGATATTGTCGAGATCGAATTCATCAATCTTGCTTTGGGCGTAGGCAAGACTGGCGAGGCTGAGATCGATGGCGAGCATTTTGGCGCGCGGATAGCTGGAAAATTCCGGCAATTGCTGGCCGGTGCCGCAGCCGGCAACCAGTACATTGAATTCGCCGCCGTCATCTTCTCCCTGAATATCGGCATGGGGGAGTTTCGTTCTCAGCTCGGTGAAAATATCCTTGAATTCAGGGCGCGCCGGAACGCTCACCCAGCGCGGGAACGGATTTTCCTCGTACTGATGCTGAACTTTGAGCGATACATCGTCCTCGATATCCGTGATCCGTTTGATCTTGCTCCGGTGGCTGTTGACCACTTGAGGTTCATCGATCTGCTGCGCGATCAATGCCTGCACAACGGGCGGCCAAAATCTATCGAACGAAACCTGCTGCGGCGGGATCTCGCCGAGCGGCATGTAGGAAGCCAAAGCGGCGACCCATAGCGGCGCGAGTGCGGCTTCGTTTTTCTGTTTCAGCAGGCGGAACAGTTTTTCAAACTGCTCCTTCTCGTCTTTCTCGACCTTGAAAACATATTCATTGATGTAGCATTGCCGGGCGAGGGCGCTGGCGAAAACAAGCAGTTCGCCGGGCGCGGGCTGCGCCGGATCGAGCGAAAGCGATTTTTCCAGAATGATCCGGCGGAGTGATGTGAGCAATTTCTCCAGCGCGAGATCGGCCGCAATGGTGGACTTGAGGATGGCGAGCAGTAACTCGTCGGAATAGATGCGGGACAAAGGCCCGGCGGCGGAGAGTTCGGTTTCCGAAAGCGGCTTCGGCCAGGCCCAGATTGCGCGCTCGATGTGGGCCTTGCAGGGGCCGTTATGGATCAGGACGGCGCCCGCATTGAACAGCAGGCGCGGCGCGGTCCAGGCTTCGGAAATTGCCCGTGCAATCAGCCCCCGAATTTCGGGCATATCGGGCACAAAACCGGCGCGCAGCACCGCGCGCGCAAAACCGGTTTTGGTCCTGTCGTTTTCGTCCGCCTTCAATGCCTGAACCGCGGATGAGAGCGCCCGCAGCGGGTCATTTTCCTGGATCGGGGACTGGGATTGGGCGTTCATCGGGCCGGAATTGGCCACGCCCGGGGGCTGATCGCAACCCCTAGTGCCGCGCTCGATTGTCATGCCCCGCGTAAGCGGGGCATCCAGTAATCACTGAATGCGAGGTGTTTACTGGATCGTCCGCGTTCGCGGACGATGACAGCAAGATCAGTCGACCGCCTCTTCCTCCGGCGCGATCACCTGATCGGGGAAGGTCGGATAAACCCCCGCCACGCGGCCCATCTGCTGCACCAGTGCCAGCACCGCATCGATATGGGGGGTTTCAAGCTCCACGAGCCGGCCCAGTTCCTGCACCGATGTCAGCAACGCATCGATCTCCAGCGGGCGGGACTTGTCGAGGTCTTGCAGCATGGAAGTGCGGTGCGCGCCGACCTTGGCGGCGCCGTCAATGCGGCGGTCCACGTCGACGCGGAAATGCACGCCGATGCGGCGGCCGATGCGTTCGGCTTCCTGCATCATGTGGCGGGAGAGATTGCGCGTGCCGGGATCGGTGGCGACCACATCCAGCGTCGCGCGGGTGAGGGCGGAGATCGGATTAAAACAAAGGTTGCCCCAGAGCTTCAGCCAGATGTCGTTTCTGATTTCCGGCATCACCGGAGCCTTCAGCCCGGCCTTGGTCATGATCTCGGAAAGTTTGGTGACCCGCTCGGTGACTTTTCTCGTGGGTTCACCCAAACCAAACTTGTCGCCGGAAATGTGCTTGACGACGCCGGGCGCCGAAATTTCCGTCGCCGGATACACCGTGCAACCGATCACGCGCTGCGGCCCGATTGCCTCCCACTGGCGGCCGCCCGGATCGACGCTCTCGATGCGGCGGTTCGCATACTGGCCCTCGAAGCCGTAGAAGTACCACCACGGCAAACCGTTCTGCGCTGTCACAACAGCCGTGTCCGGGCCGAACAGCGGCTTCATCTGCTCCGCCACTTCCCAGGCCTGATGCGCCTTCAGGGCGACGATGACGTAATCCTGCGGCCCCAAACTTTTGGGATCGTCGCTGGCGGTCATCTTCGCCACCTTCTCCTCCTTGTTGATGAGGAGCTTGAGGCCGTCCTTCTTGATGGCGGCGAGATGCGCGCCGCGCGCAACAAGCGATACATCCGCACCCGCGAGCTTCAGCAGCACGCCCATATATCCGCCGATTGCGCCGGCGCCGTAGATGCAGATTTTCATGGCTCGCTCCCCTTGGCCTGATGGGAGCCTATGACAGTTTTTGTGCAATGCAAAAATTAGACAAAAGGCCGCGAAATTTACAGGTTTTACAAAGGTCGGGCGATGCCGCGCCGCCGTGATAGTCTGAGCGCCTGAATCGGGGCCGGAGTCGCATGAAAGACATCAACGACCAGCTCAAGGACCGCCGCGCGGCCACTTTAAAAGGCGGCGGCGATGCGCGCATCGAGGCGCAGCACAAGCGCGGGAAACTGACCGCGCGCGAGCGCATCGAACTCCTCATGGACAAAGGCAGCTTCGAGGAATTTGACGCCTTCGTGCAGCACCGCGCCACCGATTTCGGCATGGAGAAAACCAAAATCCCCGGCGACGGCGTCGTCACCGGCTGGGGCACGGTCAATGGCCGGCAGGTATTCGTATTCGCGAAGGACTTCACCGTGTTCGGTGGATCATTGTCCGAAACCCACGCGCAAAAAATCATGAAGATCCAGGACATGGCGCTGAAGACGCGGGCGCCGATTGTTGGATTATTCGACGCGGGCGGGGCGCGCATTCAGGAAGGTGTCGCCGCACTCGGCGGCTACGGCGAAGTGTTCAAGCGCAATGTGATCGCTTCGGGCGTGATCCCGCAGATCAGCGTCATCATGGGCCCGTGCGCGGGCGGCGATGTTTATTCGCCGGCGATGACCGACTTCATTTTCATGGTGAAGGACACGAGCTATATGTTCGTGACCGGGCCGGATGTCGTCAAAACTGTCACCAATGAAACCGTGACCGCGGAAGAACTCGGTGGTGCCCGCGTGCACACCACGCGCTCGGGTGTTGCCGACGGCGCGTTCGAGAACGACGTGGAAGCGCTGCTCCAGATCCGCCGCTTGCTCGATTTCCTCCCGGCGTCCTACGAGTCCGGCGTTCCCGAATGGCCCACGAAGGACGAGATCGACCGCATCGAGCCGTCCCTGGATTCGCTGGTGCCGCAAAATGCCAACCAGCCCTATGACGTGAAAGAGCTGATCCAGAAAACCGCCGATGAAGGTGACTTCTTCGAGATCGGCGATGCCTTCGCCAAAAACATCGTCACGGGCTTCGGCCGCATTGCCGGGCGCACGGTCGGCTTTGTCGCCAACCAGCCGATGGTGCTCGCGGGTGTGCTCGACTCCGACGCTTCCAGAAAGGCCGCGCGCTTCGTGCGCTTCTGCGATGCCTTCAACATTCCGCTGGTCACGTTTGTCGATGTGCCGGGCTTCCTGCCGGGCACCGCGCAGGAATATGGCGGCCTCATCAAGCATGGCGCGAAGCTCCTGTTCGCCTACAGCCAGTGCACGGTGCCGCTGGTGACGGTCATCACGCGCAAGGCTTACGGCGGCGCCTATGACGTGATGGCGTCGAAGCACATTGGCGGCGACGTGAACTATGCCTGGCCCTCGGCGCAGATCGCCGTGATGGGCGCGAAGGGGGCGGTGGAGATCATTTTCCGCGCCGACATCGGCGACAAGGACAAGATCGCCGCGCGCACCAAGGAATATGAGGAACGCTTCCTGTCGCCGTTCGTTGCCGCCGAACGCGGCTATATCGACGAGGTGATCGAGCCGCATGAAACGCGCCGCCGTGTTGCGCGCGCTTTAGCGATGCTGCGGACCAAGCACGCCGAACGCCCGCGCAATAAGCACGATAATTTGCCGTTGTAGCCTTTATCGTCATGGCCGGGTTTGACCCGGCCATCCACGTCTTGCTGAATTCGACGAGAGGAAACAAAATGCCGCTCACGCGCGCCGACTATCAGGGCCACGACTTCAATCGAAGTGTGTGCAGCTTCACCATGCTGAACGGGGCGGACACCGTGCAGTTTGCCGCGAGCTGGGCGCTGATGGATGTGATGGATCAGGGCCAGCGCTCCCACAGCGGGCAGCGCGACGCGCAGTTCGAGCGGCTGCGGGACAAGATCGAGGGGATCGCGGATCGTAAGTTTTTCTCGATGCAGGACGGCGAGCGGCCGAAGAAGATTATTATCCTGACCGCGATGGATGTGGAGGTTTAGGGATTAAGCGTTGACGGCGTAACAGCAGGATAAATTACAGCTATGAAACAGAATGAATTGAAAGCACTTGCTAGAGCGACTTGCTGTTGGCTCACTTACAAAGATATTCTTGGATTCGACGAGATGCTGGGCGAGTCAATGCTCGCTCTACCAATATCAGAATTTCTGGTAACGCAAACAAATTGGAAAGTTGAATCGGAGGTTCAATATAAGAATCTGAAAGGGCCGTCTGCGCCGGATATTTGGTGCGATTTTGTCGGCACTCCAACTTTTGGAAAAGAGGCAGGCTTTATATTGGAAGCAAAGTACTTGAAGGGATCGGCTAAGAACGCTGCTTCGAACATCGCCGCCGACCTTATTCGATTATCACTTCCAAACACGGAGAAGCCTCTTAAACGCTTTTTCTTATTGGCTGGCCGCGGAGAGCATTTTCCAAAAAGTGACGGAGATTTGTTGTTGGGACACAATTTGTTTGGCCTCACAAAAGGGCAGGGGCGCTACATCAAGCCGCGCGAAGAAATAGCGAAACCCGATTTCCTTAAGCGCTTCCCCAAATTTGAATCTCTTTTGGCTCTCCAAGAGAATTATCTTCTAGATTTCGCATATGTTCAGCATGGCGCAGATGTGACGATTGAGTCTGGAGAAAGCATTTCCATGCGAGTGATGATCTGGTCCGTCGGGCGCTCAAAAGTGATGGCCAAGGAAGGCGCTCCAGTTGAGGTCCTGCCCCCGCAAGAAGCGCGATAATTTGCCTTTGTAAAATTAAAATATTTGTTTGAGGTTCTTCTATGAACGCAGAGATGAGTGCAGCCAAAGCTTCCGAAGCTTTGACCGCCGAACAAATTGAGATAATGCGGCGGTCCTATGAACTAAATTTCGACAAATGCAGATTTCTAGCTGAAGAAGTTGTTTTTATTTTAGAAGATGAAGTTGCGGCCAGTAAGGTGAAAATTCACTCGATCGAAAAACGGGTCAAAACTTTCCCCTCAATCGTAGAGAAGTGCAAGAAGTATGATTTGAGTGATCTTAGTTCAATCAAAGATGTAGTTGGCGTTCGAGTGGTCTGTCTTTTCAAACCGGACTTAGCAACAATAGACAAAATTGTTCGTAAATCCTTCGACATCGTCGAATTGGACGATAAGACTTCAGAATCGAACGATCCACTTGGATATGCATCAATCCACTATATTTGTGAGATGCCAAAAAGGTACGTAGGACCGCGTTATAGTCGCACGTCTGGGATGCTCTTCGAAATACAAGTACGAACACTGTGCATGCATTGCTGGGCCGCTGTTTCACATCACTTGGACTACAAGGGCGATTGGGATGTCCCGGCTGATCTAAAGCAAGCGCTGAATGCTTTAGGCGGGCTATTCTTCGTTGCGGATAGAGAGTTTCAGCAATTCAACGGGGAGCGCCTAAAATACTTAGAGAAAGCATCTGCTAGATTAGAGACTGCGCCCGCTGAAGAGATAAATTTGGATACTTTAACTGCCTATTTAAAGAAGAAATTTCCAAAGCGCCGTGGAGTGACACCTCAAGCAGTATCTGATCTGGTTCAAGAAACGAAACGCGCAGACTATAAGACAATCAAGGAGCTTGATTCCGATATTGACAGGGCATTACCGATTGCGGAGCAATTTGAAAAAGAAACTCAAAAAGAAGGATATTTTTACGCAACGGGGATTACCAGAATTGCATTGGATCTGGCTTCCGAAAAGTTTTTTGCTCTGAAGGGCTCCTCCCCCAATGACTACCGGAAAAATATTGCCAACTATCGCAAACGACTGCGCGGTTAAATAGCACTTGATTCTCAGCGTTTAGTGTTCAAGCTGCTGTCCCCCAAGCAGACTTCTTAGGGTGGCACTAACCCACTCGACGGAATTTTCTCTTGATGTCGGTTTGCAGACATTGCTTCTTTTAACTTCGCAAGTCGGGCGGGCTCGACTTGCATGTGAGCGGTGGCCGTTGCGCGCATCCGAACCCCATCACCAATAGAGAAACCCGCGCAAATCCAGCCAATTTAAAATTTCCACGCCGACCTTATCCCCACCTCCTGCACCTCCCTTAAACTCCACCCACTCCCGCTCATTCGGGGCGCTTTCATGAGGCGTCATTAGAGCGGAGCGGGAGGCGGCGCCTCCGTTCCCGTTTCGCAAACGGGGGCCGGGGCGGCTTGGGGCTCCGCCCGGCGGCATTACGCCCGCCTGCCAGGAGCATGGCTGACGGAGAGAGGTTTCCGCCTCTCACACGAAAAGCGCGGCCCGGGCCGTAAGGAAGACGCCGCGATGGAGCGCCGGAAGGCGAGGTCCGCTTCGCAAGCGGATCAAAGAAACGGAAGACCATGCGCCTTTCGGCGCTCCGTTCCCCGCACGTTACGCGGGCCAAAAGCGGGGAGGGATAATGCTCCGGCGGGAAAATCCCCGCGCGGAAACGAGGCGGCGTGTCCTCATCCTTCGAGACGCCCGCCGTAACAGCTTCTCTCTACCTCATCCTGAGGAGGCCGCGCAGCGGCCGTCTCGAAGGATGAGCGGCGGGCTCCTCAGGATGAGGCGCTGAAGACGTGGATGGCCGGGACAAGCCCGGCCATGACGAAACTAACGAGAGGAGCGATGCCGCTAAAACCGGAACACCGCCACCGCCACGGCACAGGTCCAGAAGCCGCGGCTGTCGCCTTCGGCGGTCGCCGTCTTCGAAAGGGAATCGATGATGAGGCGGCTATGCTCATAGACGCGCTTGCGCTCGTTCCAGGCGGCGTCGGCGTCGAATTCGATGCCGAGCGTGGAAGCAAGCATGGTGGCGGCGAGATCCTCGGCATATTCGCCGCTCTGCTTCTTGGTCATCCCGTAGCCGTGGTGTTCGGAAATATAGCCATACATTTTCTGGTCCACCGGCCGCGCGAAACCGATGCTGGCATTGATGCGGCGGCCGGGCTCGTCGGTCTCGGCGCGCGCCATCACGCAGAAGGTGATCTCGCCGGGGGAGAGCGTCTTCACGCCGGCCTTGCGCGAGATCATTTTGCAGCCGGGCGGCAGGATCGAGGACACGGTGACGAGGTTCTGCTGCTCGATGTCGGCGTCCCGCAGCGCATATTCGAAAGACGTCAGGTGGTGCTTGTGGACGCCCACGCCGCTCGTCAGAAACACGCTTTTTGGAATCGGGAACATGGTGGTCTCGCTGCCGAAAGGGGTTGATAGCATGGGGCTTAATGCTCCGGCGGGAAAATCCCCGCGCGGAAACGGGAGCGCACGCCCGATCATCGCACGCACGAACAATTTTCATTCTGCAACCTTGCGGGGTGCGACTCAGGGAAAACCCTGAAAGAAATACTTTGTGACCGAACGGTCGGTGTCGCGCAGCCGCATTTGCAAAGTGAATATGTTGGCAAGCGGACAAAAATGGGTCCAAGATGAGACGGCTGCTTTTTGAGATGCGGCAGTTTCAGTTGGTCAGTTATCAGTCAGTGGAGAGTGAATATGGGGCGTGGCGACGAGGCGGACAGCGCTGCTTCCGCAGGGCCGGGTAAGAAGGGGACGGAAAAAACCTCCCAGGCCGAACCAAACAAACTTCATATCGGCGAGGGCGTGATCGTCCAGGGCGAAGTGAGCGTGCCCGACACGATCGTCGTGGACGGCGTGCTGGAAGGCGAGGTGAAAACCCACCGCCTGGTCGTGGGCGCTTCCGGCATCGTCCGGGGCAAGGTGATGGTTTCCGGCAATGCCGACATTTTCGGCCGCGCCGTCGATCATCTCGAGGTCAAGAACCTCCTGATCGTGCGCTCGAGCGGCAACATTGAGGGTTCGGTGAGCTACGGCGAACTCCTGATCGAGCGCGGCGGTGCCATCGCCGGCGGCATTTCCTCGGCCGACTACAAGCCGAACGGAAACAGCAAGCATCAGGCGACCAGCGGTGGTGGCGGCAAGAAGCCTCCGCGCGCGCCGGCTCCGCGTTCAACGCCGAAGGCGGCGCTGGACATGCGCTCGCGCCTGTTCCCGCCGGTGCAGTACAGCTCCGCCGCGGCCCAGCAGGCCGCGCCGAAGGCGAAAGCCAAGAAACCGGCTCCGCCTGCCACCGAGGAATAAAACCGGTGTATGATGGCGGGGGCGGGAATTTCTCTCGCCCCCGCGATCCATAGGCTGGTTTCATGCGACGGGTTTTGGCGTTCGTTATTCTGTCATCCGCTCTCGCCGGAGCTTCCTCGCTCGCCCAGCAGCCCTTGCCGCCGCAGCCCATCATGCAGCCCGCGCAGCACCGCTGCGAGCTGTCGCCCGACCGGCGCATCGTCTCATTGATGGTCAGCAATCCCTCGGCGCAACCGACCGAATGTTCGGTGAATTGCTGGCTGCCCTACAAGGGCGGGCAGGCGACCGTTACCTGCACCAAGGTGGTGCCTGCAAACGCGGCGCAGTTTCCGCTCTGCGCGCACAGCCGCGACAATGACGGCCAGTATGCGAAGCTGGAGCGCTCCACCGGCCTTTGCAGCGTGACACCCGCGCCCGCCGCTCCCACGGTCACACTGAAGCCGGGCGAAACTGTCGTGCGCTTCAAAGACCCGGAGTCGATGACCCAGGAAGAAAGATTGCAGGATTTCACGCGCGGCATGGGACGGAAATTCTAGAGCGGGCTAGGGACCATGTCACATCGCACAATCCGCAACATTGTCTGGTGGCTGTGTCTCGTGGTGACGCCGCTGGTGCTCGCGGGCATGCAGCTCTTTCATCCGTCGGGCTTCACCAATTCGCCGGGCATGTATGAATATCTCTGCCAGCCGCAGCCGTATGATGCGCGGTATGTCGCGCTTTATTATCCTGGGCCGCAGTGGTGGTACGCGCTGCATACGGTGCAGACGCCGCTGATCGGATTGATTTCCATCGGCATGCTGCTCTTGGTGCGCCGCGTGCATGACGACGATGGCCCGGCGGCGGTGGCGCTGGCCTGGCTCGCGCGAGCGGCGACGTTTGTATTTTTGATTTATTACACCGCGCTCGATTCCATCGGCGGCACCGGGCTGGCGCGTTCTATATTGAACGCGCAGGATTTGTTCGCGGCGGGCAAACTCTCGCGCGAGCAGATGGACGGCGTGGCGCTGTTGCTGAACACAGACTGGCGCGATCCCTATGTGGGCGGCGTCGGATCGTTCATCAGCCTCACGGGCTCATGGGCGGTGCTGATCGCGGCCTTTTCGGCGGCGGGAGCTTTGTATCTGGGCCGCCGCGCGCCGTGGCCGGCTCTGATTTTATTGGCTGGTTTCGGCTGGATGATTTTCACCAGCCACGCCGCTCCCTACGGCCCGATTGGATTTATTTGCCTGACCGCATCCGCATTGTGGATCTGGTGGTCGGGACGAAAATTCGAGCGCAAGCGCGCGCCGCGTAAAATCAAGGCGCGCGCGAGATTGCGGGTGAGGGCAGCGTGACCGGATCGCGGCGAGCGGCGGATCGGTTATACGAGAAGCGCAGCGCCCGAGAGCACAATCGCCGCGGCAGCGCCCGCGCGGGCGAATTTCAGCATGACCAGTTCGAAATAATCCCGCGCACTGCGGCGTTCCGGCATCCGGGTGAGACGCTCATGCATGCGAAGCCTGCGCCAGGGATTAGTTTGTTCGATTTCATCATCGGTCAGCCGCCCTGCATAAATCATCAAGCCGACCGCGAAGATGAGAGCCACATTGGCGGAGATCAAAAGGGCGCTGGCCACATTCGCGCTGTAGCATATGGCGAGCACAAGACCCCACAATATGGCGAGCGTTGCGTGCCACAGTGTGTCGCCGAAAGCTAAGCGCCGAAATTCTTCCATGGCGTACCCTCCGCGAAGCGAAGGATAAGCCAAAAACATCTGCTTATACAAAAGTATATTGGGTCTTGTACAAACGACTATTTTTCCAGTGATTTTCAATCAAAGATAAATCAGCGAAAGTCAGATCGCCGACAAGGTATAGGCCGAGCCGTAGCGCGCGAAATCGTGGCTCATGACACCGTTCCGCACCGAGCCTTGATAGGAGCTGAGCGGCGGTACCACGGTCACCTTGATGACCGCGCTCTCACCAACCTTCACAAGCCCGGCGTGGACGGCGGCGACAGAGAGATAAGAATCGCCGGTGTAAGTATCCGTTCCCCAGAGCGGACCTTCGATCTCGCCCCGCACGCGAAAATAATAGGAGGCACCGAGAGGATCGGTGAGGCCGAGCATGTTCTGCGGCGCTTCGGCGGCAAGCAATCCCTGGTCGAGCAGTTTGTGAATCTGCGATTTCGACAACGCGCCTTTGCGGTCAAAATAGGCAACGAGTTCCTGAACGGCCTTCATTGGCGTTCTCCCTGCATGGTGATGACTTGCCCGTAAGGCGGGCGAAAATTCGGATTGCCCTGTGCCGGTAAAATCCAGAGCACGTCGTAGGGCATGCGTTCCGCTGGAATAAGCGTGTCGCCGTCGGTGATGATTGCGGCGGCGGTCACGCGCGGATCGTCGGCGAGCGCCAGCATTCCCGGCGACAGATCGCTGCCGCCAAAGCCGCTCACCTTGTATTCAGCAAGTGCGGCGGGCGAGAGGATTTCGTCGCTGGCGACATCGGTGTCGCATTGCACGAGGCGGATGTCGTCCACATACATCGCCTCGCAGAAATCCGAGATTGCGCCGAGTGCGCGCGGAATTTCATCCATCATGGAGCCGGACGTATCCAGCACCACATTCAGCATCCATGACTCGCGCTTGCGGCCCGGCAACACGATATCGCTTTGTTGTTGAGTGCGGCGGGAAGGGCGGGCGAAGGTGCGTTCTCCGGGCGCCACCGACTCCAGCCATTTCTGCAAAGCCATTTCCCATGGCGTGCGGTAGAAACCGCGCAGCGCGCTCACCATGGCGTCGCCCTTCGCGTCACCCGTGCCGCGTCCACGCATTGCTTTCATGGCCTTGGCCAGCGCGAGACTACGCGCGGCTAATTCTTCCACCGCCTTCGCGCGGGCGTTCTGTTCGGCGGCATCTTCGGGAAAGAGCTGGCGCTCTTTCGTTTCATCCATCACGTCGCCTGCTTCCGCGCTTCCGCCCGGCTGGCCGGGGCGATTGTTCTCCAAGAGCCGGCGCATCGTAATCTGCTCGCCCTGCCAGACCTGGGACTTGGTCGGCTCCTGTTCGGATTTCTTGCGCATCTCCAGCACGATCTGCTCGGCGGATTTCTCCCGCGCGCCCGGCATGTCGAGGCCGCCCGCGGGAACATGGGTGAAACCCAGCTCCACCCGCAAGATGTCGTTGATGATGTAGTCGTGGGCGTAGTTGAACTCGATATGCCCCGCACCCTTGGCGCGGTCGTGCGTGCGCAGCGCCAGATGCAGCAATTCATGCGCGAGCACGAATTGCAGTTCGTTGTCCTTCAGCTTTGCGACGAAGGCCGGGTTCGCAACCATGCGGCCGGAAGCGAACACGCCCATGGTCGGCACGCGCTCATCAATGTTGACGCGCACGGCGGCGGCGAGCCCTGCGAGATGCGGCAGCGGCACGGTAAGCAGTCGCAAGCCTTTTTCGATCCGCGCCATCGTTTCGCGCGGGGAAGCTGCGCTCATATGGAAGTGACCTTCTTCAGAAGTTCGAGCATCGCCTTGTCGGCGCCGAGAGCCCCCCATTTTTCGACGAGATCGGTGACGAGCGTGAGCTGGCTTTCCGCCGGCAAGCTGCGGAGAAACTTGTTCACCTTGGCTGGCTTCAGATGAGAAAGCCGTTCGTCGCGCACGAGTTGACGGATGCAATTCAGCACGAACCAGCGCGCGGCCTCGGTCTTGGGCAGGAGATCCGGAGTGTCGATATAGTCCTCGATCGGGCGCATCGCGCCGATCTGTTCCTCGGCCAGCGCGCAGAATACGGCGGCGTCTTCCGCCGACAGCCGCCCGAAGGCGAGCGCGCGGCGGGTGTCGCGGGTGAGAATGCCGGAGGCTTCGGCCATATCGAGCGCACGGGAGAACAGCGCCCATGCGCGCGGCGTCGAAAACGGCACCGGCTCGGCGGGAACGGGGCGCATCAGTGCATCGGGCATATGCGCGACGAAATTCCTGACATCCGCACGAACGCCGTTCTTCACAGCCCATGCCTGCCATTCATCAGGATCGACGCGCAAATGCAGGATGGTGACGCGGTTGACGAGCGCCGAACTCATGGCGCGGACGAGCGCGCGGTCCACGGTGCGATTTCCGGCGGCGACAACCCACGTGCCTTTGGGTAGCGCGTGTTCGCCGAGGCGGCGTTCCAGCAGCAGCGAGTAAAAAGCTTTCTGGATGTCAGGTGCGCATGCGGGCAGTTCATCCAGAAACAGGCAGAACGGTTCCGGCTTTTCTGGCAGCAGCAGGCGAGGCGGGCAGAACACCGAACGCTCGCCGACAATCCGGGGAATGCCGCTCACATCCTCGGGGGCGATCTGGGTGCCGAGCAAGGAGCGGCAGGGCAAGCCCGCTTCCTCGGCCGCCTGATAGACCATCTCGGACTTGCCGACGCCGGGAGCCGAAACCAGCAGAAAGCTCTGTTCGTGCGCCATGCACTGGACGAGTTTCTTGGCCTGCTTCAGCGTAACCGCTTCCTCGAACGCATTGCTTGCCTGCATGCTTTCCTCCCGCCAGGCGCGGATCGCGCCAGGTTAGCGGTGGCAGGTGGGAAGGCGCGGCATTCGCGCAAGAGGCGGTCGCGGAATTATTTTTGGCGGCGGATGTGGCGGCCGGCGAAATTGGGTTTGTTGTCTTCGGACCGGCTGTCGCTGACGCGCAGCCAGACTTCCCTGACTCAAGGCGCGGCTCGCAAGAATCAGAAGGCCGGAAACAGCCGTATGGGCCGTTTTGCTGGCGTTTTTTGCCCGTTAGCCGAAACGCCAGAGTCTTCTTTCAGCTTATACGTAAGTCTAGCTGACCAATTTAAAGTGCTCAAAATGCAACGAAAATGCAATCGGCTGTGGAGTGTGGCTTTTAAGCACTAGAGGATGAGGAGCCAAAACCATTATAAAACGCACTCTGTCTCTCTCTCCTTTGGGGGCACTTATGAAGAAGATTCTCATCGTTGCAGTGGCCGCGACCTTGGCCATGGCGACCGCCGGCTGCGTTACGGGCAAGGCCCCGATTGGCAAGGCTCCGGTTTCCACCAAGTACTAAGCCATTACGAGTTTGCGTATCGGAAGGGCCGGCCTTGTGCCGGCCCCTTTCATTTTTGGCGTTCCGTTACGCTGTATTGACGAAAAGTGATGCGCGGAATCACTTTTCCCCTGTTACTGCACTCTGTAAATTCCGTGTCTCAACAACCCGAAAAATCCGACGGACTGCGATCGACCCATGAAAGCAATGAGCCGTATTACTTTTCTTGCCGCCGTTTTTGCTCTCGCCGCGGCCGCGATTTCCAGTCCCGCTCAAGCGCGTCAGGAAGTGAGCTTCCGCGACGACTTTTCGCGCGGGACCATTGTTGTGAAGACCAACGAGCGCGCGCTTTACTACGTGCTCGGCGGTGGCCGCGCGATCCGCTACACGGTCGGCGTCGGCCGCGCCGGAAAAGCCTGGGCAGGAACGGCCTACATCAACGGAAAGTTCCGCAACCCGGCCTGGTCGCCGCCCGCCGTCGTGAAGCGCGACAATCCGCGCCTGCCGGACGTCATTCCAGGTGGCACACCGCAAAACCCGATGGGTGTTGCGGCGCTGACGCTGAGCGGCGGTGGTGAATATGCCATTCACGGAACCAATGCACCCGGTTCCATCGGGGGTTTTGTGTCCTATGGCTGCATCCGGATGCACAATCGGGACATCGAAGATTTGTTCGACCGGGTCCATTACGGCACCCAGGTCGTAGTGCTACGCTAGAGGCGAGCAGGGGAGTTCACTATGCAGTTCAAAGCAATCGCCGGGGCTTTTGGTTTGGTTCTGGCAATATCGGCGATGTCGATGAACGTATCGGCCCAAATAATGACCGAGCCCGCGAAAAAAGAAGCCAAGAAAGAAACCAAGAAAAAGAATATCAGCACGGACGGCTCCAAGGTTACCGCGACGGGTTGCGCGCAGGAAAAGGGCAAGCCCTATTTCGTGGAATTTCGTTCGCGCACTGCGGCGAGCTACGGCCACACTTTCCTGTTTTTCGGCAAGCTCGGCACGGCCAACAAGTTCGGAAAGTTTGAAGTCGCCGGCCTGCACCCGAAGGGTGACGATCCCGGTGTCTACATGAAGGGGCACGCGGTTCCCGTGGAATCTGAAACTGGCGCCAGCGATGGCGATCTCGACGAGCAATATCTCACCGCTCGCTATTGCGTCGTCATCACCGAGGCGGAGTACAAGAAGGTGGTGACTTTCATCCGCGAATTGCAGGCAAAATCCACGACGTGGCACGCGCCGACGAAAAACTGCAATACGTTCGCTGGTGAAGTGGCTCAATCGCTGGGGTTAAAAGCGCCGGTGGGAGGCATTCTGCTGCCCGAGCATTATGTGAGCATGTTGCGCACCATGAACGGCGCGAGGGAAGTATCGGCGCCGGCCCAGAACTTCATGGGCATGCCAATGAGTTCATGGAACAAGCTCAACAGCGGCTCTGGCCGTTAAAAACAATCCAAAACCAAAAACCCCGGCCGTGAGGCCGGGGTTTTCGATTCTGGTGATTGATTTAGTTGCCAGCCGGCGGCAACGGCGTTGCCGGCTCGGTCGTGGCGGGCGGCGTATTGTTCGTTGCCACGCGGGTGCTGTCGCTGCCCGAAAAAGCAAAGAACATGACGCCAAGCAGCAGCATCAAACCGATGATCGGCCCAAAGCCCCAAGCGCCGCCATAGGCTTCGGCTTGCATCCGGCGCACCGCATCGCGGTCATACGTATAAGGAGCAGCCGGATCGCGGGGATCGCGAAAATCACTCATGGTGACCTCCCTTTGTTGATCTGCAAGTAAACGCGGTCAGCAATTGCTGGTTCCGGCGAAAGTCGAATCGGCTAGGTTCCGCCCAATTCTTCGGGGGAACCGATGCATTCCGCTTCGCTCTTGCACATTTTCTTCCTGCTGGCGCTGGCCGCAGAGGCGATGACGGCAGCACTCGCCGCCGGAAGACGGCGCATGGATTGGGTCGGGGTTGCGCTGCTCGGCTGCATCACGGCGCTCGGCGGAGGTTCCTTACGGGATGTGCTGCTCGGCCACTATCCGTTGAGCTGGGTGGAGCATCCCTACTACCTGGCGCTCGCTGCGGGCGCCGCTCTCGCCACCATCGCGATTGCCCGCTTCGTGCATCATCTGCGGCTGGCGTTCCTGTTTCTCGACGCGGTCGGGCTGGTGGTGTTTACCATCGCCGGCTGCAATGTCGCGATGGAGATGAACCAGTCTTTCGCCGTCGTGATCGTCGCCGGAATGATTACCGGATGCGCGGGCGGCGTGATGCGTGACGTTTTGTGCAACGACATTCCGCTGCTGTTCAGGGCGGAGCTATACGCGAGCGTCTCGGTGGTCACCGGCTGTATCTATGTGATGGGTCTGATGCAGGGGTTGAATCACGACCTCGTGCTGCTTGTGACCTTCGCGGTGGGGCTGACATTCCGGCTGCTTGCGATCCGCCATAACTGGGAGATGCCGAAGTTCATCTACACGAAGAAGCTGCATTAGCTGCCTCGAGCGCTGCAACCTGTCCGATTCCCCATGCGGGCTGCACGCGCAGGTGGGCAGGTGAAAATTCCCCGTTAACCCTGTGCCAGTAGACAGATCGATGGATCTATTAATTGGCCCTGCCGTGAAGCCTCCCTCATCCCGTTTCCGCTCGTTGTTCGACGCATCCCTGATCGCGTTGGCGGCAATCGTTGGATTGCTTGCAAGCGCGCAGATCGCGCTGAAGCCGCGCGATCCGGCGAACGGCGTGGCGCTAGTATTCGCGCCGTGGTCGGATGCGGAAAGCACATTCCGGTCCGCGATCGAGACGGGTGGCCGGTTCATCCGCTTCGGCGGATTGCCATTCATCGCGGTCGTGATGCCTGAAGCACCCGAATTTTCACAGCGTGTCAGCGCATCCCGCGCCTGGTTTCTCGCCGACCCCAAAGCATTGGCTGCCTGCCTTGAAGCGGCAGGAAGGAAATCCCTATGAAGAAAAACTCTTCCAACCTCGTCGCATTCCAGACGCGCGTCGCCTACACGCTGACCGTGCTCGCTTTTGTCCACGTGCCGATCATTGCCGTGATTGCATGGCTGCTCGGGCAGGATATTTTGACTCCGGTTAGCGCAGCACTGGTGCTCGCCATCCTGCCGGCATTCTTTCTGTTCACAGGCAGGTCGATCGTAACCATCGCCTTGTCGCTCTCGGTCACGCTGGTCGGACAGACCTCTCTCATCGTTTACATTTTCAACGGGCATCCGTGGCAAGTGGAGATGCACTTCTATTACTTCGCGGTGCTCGCGATGCTGTCGGGTTTCGTCGGCTGGCGCGCGCTTACGCTGGCGGCGGGACTGATCGCGGTTCACCATCTGGGCTTGAACTGGGTCATGCCGGAGGCGATTTATCCCGGAGGCAGCAATTTTGCGCGCGTGCTCGTCCACGCCGTCGTTGTCGTAATCGAGACCGCGATGTTGATCGGCATTGGCCAGACGATCCGCGCCGCTTTTGAAGAGGCAGACGAGGCCCGCCACGAATCCGAAATGGCGGTCTCAGCGCTGGAAAAAGTCGGCGACAAGCGGGAAAAGGATTTATCCGCCACAAAAATGCGGGCGGATCATCTCGGCGACATGCTTTCCCGTTTCAAGCAGGAGATGGAAGAAACAACCGAATTCTTGCACCAGGCCGCGCGCGATCTGCATTCCAACGCCGATGGACTTTCGAGCGCCGCCGTGCGCGCCAACCAGCAGTCCGCCAACGCATCCAGTGCCTCTGAGGAAACGGCAGCGAAGGTAAGTTCCGCTGCGATAGCAGGCGAAGAGCTTGCCCAGACCATCGCGGATGTGGGCGCCAACGCCGCTCAATCATCCCGCGCGGCGGCGGCGGCTGTGAGCGAAGCGGAAACCACGAACCGCACCATTGATGAAATGGCCACAGTCGCCAATGAAATCAGCAAGGTCACTGAACTCATCAACTCGATCGCGGGCCAGACCAATCTCCTGGCCCTCAACGCCACCATTGAGGCGGCGCGGGCCGGTGATGCGGGCAGGGGCTTTGCCGTCGTCGCGCAGGAAGTGAAGGCGCTTGCCGCGCAGACCGCGAAGGCAACGCAGGAAATCGCCTCGCGCATTGAAGCGATGCAGAGCACCACCAACCGCTCGGTCAATGCCATTCAGTCGATCTCAGGCACGATCCGGGAGCTTGACGATTTCTCGGTGCGGATCGCGGCCGCGGTAGAGCAGCAGGCGAATGCCGCCAGGGAAATCGCCGGCAACGTCAACGCCGCGGCAACCGGTGTCGGTAACGTTTCGCAGGCGATCAGCGAAATCGAGGAAATCGCGAACAAGACCGCCGTGGCGGCTTCGAATCTCGGCAAGTCGGCGGTTGAAGTGGCAAGCCAGACCGACAAGATCCGCCAGCGTGTCCGCGCATTCACGGAAGACCTTCACGCAATCCAGGCCTAATCAGGAAAACGGGCGGCCAGGCCGCCCGTTTTTTATGGCATCGGAACCGGCCCCATATTCTTCGGAACTTGATAGCCGCGCTGCACTGCCGGGCGGTTTGCAATCGCCGTGTACCAGCGCTTCACGTTGGGAAATTCATTGAGATCGATTTCCTGCCATTCGAAGCGCGAAATCCATGGCCAGGTCGCGATGTCGGCGATGGAGTAATCTCCGGCCATGAATTCGCGGTCCTGCAAGCGCCTGTCCAACACGCCGTAAAGGCGCCGGGCTTCCTTGCTGTAGCGTTCCTCGGCGTAGGGCGCCTTGCCTCTGTTGTATTTCACAAAATGATGTACCTGCCCGAGCATCGGGCCGATGCCGCCCATCTGCCACATCAGCCATTCGATGGTGCGGTAACGGCCCTCGGCATCTTTCGGCATCAGCTTGCCGGTTTTTTCCGCGAGATAGATCAGGATCGCCCCTGACTCCATCAGCGCCATGCCGTTGTCCTGATCGACAATGGCGGGGATGCGGTTGTTCGGGCTGATTTTCAGAAACGCCGGCGCGAACTGCTCGTCCTTGTTGATGTCGATGGGATGGGAATTGTAGGCGAGGCCGAGTTCCTCAAGCGCAATAGAGACTTTGCGCCCGTTGGGCGTGGTCCAGGTGTAAAGATCGATCATGCAAATTCCTCAAGGCGGGGAAATTTTGTAGCGCGCGGACGCGCGCATGTCGATTGACCCGGATGGCTGGCAGCCATGCGAGCCGCGGGGTGGCGGAAGCCGCCAGTTCGACTATCAATGGCGTCCCTGATTTGGTTCCGCCATGCCCGCACCGAAATCCAGACTGGAAGAGATTACCGTCGCGGTGGCTCCGGCGCTGTTCGTGCTGCTCTGGAGCACGGGCTTCATCGGCGCAAAATTCGGGCTGCCTTACGCCGAGCCGCTGACCTTTCTCTATGTGCGTTTTCTCGCGGCGCTGGTGGTGGTGGTGCTGTTCGCGTGGATGACCCATGCACCCGTGCCGGACCGCGCGGGGATTTTTCACAGCGTAGTGACCGGGCTTCTGGTGCAGGGCGTGTATCTCGGGGGCGTGTTTATTTCGATTCATCGCGGGATGCCTGCCGGAATCTCCGCGCTGATCGTCGGCTTGCAGCCGTTGCTGACCTCCACCATTGCGAACCGTCTGCTGGGTGAGAAAGTTTTGCCGCAGCAATGGGCCGGATTGGTGCTCGGCCTCGTGGGGCTGGTGCTTGTGGTGCAGGACCGGATCGGCACCGGCGAGGCGACCACATTCGCACTCATTACCTGTGTTGCGGCACTCCTCGGCATCACCATCGGCACGCTGTATCAGAAACAGTATGCGGGCAACGTCGATTTGCGCTCTTCCATGGTGGTGCAATACGCGACCGCGACGGCGTTTTGCGGTATCGGCGCTGCGTTGTTCGAGACGGGCGTCATCAAATGGACCGGCGAATTTATATTCGCCGTCACCTGGCTTGTGTTCGTGCTGTCCTGTGGCGCGGTTTTCCTGTTGCTGTTCATGATCCGCCGTTCGGCGGCCACGCGCGTCGCGAGTCTGTTTTATCTCGTGCCGCCCGTTACGGCGCTGATGGCGTGGGGGATGTTCGGGGAAAAGCTTTCACCGCTCGCGCTGATCGGCATGGCCGTGTGCGTCGCCGGCGTTTTTCTTGTGAACCGGACTTCAGCGCTGGCGAAAAGCTAAAACAAAACCACGCTGCGGATCGATTTTCCGGCGTGCATCAGATCGAAGCCTTTGTTGATGTCCTCGAGCGGCATCGTGTGGGTGATCATCGGATCGATCTCGATTTTCTTTTCCATGTACCAGTCCACGATCTTCGGCACGTCCGAGCGTCCGCGCGCGCCGCCGAAGGCGGTGCCTTTCCATGTGCGGCCGGTTACCAGTTGAAAGGGGCGGGTGGCGATTTCCTGACCCGCGCCCGCGACACCGATAATGACGCTCTCGCCCCAGCCGCGGTGGCAGGCTTCCAGCGCCTGCCGCATGACGTTCACATTGCCGGTGCAGTCGAAGGTGTAATCCGCGCCGCCGATCTGGTCGGCGCCGCGCTTGGTCATGTTGACGAGGTGGGCGACGAGATCCTTGCCCGCGTCCTTGGCGTTGACAAAGTGAGTCATCCCAAAGCGTTCGCCCCACTTCTTCTTGTCGTTGTTGATGTCCACGCCGATAATCATGTCGGCGGCGGCTAACCTCAGACCCTGGATCACGTTGAGGCCGATGCCGCCAAGCCCGAACACAATAGCGGTCGCTCCGGGTTGCACTTTCGCCGTGTTGATGACCGCGCCAATGCCGGTGGTGACGCCGCAGCCGATGTAACAAATCTTGTCGAAGGGCGCGTCCTCGCGCACTTTCGCAACGGCAATTTCCGGCAGCACGGTGAAATTCGCGAAGGTCGAAGTGCCCATGTAGTGGTGCAGCTTTTTCCCGCCGATGGAAAACCGCGACGTGCCGTCGGGCATCACGCCCTGTCCCTGGGTCGAGCGGATCGCGGTGCAGAGATTGGTCTTGCGCGACAGGCACGACGGGCACTGGCGGCATTCCGGCGTATACAGCGGAATGACGTGGTCGCCCTTCT
>CAZUJE010000012.1:0-35091 GCA_964620215.1 uncultured Hyphomicrobiales bacterium
GCCGAAACGGGTTTTCACGGCCCGCAAACTTCTGAACTGCTGGCTGCCTTGGCCCTCGAACGAAAGCACCGCATCGACCAGGTGTTCGACCACGCGCGGGCCGGCGATCTGGCCGTCCTTGGTGACATGGCCGACAAGAACAATGGCAGCGCCGGATTTTTTCGCAAAACGCAACAATGCCTGCGCCGAGCCTCTGACTTGGGTAACTGTGCCGGGAGCGGACTCCACCGTCTCCGTCCACATCGTCTGGATGGAATCGATCACGACCAGCGCAGGAGCGGGGCCTTCGCTCAATGTCGCGATGATGTCCTCCACATTGGTTTCGGCGGCGAGTTCAACCGGCGCCTTGGAAAGTGCCAGCCGTTCCGCGCGCATCCGCACCTGGCCGACCGCTTCTTCGCCGGAGACATAGACGACGCGCTTGCCTAATGCCGCGAGCTTGGCCGCGACTTCAATCAGCAGCGTTGATTTGCCGATGCCCGGATCGCCTCCCAAAAGCAAAACCGAACCGCGCACAAAACCGCCGCCGGTGACGCGGTCGAACTCGGCAATACCCGCCGGAGTGCGCGCAGCCTCCTCGCTCTTGCCGTCGAGGGATTCCAGCCGCACCGAGCGGCCCTTGCGCGAGGAACGCTGTGCAGCCGGAACGGCCGCCGCCGCCGCGGTTTCCTCGATGATCGTGTTCCACGCCCCGCATGCCTCGCACTTGCCCTGCCAGCGCGGGGCCACCGCGCCACAGGACTGACAGATGTAAGAGGTGCGGGCTTTGGCCATGGAGAACTCTTGCGACTCGAATGGACGCTATCACGCCATATAGGCGGAGTTCACGCAAAAGCCATCTGCTTGCGGCCGCCCCTGGTGAGCAGCCAGGCGGCGATGCCGACATTCAGCAGGTTCCACATCAGCCCGTGCGCGAAGGCTGCCTGATAAGAACCCGTGAGATCGAAGATCAGGCCGGAGACCCAGCCGCCGAGCGCCATGCCCATCACCGACGCGAAGATGACAACGCCGACGCGCGTCGCCGCTTCCTGCGGCGGAAAATATTCACGCACGATGATCGCATACATCGGCACGATGCCGCCCTGGAACAGGCCGAACAGTCCTGAGATCACATAGAGCGAAGTGAGTCCGTCGAAGAAGAGATAGAGAAACAGCGCCACCCCTTGCAGCACCGAGCCGATCATCAATGTCGCGACGCCGCCGATCTTGTCCGCGACAAAGCCGGAGGCGAGACGGCTCACGATGCCAAGGCCCAGCATCAACGAGAGCATTTCCGCGCCGCGCGCGACGCCGTAACCCATGTCGCCGCAATAGGCAACGATATGCACTTGCGGCATCGCCATCGCGACGCAACAGGCGACGGCGGCGAGACATAGCAGCAGCGTGAGCGCATTCTTGGAAATGCCGAGACGGTCGAGCGCACCCTGCGCGGATGAAGCTGCCGGCGAACCCGCATGCGAAGGGCTCGGCCGCCGCAGAATAATGACCAGTGGCAGCATCGCGCACACGCAGAAAATCCCGATGCCGATGTGGGTCGGCCGCCATCCGGCGCTGGCGATGAAATGCTGCACGATCGGCGGCCAGATTGTGCCAGCGAGATAATTTCCGGTGGCGGCGATGGCGACCGCGATTCCGCGCCTGCGTGTGAACCACTGCGAGGTATCCGCCATCAACGGGCCGAAGGTCGCCGATGCACCAAGTCCCACCAGGAGATGCAAAGCCGCGAACTGCCAGAGATTGGCGGCAAAACCCGCGCCGACATAGCCGAGGAACAGCAGCACGGCACTCAGCGTCACCGGCACCATGATCCCGAAGCGGTCGGCAAGGCGGCCCATGATCATGTTGCCGACGCCGAAGCCCACCATCGCGCATGTAAAAGGAATGGACGCATCCGCGCGCAGCACGCCGAAGTCAGCCTGCACGGCGGGCAGCGCCACCACCACCGACCACATGCCGACGCTGCCCATGGTGCCGAGGGCGAGCGCCGTGAACAGCCGCGCCCATGCGTAGGGCGACTCCTGCTCGCTCGTGCCAGTTCCGCTTTTGAGGAGATTCATCACGCGCGACAATCCTTATCCGCGCCCCGAAGGTCAAGCCGCGCGGCGGCAGGGCTATATTCCGGATACGCATGACTCATTCATTTTGCGGAATGTTTTCCCCTTCGCTGGCTTCCATTTCGCGCTGCAACTAGGATTACCGGGGATTCCCGGGTGAACACATGAACAAGCCAGCCGCGCGTGAATTTGATCTTCTTCTGCGCGAGGACGACAGCAGTTTTTTCTGGCGGCTCAAAAATCACGGCATCTCGGTCTGGGGCGACGGGCTGACGTGGCAATATGAAGGACAGGAGCGGAAGCGGAAATTCGCCGACTTTTTTTCCGTGCATCTGTCGAGCGGGCATGTTGCCCGTCATGGCGACATTTACACCTGTCAGATCCGTTTCAGGGACGGCGACCTTTTGACGGTGCAAGCTTCCACCGACATGGGCCTGCCCGATGAGGCGCGCACTACGGCCTACGGCGATTTTGTCCGCACGCTGCATGGGCAACTGACAAAATCCGGAGTGAAAGACATCAGCTATCGCGCGGGCATGAGCGAGGGCAAGAAAGTTTTTGGCTACAGTGTGCTTGTGATCGCCGGGCTTTTCTTTGTCGTCCTGCCCGTGGGCCTGTTCCTGTTTCTCGAAACCTCCCTGCATGTATTTTTTCTCGTTCTGGCGGGGGCGGGGCTTACATGGCCGGTCTGGAAACACATGGAAAAGAACGCGCCGCGCGATTATTCGCCCGATGATCTTCCCCTTGAACTGGTGCCTTGAGAGCCGTTTTTGGCATGATCTTGTCCGAAAACCGGCATCCACTTTTCGGGATGCATGCCCTGACCGGCAAAAATTGCCGGGATGGAATCAACCAATTTGAAACAAAGCGGCGTCATCCTCGTTGCAGAGGATGACCATGCAAAAGCATTTCACCGGCGCACAGAATATTTTACTCGCACTTCTGGTCGTCGCGCTTGGCGGTTACTTTTTGCTCGCCGGGCTTGATCTCGCGCCGCTTGTCGGTGGCCGTGAGACGCTGAAAGGCCCGGGCTGGCTCATGGCATTGTGTGGAGGCGCCTTTGTCCTGTGCGGGCTCCTGCTGCTTTCGCGCGGTATGGCGCCGGACGGAAAATTTTCTGGTCCGCTGCCGGAAGACACGCCGTTCTGGCTCAGGCTCACGCAATATGTCGCGGTGGTAGCGCTTTTCGGAGCGATGGCGGCAATTGGTACCTGGATCGCCTTCGGTCCCGGCACGCGCGTCTTCAATATGAGTGTGCCGTGGTTTATTCCCGAGGCCGTTTCCGAACAGATCGGCCGGCTTGCATTTGGCGCCGGTGCCGTAATCTCATGGTTCTGCACCGTCGTGATTGCGATTGACGGTGTGCGCAAGCTGTTCGGGCACAAACAGGCGCAATAATTTTCTAGCGCACGAGACAGGGGCGCTTGCGGTCGAACTTCCAGCCCGGAATCAGGAACTGCATCGCGACTGCATCGTCGCGCGCATCCAGTCCCATTTTCTTGTAGCGCGCATTTGCAAGCTCAACCTGCACCATGTCGATTTCGATTCCGAGTCCGGGCCGCTCAGGAACGGTTACGAAACCGTCCACAATCTTGAACGGCTCCTTGGTCAGGCGTTGGCCGTCCTGCCAGATCCAGTGCGTGTCGATGGCGGTGATGTTGCCGGGTGCGGCCGCCGCGACATGGGTGAACATCGCCAGCGAAATATCGAGATGGTTGTTGGAGTGCGAACCCCAGGTCAGCCCCCAGTCGCGGCACATCTGCGCGACCCGCACCGACCCCTGCATTGTCCAGAAATGCGGATCGGCCAGCGGAATATCCACGGACTGAAGCTGGATCGCATGGCCCATCTCGCGCCAGTCGGTTGCGATCATGTTGGTGGCGGTGGGCAGCCCGGTGGCGCGGCGAAACTCGGCAAGAATTTCGCGGCCGGAATATCCGTTCTCCGCGCCACAAGGATCTTCCGCATAGGCGAGGACATCGTGCTGCCCGCGGCAAAGCCGGATCGCTTCCTCAAGCGACCAGGCCCCATTGGGATCGAGCGTGATGCGCGCTTCGGGAAATCGTTTTGCCAAAGCCGTTACGGCTTCAATTTCTTCCTCACCGCGCAGTACGCCGCCCTTCAGCTTGAAATCCTGAAATCCGTAACAAGCCTGTGCAGCCTCCGCGAGGCGTACGACTTCGCCCGGCGTCAATGCTTCCTCGTCGCGGAGCCGGAACCAGCCGTCCTTTTCATGGGATGAATCCCGGTAGGGTAACTTCGTCCGCCTGCGGTCGCCGACATAAAAAAGATAGCCGAGGATGCGTGCCTTCGCGCGCTGCTGTCCTTCACCTAGCAGCGCCGCGACCGGCAAGCCGAGAAACTGCCCGAGCAGATCGAGGAGTGCTGCCTCGACCGCTGTCACCGCGTGAATGGCAGTCCGGAGATCAAAAGTCTGCTGCCCGCGCCCGCCGGTATCGAGACCACCAAATTTCTCCCGCATCGAATTGAGGATCGCCTGGTAGCTGGCGATCGAGCGCCCTTCAACGAGCGCCCGTGCATCTTCCAGAACTTGCCGAATGCGCTCGCCGCCCGGCACCTCGCCGGCGCCAATGCGGCCGGCATTGTCTTTCAGAATGACGATATTGCGCGTGAACAGCGGCCCATGCGCGCCGCTGAGATTGAGCAACATGCTGTCTTCGCCGGCCACCGGGATGACTTGCATCCCGGTGACCTTTGGCGCGCCGGACGCAGCGCCGGCGATGTCCGCTTGCTTCACGAAAGACCCCGCTTATTCCGGCTTGATCTTTCCCGCTGCGATCACGCCCTTCCAGCGGGCGATTTCCTCGGTGAGGAATTTCTCGAATTCCGCGCCGTTGCTGCCGACCACTTCAAAACCGACCGCCTCGAACTTCGCCTTCACGTCGTCCGTCTTGGCGGACGCGGCGAGTTCTTCCTCGAGTTTTTTGCGGACGGCGGTCGGAAGACCTTTCGGCGCGGCGGCTGCCTGCCAGGAGTAAACATCAAGGCCCGAGACACCGGCTTCGCTCATCGTGGGCACGTCGGGCAAAGCGGGATTGCGCTTGTCGCTGGTGACGGCAAGCGCCTTCATCTTGCCCGCGCGCACATGCTGCGTGATGGCGCCGAGATTCTGGAACGAGACATTGGCATGGCCCGCGATCACGTCCGCCTGGGCGGGGCCGCCGCCCTTGTACGGAACGTGCAGACCCTTGGTGCCGGTACGCTGCCAGAAAAGTTCGGCGGTCAGATGGTCCGACGAGCCGGTGCCGGACGAGGCAAAGGAAACCTTCTCCGGATTCTTCTTCATATGCTCGATCAGTTCTTTCACGTCCTTCGCCGGAAAATCCGGGTTCGCGACCAGCACATTGGGCGTGCGAACGGCGACCGAAAGCAGATCGAAATCCTTCATGGGGTCGTAGCGAAGATCCGGGAACAACGCCGGGTTGATCGCGAATACGCCGATCGAGCCGATCAGGATCGTGTAGCCGTCCGCCGCGGCTGCTTTCAGAGCATTGGCGCCGATCGATCCGTTCGCGCCCGCGCGGTTGTCGATCACGACCGTCTGCTTCACGCGCTCTTGCAGCTTGCCCGCCACATGCCGCGCGGCAAGATCGGAAGCGCCGCCCGGCGGGAAGGGGACGATCACCGTGATGTTCCGCTCCGGATATTGCTGCGCCTGAACGGGCAACGCGGAAACGGCCGCGAGTGCTGCGAGCGCAAACATGCTGCGAGAAAATTTCATCGACACCTCCCAGATGGTGAAACGGCGCGTTGAGCGCTCGGATACTTCACCTTGGCCGGGACTAGATTAACTAATGCATCAGTTGTCAAGACTGATGCATTAGTGCAGATTGCCTCCCAGAGGTTGAATCATGCAGCTCGCCTTGCAGTCCCGCGAACGGCCGATACTCGCGGCACCCCAGGTGTTTGAGCAGTTGCGGGACATGATCCTGTCCCTCACGTTTGCGCCCGGAACGGAACTCTCGCGCGCGGCGTTGCAAAAGCGTTTCCGGGTAAGTTCGACTCCGGTGCGCGATGCCTTGATGCGTCTGGAGGAAGCCGGGCTCGTCGATGTATTTCCGCAGAGTGGAACCATCGTCAGCCTGATCGATGTGTCGCTCGCGCGCCAGGCACAATTCCTTCGCCGCTCGATCGAGCTTGAAGCCGTGCATACGCTTGCTTCAAAGCCTGATGCTCAAGTATTGAGTAACCTCCGCGCTGTCATCGCCGAACAGAAGGCGAGGGCGAAAGCGGGCGACCTGAAGCGCTTCAACGAAGCTGATCTTGCCTTTCACAAAATTCTCTTTGAGGCCTCCGGCGTTCCCGATCTGTGGGCGCTGGTGCGGCGGCAGAGCGGCCACATCGACCGCATTCGCAGATTGCATCTGCCGGTGAAGGGAAAAGCCGCGCAGATCGTCCGCGATCACGCCGCCATCGTGCAGGCGATTGCCAAGGGCGATCCGCGTCTCGCCCAGCAGAAAATGCGCGCACATCTGTCGCAATCGCTCGCTTACAGCAGTGCATTGCGTGCGCGCTTCCCGGCCTATTTCAAGGAATAGAAAACGGGCAATGCCGTGCTAGTTTCCGGCATGGCGACAGACTTCTGGTCCGCACCTGTTTCCGGCGAAGACGGCCGCCTCGACGCGCCCGCGTTTCATCGCAATTATGAGCCGATCTTCACGGTGCTGGAGCCGCATCTGCGCGGCAAGCGCGGAACATTGCTGGAGCTTGGCAGCGGCAGCGGCCAGCACGCGGTGGAATATGCGAGCCGTCTGCCGGACATCACATGGCAGCCCGTCGACTACGACGCAGCCGCGCTCCGAAGCATCGAGGCGTGGCGGGTATTTTCAAAACTCCCGAATTTACAGCCGCCCTTGCGTATCGACCTATCGGACAGCAACTGGCCTGCGCTGTACGCGCCGAAAATTCCATTCGCTAGCCTGCTCGCGATTTTCTGCGCCAATGTCATCCATATCGCGCCTTGGAAAATCGCGGAAGGATTATTCGCCGGCGCGCCGAAGCTGTTGCAGCCGGGCGGCACCATGTTTCTCTATGGCCCGTTCAAGCGCGGAGGCGGGCACACCGCGCCGAGCAACGAGCAATTCGACCGGAGCCTGCGCGCCCGCAATCCGGAATGGGGCTTGCGCGACATGGAAGCGGTGCAGGCGCTCGCGGAGAAAAACGGGCTGACGCTTGTGGAAACCATTCCGATGCCCGCCAACAATTTCACGCTGATTTTCCGCCGTGCGGAATAATCGTCCGGTTCCATTGTTTCCCATCACACACGGATAACCGCGTTTTGACGCAGGCGTGACCGGCGTTCGTGCTAAGCAGCGGTATCAGGTTTGGGAGACCATCGATGGATACATCCGCATGGCTTCCGCTCAACGCGAATTCCAGTACGCTTGCCGAAGCCCGTGTGCAGGCGCATTACGCCGCGCAATGGCTCGCCCGTGCCGCGCGCGCTTACGTGCCGCCAAAGCCGGACGACAGCCATACCAATCTTCGCTGGGACCGGGAATTCGGCGGCTTTGTCACCCACGCGGTGACCGGCCATGCTTATCTGGGCTTGCGCATTTCCGATCTGACGCTGGCTTTCTTCAACGGCAGGCCGGAATATTTTCCAATGGATCGCCAGCGCGATTCAGATGCGCGATCATGGCTGTTTGCGCGGCTCGGTGCCATCGGGCTCGATGTCGCGAAACTGGACAAGCCCTTGCCCTACGAAATCCCGCCCCACGCGCTTGCGGACAAGGCCGCATATGGCGTCGCTGCCTTGCGGCCGGCACTTGCTGATCTTTCCGCCTGCTTTGCGAATGCGGATAGTTCGCTGAACAAAATTCACGCCGCTTACGAAGGAAAATTCACCGCCTCGCCGGTGCGTTGCTGGCCGCATCATTTCGACATCGCGACGCTGATCTCGTTGGACAAGGACGGCGGCGAATATGCGCGCTCGGTGGGCGCGGGGCTTTCACCCGGCGATGACAGTTACAATGAGCCCTATTTTTATGTGACGCCGTGGCCTTACCCCGATGCGGAGAAACTTCCCGCAGCGCCCGTGCCCGGCCATTGGCACGTCAAAGGGTTCACGGCACTTGTGTTGCCCGTCAGCAAAAATGCCGGACAGGAAGCAACGGATTCCTTCCTGCGAGATGCGGTTACTGCTTCGCTGAAACTGCTCGCCTAGCGCGTCAGCGGCACCAGCGCGTTTCTGAGCGGCTCGCTCGAAATCGCCATGATGCCGGTGAAGGCCTTGTCGAGTTCAAGGACGAGGAAAACCGCCCCCGAAATCGAGAGCGCGCAGACCAGCAGCGCACCGATTGTCAGCGTCGAAGCGCGCCCGAACAATCCGAAGCTCACGAACAACGCGAAGATCCAGAACACCATCACGACCAGAAACGGGGTGCGGATGGCATTGCCGGTCTGCGCGTGAAGCAAAAGCCGCGTCTGCGCGATCTCGTTGGTGACTTGATGAATACGGTCGCGCAACATCCGCTGCCCATCGGTGCGCGGATTCAGCGACTGAATTTCCTTGAAATAGGCTTCGGCCTCCGCCGTTTTCTGGAACGCTACAAGCCCCGTATTTTCTTCATCCTCGGTCCAGACTTTATCGGCGAGAGCGGGCAACAAACGGCGCAGCTGAGTCCGCGCGTTTCGCGCTTCCGGTCCATATTGCTCCAGGGTCGCGTCCAGCAGGGTAAAGTTCGCGGTCAGTTGCCGGATCTGCGTTTGCTTGCCGCTGAACGTGCTGCTTGCATTGGCAATGAGCAGGCCGAGCACGAGGGCGGTGAGGGTGGCGACCAGCCCCATCGACAGCCTCACGACGTCTTTTGAATCCGGATTGAGCTGGTGCCTCGGCAGGATGTCACGGATGTACATGCCAACCAGTGCGCCGCTGAAGATGAAACAGAATACGATCAGGGAAACGGAAATTGCGTTCATGGGATTCTCTAGGAGTTCAGATAGCCGTCCGGCCCGACTTGAGGCCGATGGCGGAGAGGAATTCGTTGCGGGTTTCGGCGCGGGAGCGGAACGTGCCGAGCATCCGGCTTGTCACCATGCTCGCCGCATCCTTGTGTACGCCGCGCGTCGTGACGCAGGTATGCATCGCTTCCACCACCACGCCGACGCCGATGGGCTTCAATACGCGGTCGAGCGTGTTGGCAATTTCCGCGGTCATGCGTTCCTGGATTTGCATCCGTTTCGCGTAAACTTCCACCAGCCGCGCCAGCTTGGAGATTCCAACCACGCGCCGCCTTGGCAGGTAACCGATATGAACGCGCCCGATGATCGGTGCCATGTGATGCTCGCAATGGGATTCAAAGCGGATGTCGCGCAGCAGCACGATCTCGTCGTAGCCCGCGACTTCCCTGAAGGTGCGCTTCAGATATTCCTCGGCGTCCTCGTTGTATCCGGAGAACCATTCCTCATAGGCGCGGGCGACACGCTTCGGCGTGTCGAGCAGCCCCTCGCGGTCCGGGTCTTCGCCCGCCCAGCGGATCAGCGTACGCACGGCGCTCTCCGCATCGGCGCGGCTAGGACGCGCTGATTTTTTTCCGGCCTTGGCTTTCTGCTGCATGGGATTTCTCCGGCGGGGAAATGCGTCAGTGAAGGCGCGGGCGTTTCAGGAATTTGGCGCGGTCGCTGGAGACGATTTTCACATCGAATGTCCGCCCCTCGCGCCAGGCCTTGACCGGGACTTCAACGCCGCTGTCTCCAAGCGCCCAGACGCTGCGGAAAAAACCAGCGAGCGTTTTGATCGGGCCGCCAGCCACCTCGAGCAGCATGTCGCCGGTTTGCAGACCGGCTTTCTGCGCCGGTGCGTTGTGCGCGAGCCCCATCACCACGACACGGTCTTCCACGTCGGCGGCGTAAAGCCCAAGCCACGGCCGTACCGGTCCGCGCCTTTGTCCATAGGTCGTGAGATCGTCGAGGATCGGCTTCAGCAGGTCGATCGGCACCACCATGTTGATGTTTTCCTCCAGCCCCTTCTCGTGCTTGCGCTCTAGTTGCAGGGAACCGATGCCGAGAAGGTCGCCCTTTGCGCCGATCAGCGCCGTGCCGCCCCAGTTCGGATGGGCGGGCGCGGCGATCAGTGCCTCGTCCAGCACATATTCCCAGTAGCCGGCGAATTCCTGTTTCGCGACGACCTTGCTCGCCACCGAATGCGAGCGCCCGCCGCCGCCCGCGAGCACAGCCGGGTCGTCAATCTGCACCCCAGCGGAATTGCCAAGCGTGAGTGCTGGGAGATCGAGTTTCGCCAGCGCCTGCACAAGCCCGAAACCGGTGACCTGATCGAAGCCGAGCACATGCCCCGGCACCGCGCGTCCGTCCCCGAGATGCACCCATACCGAGTCCGCCTCGGTGATGAGATAGCCGATCGTTAGCACCAGACCGTCGCGGTTGATGAGCACGCCGTTGCCCGCGCGCTCGGTGCCGAGCGTTTCAGCGGTGAAAGCGTCCGGCGGAATCGTCGTGCGCAGCCCCACCACGGCGGCCAGCGCCGAATCGAGATCGTAGGAGTAGTCGCCGGGCTTTGGCTGCGCCGATGGAGAAACTTTCCAGTCGCCGACGGAGGGCATGCGCTGTCCTTGTTACAATCGTGTGTAATTGTCCGTTTATACGACCTTACACGGCCATTGCGGAACCAGATAATCGCTATCATGTTATCCGGCACCAGTGCTGGCCGCCCCTGTGCCAGCCAAGGGAGGAAGAGAATGAAGCAGTTCGTGTTGGCGCTTGCGATTTCCCTGTTCACCGTCGGAGCGGCCTCGGCCGCTTCCTGCAACGCGGAAGCCAAGACCAAGAAACTCGCGGGCGCGGCCCTGACGAGTTTCATGACGAAGTGCGAGAACGATGCGAAAACCTCGTGCAGCACCAAGGCAGGTACCCAGAAACTCGCTGGCGCCGCCAAGGACAGCTTTACGAAGAAATGTGTTTCCGAAGCGGTCAACTGATCGCTTCAGCCTGAATCAAAGCGCCTCTCCCGCGCAAGCGGGGGAGGCGTTCGCTTTATGGCCTAGTCGAATTTGTAGATGACCGCTGCGCGCCAGGTTTGCGTCTTGTAGCTGGAGTCGGCCATCGGCCCGAAGATCGGGTCCGCATTGTAGTAGTTGTAATTCTGCAATCCGTATTCCGAATAAATGTACTCGACCCGCGCGAACAGGTTGTTGGTGAGGGCCGCGTCGATACCGCCGCCCCAGGTGAAGCCGGTATGCGCGCGCTTTCTGATGCCGAGTCCGGTCGTGTCCTGCTGGAACTGGGCGACCGCGATACCGCCAGAAACGAACGCCAGATACCGGTCGAACGCATAACCAACACGGGCGCGCCAATGCGTGTCGATGAGCATTTTCGTCTCGACTTCATTGCAAAGGCAGGCGCTGAACTGCTTGATCTTAGCGTCCGACCAGCCTGCGTCCACTTCCACGCCGAGAACCCAGTTCCTGACCTGGTAGTTGAAGCCGAGCAGCAGGCCGTAAGCGGGGCCGCGCGCATTGAAATCGTCGATCTGGTTATCGACCTCGATATGGGGTCTGAACATCTGGCTGCCGGCAAATCCGCCCACATACATGCCCGTCCAGTTCACTGTGCTGGTCGGCATCCTGACCGCGGGATCGCCAAATCCAGACCCTGAATATTTGTAGATGATCGCCGCGCGCACCGTGTTCGTAACCAGGTCGGTGTCGAAGATCGCGCCGCTATCGACGTGAATGACCGTGTTTGTTTCAAAGCGCGAATGCAGATACTCGACCCGGAAAACGAAATTCGGCGACAGCATCATGTCGAAGCCGGCGCCTATCATGTAGCCGGTGAGATTGGTGGTGCCCGGCGGATCGCCCAGCACCTGCTGCTGAAGCTGCGCGAGCGCGACACCCGTCGTCATGAACACGAGATACTTGTCGAATGCGTAGCCGATGCGTGCGCGGATATGCGCGTCCCAGCGCAGTTTGGCGACGACGAGACCCTGATTGTCGAAGCCGTCGAGGTTGCCCAGGCCGAAGTCGATTTCGAAGCCGAACACCCAGTTCTGCCGCTGGAAGTTGATGCCCGCGAGGCCGCCGCCCCAGACGTCGTAGACGCTGACATTGTCCTGATAGAACGTGATGCCCGGAATATCGGTGAGATGCGCCTCGCGCATGGACAGCCGCCCCGCATGGCCGCCGAAATAGGCGCCGCTCCAGTCCGTCTTGCCGGAATAATTCGTCTGCTGTGCCGGTTTTCCGTCGCCGAATTTATGGATCAGCGCCGCGCGAACGATCTGCGTTTCGACCGTCGTCGTCACCTGTTCGCCAAGGTTGGAATAGGTCTGATCGAACCTGTGATAGCCGGTGTAGAGATATTCGACGCGGAACAGCCAATTCGGCTGCAAGTAGGTTTCAATGCCGGCGCCGATCGTCAGGCCATACGCGAAATAGCTCTGCCGCGAAAATCCGAATGCCGCCTGTTCGATGTTCGCGAACGAGAGTCCGCCGGCGACAAAGAAGAGCGTGCGGTCGACGATGAATCCGGCTCGCAGCCGGCCATTGCCCGCCCACTTCAGCTTCGATTCAATCTGGAAAACCGGATCGGAGTCGCCGGCCGAGGCGAAGCCGATGTCCACCTCAAATCCGCTCAGGAAATTTCCATTGACGAAGTTGATGCCGGCAAGCGCGCCGCCGATGACGCTGGAGCCTTTCAGTGCCGTGTCGGCGCTGAATGCGATGTCCTGAGCCTGGGTTCGCGCCGAGATGCCGCCGACATGCACGCCGGCATAGCCGCCGTCCCAGCGCATGGCAGCATCGCCCGCATTCGCCTGCGAAGCGGCGACTGCCAGCACAAAAACCGACGCGACAAATATCTTCCTGATCACGACGCCCCCCAGGCGCGCGCTAAGCAACTCGTTTTTATTGGGCTTACTTTAGCAAGCGATTCCGCGCGGGGATGTATCCCAAACGCAACTCTTCACGGGATTAGTTCTTGTGATGGAATCGCAACGAATCCAGCGCCTTGCGCCCGACTCTTAGCCTGCCCTGTAAAGCCGGGCGTAGCGCCGGCCCAGATTCGTCAGCACCTCGTAGCCGATCGTGCCCGCATGGGTGGCAAGTTCGTCCACGCTGATGCCCTCGCCGAGCAGGGTGGCGAGGTCGCCGCGCTTCACTTCGGCCTCGGGAATGTCGGTGACATCAATTGTCACAAGGTCCATCGAAACGCGGCCGAGCAGCGAGCAGCGTCTGCCGGCGACGATGGCTTCGGCACCCGGACGCCGGTCGCTGGAGCCGGCGGCGCGCGGAATTCCGTCGGCATAGCCGCCCGCGGCCACGGCGATCCGGCTGTCACGGCGAAGCATCAGCTCCGCGCTGTAGCCGACCGTTTCGCCTGCCTGCGCTTGGCGGACCTGAACAATGCGCAGATCGAGCCGCACCACCGGCTTCATCGGATTGTCGGCGCTCAACACCGCATGGCCGCCATAAAGCGCCACGCCGGGCCGGACCATGTCGAAATATGAATCTTTATGCGCGAGCAAGCCTGCGGAGTTGGCGAGCGAAGCGGGCGTGTCCGGAAACAGATTCCGCAACTCGCGGAAGTCCGAAATCTGTTTTGCGTTCATCGCATGTTTCGGCTCGTCCGCGCAGGCGAGGTGGCTCATCACAAGGCTCGGCTTGAAGCGCAGCGTTTTCAGCCGTCCGGCCAGCACCTTGGCGTCGTCGGGTGTCAGCCCATGCCGGCGCATTCCGGTGTCTATATGGATGGCGGCGGGACAATCGCCGGAGACAGTGCGCGCGAATTGATCCCACTCCTCAATCTCCGGCCATGAACCGAGCACCGGCTCCGTGCGCAGCGTGCGGTATTCGCCGGCCATGCCCGGAGCGAGTCCGTTCAGCACATAGACCTGAGCGGTCGGGCAGACGGCGCGCAGTTGCCGCGCTTCATTCAGCAGCGCCACGAAAAAAGTGGAAGCGCCCGCCAGTGTCAGCGACTGCGCGGCCGGCTTCAGGCCAATCCCGTAAGCATCGCCCTTCACCACGGCAGCGCATTGCGCCTTGCCCGCCCGCTTTTTCAGCTCGCGGTAATTGGAGGCGAGGGCGGCGAGATCGATGCTGAGAATCCCGCCTGCTTCTTCCTCGGCGGGACTGTTCTCTGCTTTCGGGGAGATGGGTTTCATCAAAAACTCTTATCCCTCCCCTTCAGGGGAGGGTGGCCGCGTACCCGACTTTCCCTCCCCCTTGCAGGGGGAGGTGAAATGAAAAATCAGTCTCCATGCCGAAGTATTATAAGACAATCACCGCCGCTCCGGCAGCCGGTCTTCCTGGGCGAGATTGCCGAAGCGGGTGTATTGCGGCTCGAACGACAGTTTCACCGTGCCGGTGGGGCCGTGGCGCTGTTTTCCGATGATGATCTCGGCGCGGTTCGTGGAAGCCTTCAGGTCGGTTTCCCACTTGAACCATTCCTCAGAGCCGGGCTTCGGCTCCTTGTTCGCCAGATAATATTCCTCGCGATAGACGAACATCACCACGTCGGCGTCCTGCTCGATGGAGCCAGATTCGCGCAGGTCCGAAAGTTGCGGGCGTTTGTCTTCGCGGTTTTCCACCTGACGTGAAAGCTGCGATAGCGCGAGGATCGGCACTGCGAGTTCTTTCGCTAGCGCCTTCAGGCCCGTTGTGATCTCCGTGACTTCCTGCACGCGGCCTTCCTGCGCGCGGCGCGAGGAGCCGGTGAGCAGTTGCAGATAATCCACGATCATCAGATCGAGGCCGCGCTGGCGCTTCAGCCGCCGCGCGCGTGCTGCAAGCTGCGCGATGGAAATGCCGCCGGTCTCGTCGATGTAGAGCGGGATCGACTGCATCGTCTGTGCAGCGGCGGCGAGCTTGCCGAAATCGCTTTCGGAAATATCGCCGCGCCGGATGCGGGAGGAGGGAATTTCCGTCTGCTCGGAAAGAATACGGGTGGCGAGCTGTTCGGCGCTCATTTCGAGACTGAAGAAACCGACAATGCCGCCGCTGACGGTTTCGATTGAGCCATCCGGCTCCGGCCGTCCGCGATATTCGGCGGCAATATTGTAGGCAACATTGGTGGCGAGTGCCGTTTTGCCCATGCCGGGACGGCCCGCGATAATCACGAGGTCCGACGTTTGTAATCCGCCCATCAGGTGATCGAGGTCGATCAGTCCCGTGGGCAGGCCCGAAAGATGCCCGTCGCGCTGATAGGCCTTCGAGGCGAGATCGACCGCGTCTTTCAGTGCATCGGAAAAACGCAAAAAGCCGCCGTCATAGCGGCCCGTTTCCGCGATCTCGTACAGGTTCTTTTCCGCTTCCTCGATCTGCTTCTGTGGTTCGGCGTCAACGGGCGCATCATAGGCCGCGTTGACGATGTCCTCGCCGATCCGGATCAGATCGCGGCGTACCGCGAGATCGTAAATCGTGCGGCCGTAATCTTCCGCGTTGATGACGGTGGTGGCTTCGGCGGCGAGCCGCGCCAGATACTGCGGGACCGTGAAACCGGCAATATCGGTGTCGTCGGGCAGAAAAGTTTTAAGCGTGATCGGCGTCGCGACCTTGCCCGCGCGGATCAGGCTGCCGCTGACCTCGTAGATTTTCCGGTGAACCGGCTCGAAGAAATGCAGCGGCGTCAGAAAATCCGAGACGCGATAGAACGCTTCGTTGTTGACGAGCACCGCGCCGAGCAGCGCCTGCTCGGCTTCGATGTTGTGCGGCGCCTGCCGGTACTCGTTCTGCACCGTGGGAAGTTGCTTTCGAAGCGCAGAATCGAGTGCCATGAATCGGCCGCCAAACTCTCATGTTGGAACAGGATAATTTTTCTTAGCACGACGCGCGCCGATGAAAATTCCTAATCCCGGTTACGGGTCACTATTCACAAGGAATCGAATCACGTGCGCAGCTTCACGATCACGCTTGACTATGTCGGAAAATTGGAGATTCCGCCTGATAACTACTCGCCCGCCAACCGGAATGGTGTCCGCTGGCCGCGCTCGGCGAGGCGGAGGCGCTCCTCGGCGGGGCCGATATAGTCGCGGGTGAGCGGAACCGCGTCCTGCCGGCGCGCGAGCTGGATCTGGAATATCATCAGCCCGCGGTGGCGGAACGACATCTCGGAAGCGGCGAAATAGAACTCGAACATCCTCACGAACCGCTCGTCGTACATCGCCACGACCTCTTCGCGGTGCGCAAGAAAGCGTTTCCGCCACGCCAGTAGTGTCTCCGCATAATGAAAACGCAATATCTCGACGTCGGTGACCACCATGCCGGAGCGCTGTATGGCGGGAAACACCTCGGAGAGCGCGGGAATATACCCGCCGGGGAATATGTATTTCTTGATCCAGGAACTTGTCGTTGTCGGCGGATTGAAGCGGCCGATGGCATGGACGAGCGCCACACCGTCTTCCTTCAGGAGTTCCGTAATCCGGCGGAAATACCGGTCGTAGTGATTGACGCCCACATGCTCGAACATGCCCACCGAAACGATCCGGTCGAAGGTGCCGCGCACGTCCCGGTAGTCCTCCAGCCGGAAATCGGCACGCGCGCCAAGGTTTCTTTCGGCGGCGCGCATTCTTGCGGTTGCATGTTGCTCCGCGGAAAGCGTGACGCCGGTGACGCGGGCGCCGGTCAGTTCCGCCAGATAAAGTCCGAGCCCGCCCCAGCCGCATCCGATGTCGAGAATGGAAAGGCCCGGCCGGTCGAGCAGGAGCTTCGCGGCGAGATGGCGCTTTTTCGCGACCTGCGCGTCATCGAGATTTTGCCCGGGTTTCTCGAAATAGGCGCAAGAATATTGCCGGTCGGAGTCGAGGAACAATGCATAGAGCCGCCCGTCGAGATCGTAGTGGTGCGCAACATTCTTGCGGGAGCGCCCGCGCGGATTGAACTGTGCGAAGCGGCGCACAACGTATTGCGCCCATTCGACCATCTTCTCGAACAGCAAAGGATATTCGTGGTGGGTCTGGGACAGGATCAGTTCGAGGAAATCGGCGATTGAGCCGCGCACCATGCGCAGGCGGCCATCCATATAGGCTTCGCCGAGCTTCAGTTCGGGATGCGCGATGATCGCGAGCAGCGCCCGGTAATTCTCGATGTGGACTTCGACGGGGTCGCCGGTGCCGTCGCCAACGGAAAATTTCTTCCCTTGGCCAATCGAGACGGTGAGCGTCCCGCGCCTGACAAACTTCGACAACACTCGCCGAATCCAGCGATCCATCGCCGTTTCCCGCGCCCAATAAGCGACGTCCCAAATGCCCGTCCGCCGCCTTTGTCGTGGAGATTTAATCAAGTTCCATGACGAACGGTCAATCCATAAGTCAAAGCCCGGCGGGTTGGTTCCCGCCGGGCTTGGCTCGAAAAACGCTCATATACTGCCGGGAAGGCGTTATTCCTTGGCCTTCTTTTCCTTCTTGGCTTTGGCGGGCTTCGTTTCGGCCGCATCGCCTTCGGCATCGGCGGCCTTGGCCTTTTTGGCTTTCGGCTTCTTCTCACCGCCCTCGGCGGCTTCGCCTTCCTCGCCCTCCGGCGCCTTCTCGAACATCTTGTCGGCCTTGGACCTTGCTTCGGCGCGCTTGTCCTCCTCGTCGGTGCGGACGACGGTGAGGTCTTCGCCGCGAGCCTGACGCACCGCCTCATCCGAGCTGCGGGCGACGTTGACGACGATGCCGGTCACGATTTCCGGATGCAGCGCGACCTTGAGGTTCTTCATGCCGATGGTCTTGATCGGCGTGTTCAGCACGATCTGGTTGCGGTCGATCGTGAAGCCGGCCTTGGTGACCTCCGCCGCGATGTCGCGGGTCGAAACCGAACCATAGAGCTGGCCGCCTTCGCCGGCCTGACGCAGCAGCACGAAAATCTGCCCGTCGAGTTTCTTGGATGCGATCTCGGCGTCGCCCTTGAGCGAGAGGTTCTTTGCCTCGAGTTCGGCCTTCATGCCCTCGAACTTGACGCGGTTGTCCTTGGTGGCGCGCAGCGCCTTGCCCTGCGGCAGCAGGAAGTTTCGCGCGAAACCGTTTTTCACGCGCACGACATCGCCGATCTGGCCGAGTTTGCCGACGCGCTCCAGCAGAATGACATCCATGGTAGTGCTCCTCTCTTATTGTTTCGGTGTGTTGGTTGCAGGAGGCAATCCGCCTCCAAAGCGTTTGCGGAAATCGAAAATCGGATCGGCGAGGCCGATCAGCGCGATCACGAGGATCGGCCAGCCCATGAACATCACCGCGGCCCAGAGTGCCGACAGAATAATGAGCCGCGCATTCATGCTGCGCGTGATGTGGTGGATCACCGCGAAACCGAGCAGCACATAGGCGAGCAGTAGCGTGACCCCGAACAGGCTCGCGACGAGACCCGGAATGCCGGACAGGAAAGTGAGCGCGATGACGGTTGCGAATACGAGCGGCGTGAAATTCGGGAAACGCAGCTCATGCAAGTCCGGCCACGGGCGTTTCAGCCGGCCCGACACCCGCGCGGCGCGGCCCGCGAGCCACAGATTGAACACACCGGTGCCCATCGACATCAGTGCCGCGAACGGCGGCATCACAAGCGCCAGAACATCGAACACCTGCTTCGGGTCACGTCCGCCCGGCAACTGAAGCGGCTGGCCGGCAGGTGTGTTCGTTTGCGCGCGCAGGATACGTTCGAAGCCTTCCTTCAGCGTGTTGCGATAGGTCTCCAGATCGAGGCCGATCGCTGGGATTGTGAGCGCGGTGGCGAGTGCTGCGAGCAGTGCCGCGACAATGACGAGCGTGCCGGCCGGAAACCATTCCAGCGTTTCACCCTGGCCGTTGGAAACCGGCCGCGCGAGCATCGCGAGATAGGAGAGAATGTAGGCGGGCAGGCCGATGGCGACGAGGAAGCTCAGGAAAAACCAGCGGCCGAGCGCATAGCCGAGAAAGAGCGCGGCGGCTGCGGCGGCGATCAGTCCCGCAAGCTGGCTGTAGGCAATTCCCGCAAGTAAAATGGGGAGCGGCGTCAGATAGAACAGCACAATGGAAATCGCGCTGCCGGAAGCCAGCGTTGCAAACAGCAACGCCGCGGCGGCACCCGCGCCAATTCCAATCGAGAAAATCTGCACCATCGTCAGCTGTCCCGCTTTGCAGCGGTTAGAGACGTTTCCGTCCCAACCATCGCCACCCGGACCATTCCGGAGGGCTGACTTGTTTTCACCTCACCCCGCAGGAGCGGGATGAGGCGTCTTCATTAGCGAATTACGTAAGGCAGCAATCCCAAAAACCGCGCGCGCTTGATCGCGCCCGCCAGTTCGCGCTGTTTCGCCGCCGACACGGCGGTGATGCGGCTCGGCACGATCTTGCCGCGCTCCGAAACGTAACGCTGCAACAGCTTCACATCCTTGTAGTCGATCTTCGGCGCATTCGCGCCGGAGAACGGGCAGGTCTTGCGCCGGCGCGAAAAGGTGCGGCGTCCGCCGCCACCACCGCCGCCAAAGCCGCCACCGTCGCGTCCGCCGTCACGGCCGCCTTCACGTCCACCGTAACTCATTCGCCTGTCTCCTCAGCTACTGCCGGCGGGGCATCGAGTTCGCCATCCTCGCCTTCACGATCGCGGCGGCCACGGCGCTCATCGCGGTCGCGCTTCTGCATCATCACCGACGGGCCTTCATCGTGGGCATCCACGCGAACGGTCAGGAAGCGCAGCACGTCTTCGCTGATGAGCTGCTGGCGTTCCATTTCGGTGACCGCGGTAGCCGGACCGTCGATGCGGAGCATGGAGAAATGCGCCTTGCGGTTTTTCTTGATGCGGAAGTTGAGTGTCTTCACGCCCCAATACTCGACATCGCTGACGAGCTTGCCGCCGTTGCTTTCGATGATGCCCTTGTACTGGGCTGCAAGCTCTTCAGCCTGCTGCGCGGTCAAATCCTGACGCGCCAAAAAAACATGCTCGTAGAGAGCCATGGTTGGCCTTTCCTTTCAGTTCAAGCCGCACCGGCGCCGAGCCCTTTGAGCCTCGCGAAAGGCCCTAACGATCTCGAAGGCGGGGACACGGGACGACGGGTCGAAACCCTGTCTTTATTCGCTTGTGAAGAAGACCGTCCGTTCAGCCCCCGGCCGGGAGCGACGAAGGGCGAGTTTATAAGCGAATTCGCCGGAATGGCAAGGTTTGGGCCCGTTTTGCCCGTTAGTGGCTTTTCGGAGGGGCTTTTCACCCGCCAATTCAGGGTTTCACTGTATCCCGCCCGACATGACCGGCATCTACAGTGCCGCCGAGAGAGAAATTGGACCGGTGAGCGAGAGGAAGCGATCATGTTGAAAAATTTCGGACGCATTGTCACGGGCAGGGAGCGGCTAGTGGCGGTCAGCCTTGCAGCAATCTCTCTCGCAATATCCACGCAGGCATTCGCGCAAGAGTCGCTGCCGTTTCCGCCGCCACCTTCCGGCAGCAAGGCGGAACGCTCGATGCAACTCTCGAAATACGATCCCAAACCCGCGCCGCAGCGTCTTCCGAAAGACGCGCCGAACATCCTGATTATCATGCTCGATGACGCGGGCTGGGGCTTGCCAGGCAATCTCGGCGGCATCATCAACACGCCGACCATGGCGCGGGTGGCGAACACTGGAATCGCCTACAATCGCTTCCATACGGCTGCGATGTGCTCGCCGACACGGGCTGCGCTGCTGACCGGGCGCAATCATCATCGCGTCGGCAATGGCCAGATTGCGGAACTCGCGAATGACTGGCCGGGCTATTCCGGCGTCATTCCCCGCACCTCCGCGACGTTTGCCAAGGTGCTAGGCTATTACGGCTATTCGACTTCGGCTTTCGGCAAGTGGCACAACACGCCCGCCAACGAAACGACTGCGGTTGGCCCGTATACGAACTGGCCGGTTGGGCCGGGTATCGGGTTCGATTACTTCTACGGATTCCTTGCAGGTGAATCTTCGCAGTACGAACCGGCCGTTGTCGAGAACACTGTCCGCCTCAGCCCGGCGCACGGTCATAAAGGTTATCATTTCACCGACGACATGACCGACAAGGCGGTCAGTTGGATCAAGCAGCAACGCGCGCTGACGCCGGATCGTCCGTTCGCCATGTACTGGGCGCCGGGCGCAGTACACGGGCCTCACCACGTCACGAAGGAATGGACCGACAAGTACAAGGGTAAGTTTGATGCCGGTTGGGACGTCATGCGCGAAACCATTTTCGAGCAGCAGAAAAAGCTCGGATGGATTCCTGCGAACACGGTGTTGACCCCGCGTCCGTCCACTCTGCCGGCGTGGAAAGACATTCCCGAAGACGAAAAGGCTTTCCAGTTGCGTCTGATGGAGGTCTTCGCCGGCTTTGTCGAACATGCCGACACGCAGGCCGGCAAGCTGATCGACTGTCTGGAAGAACTCGGCATCCGTGAAAACACACTGATCTTCTATATCTGGAGCGATAACGGCGCGAGCGCTGAAGGACAGAACGGAACGATCAGCGAATTGCTGGCGCAGAACAGCGTGCCAACCACCGTCAAGGATCACATTCGGACCATGAACGAGCTTGGTGGCATGGATGTGCTCGGCAGCCCGAAGGCGGAAAATATGTATCACGCCGGTTGGGCGTGGGGGACGTCGTCTCCATACAAGGCCACGAAACTCGTCGCCGGATTCCTGGGCGGCACTCGCACGCCGATGGCAGTGTCCTGGCCGAAGTCGATCAAGCCGGACAGGACTCCACGCGCGCAATTCCATCACGTCAATGATATCGCACCGACCATCTACGACATCCTCGGCATCAAGCCGCCGAAGCTCGTGGATGGCGTGAGTCAGGATCCGATCGACGGCGTCAGCATCAAGTACAGCTTCGCCTCCGCGACCGCCCCGGATCAGAAGAAGAGCCAGTATTTCGAGATCATGGGCAGCCGCGCCATATATCAGGACGGCTGGATGGCATCTGTGTTCGGACCGCGTATTCCGTGGGTGCCGGGCGTCGATCCCAAAATCGCGACGTGGACTCCGGACAACGATACTTGGGAGCTTTACGACCTGCGGAACGATTTTTCGCAGTCGCGCGATCTGGCGAAAGAGAATCCCAAAAAGCTCGATGAGCTGAAAAAAGCCTTCGATACGGCCGCCAGGGAAAACAAGGTTTACCCGGTCGGAGGCGGCCTGCTGGCTTTGCTGAAGCCGGAGACGGCGCCGCGCAACCCCGCTAACGAATTCCGCTACACGCAGGCGGTCGTCGGCGTGCCTGAAGGTGTCGCACCGAAACTCGGGGCGACAAACAATCTGGTGACGATCAATACAGAATTGAAACCTGACTCTGCTGGCGTGCTCTACGCACTGGGTGCGTTTTCAGGCGGTCTGGCTGTGTGGATCGAAGACGGGAAAGTGACCTACGAATACAACCTCTTCGAAATCGAGCGCACGCGCATCACGTCAAGCGCATTGCCTGCCGGCAAGGCGAAGATCGAAGTCGAATCCCGCTTCTCAGGACCGGGCCATCTCAAGACAGTGGACGTGACCATCCGCGTGAATGGTCAGGAAGTAGCGAAGGGTCGTGTGCCGAGAAACGCGCCCGTTCTATTCACGGCGAACGATTCCTTCGATGTCGGCATGGACAGCTACTCGCCGGTGTCGCTGGCCTACTACGACCGTGCACCGTTCAAATTCAACGGAAAGATCGATTCGCTGGAAGTGAAGTACCTGAAATAGCGTCAATAGTGTCTGGCTGCGCAAAATGCGCGGCCAGGCACGCAATCGCCTGACATTGTCTTGGGTGCCGGGTTTCTACCCCCGAAATCCCTGAGAGGCACTCCTTTGACCACCGCATTCACGTTCCCTGGCGAGGGCAGCCAGTCCGTTGGCGGATTGGTTATCGTCTTTTGGAACTTCTGGAGGCATAATAGTCCCGGCTTCCATTGCATCTCTGAAAACCCGGCTTTCTACCAAGGAGCGACGGCGGAACGTGACCACCGATGATGAACTGCGGCTTGAGATCGAAAATCTGGATTTGCGCCGTCTTCTGGCACAGGCCGGGTTGGATGCGGCTGAGCATAAGGTTGTCGAGAAACTACAGCGCATCCTGGTGGAGGAATTGCATCACCGGCTGAAGAACACCTTGGCCACGGTGATGGCCATCACCTCGCAAAGCCTGCGCACCGCCGAAAGCATTGAGCATGGCAGGGAAGCGATCGAACACCGGCTGCTTGCGGTGGGGCGGGTACACGACCTGCTGCTGGAGACGAACTGGGCGAGCGCCAAGCTGGCGGACATTCTGAAAACCGCCATTGATCCTTTCGACGCCACCAGCGGCGGACGATTCTTCGTGCAGAGTTCGGATATTGAAGTGAGTGCGGCCGCCGTGCTTCCGCTGGCGATGGTGTTGAACGAACTGTGCACAAACGCCGTCAAATATGGCGCGCTGTCGAATGCCACCGGCCGGGTTGATATTACGGCGACCGTCGATGTTAAGGGCGAGCAATTTCGTCTTGGTTGGACCGAGAAGGGTGGCCCTCCAGTCAAGGAGCCGGCCCGCCGCAGTTTCGGAACCCGCCTCATCGAGCACAGCTTTCCGAGGCAGCTTCATGGTGAGGCTCAACTGAAATTTGAGCCGTCAGGGGTTGTTTGTATCCTCGACATTCCACTGGCTTCGTTGAAGCCCCAGATTTGAAAGAGGACACCTCGGGCGGTCTATCGCTTGACATTCCCTTGTGAGGCGGGGTTTTTGCTCCCCGAAACCCATAAGGGACCATCCTTTGACCACCGCATTCACGTTCCCCGGCCAGGGCAGCCAGTCCGTCGGCATGGGCAAATCGCTCGCAGAAAATTTTGCGCAGGCGCGCGCTGTCTTTGAAGAAGTCGATTCCGCCCTCGGCGAAAAACTGTCCGCGATCATGTGGGAAGGCCCGGCGGACAGGATCACGCTGACCGAAAACGCGCAGCCAGCACTCATGGCCGTGTCGCTCGCCGCGATCCGCGTGCTGGAAGCCGAAGCCGGTCTCGATCTGGCGAAGGACGCGAAGTTCGTCGCCGGTCATTCGCTAGGCGAATATTCGGCGCTCGCCGCTGTGGGCACCTTCTCTATTAGTGACGCCGCCAAACTTCTGCGCATCCGTGGCCGCTCCATGCAGCAGGCTGTACCCGTGGGACAAGGCGCCATGGCCGCGATCCTCGGCATGGAGATCGACGCCGTGCGTGCGCTCGCGGCTGAAGCCGCGCAGGGCGATGTTTGCGAGGCCGCCAACGACAACGCGCCCGGCCAGATCGTCGTCTCCGGCCACAAGGTTGCGGTCGAGCGCGCCATCGAAATCGCAAAAACCAAAAGCGCCCGCGCGATGTTGCTGCCCGTATCCGCGCCTTTCCATTGCGCGCTGATGAAGCCCGCCGCCGAGGCGATGCAGAAGGCGCTTTTGGAAGTGAAAGTGAACGCGCCGAAGATTCCAGTGGTGGCTAATGTCACCGCGAAACCCTCGACCGATCCCGCCGAGATCGTGAAAAATCTCGTGGCGCAGGTCACCGGCACCGTGCGCTGGCGGGAATGCGTCGGCTATCTCGCGCAGAATGGTGTGACTCGCCTTGTAGAAGTTGGCTCCGGCAAGGTGCTGACCGGCATGGCAAAACGCATCGCCAAGGAAGCGACGGCCTCCGCCATCGGCACGCCCGAAGACATCGCCGCCTACAAAGCCGCAAAATCCTGATACAAACGAAATTCAAGACGAAGGAATAAAGAGATGTTCAACCTCTCAGGCAAAAACGCGCTGGTCACCGGTGCCTCCGGCTCCATCGGCGGCGGCATCGCGCGCGCTTTTCATAAACAAGGCGCGACCGTCGGCATTTCCGGCACCAAGACCGAGTCCCTTGAAAAGCTCGCGAAGGAGCTGGGCGGCCGCGTCCACATCCTGCCTTGCAATCTGTCGAAGACGGAAGAAGTCGAGGCGCTCGTCCCCGCCGCTGAAAAGGCGATGGGGCAGGTGGACATCCTCGTGAACAATGCGGGTCTGAACCGCGACGCTCTGTTCGTGCGCATCAAGGACGAGGACTGGGATGAGGTGATCAAGGTGGACCTCACCGCCGCCTTCCGTCTTTCCCGCGCTGCCGTGTTTCCGATGATGCGCCGCCGCGGCGGCCGCATCATCAACATCACTTCGGTCGTGGGCGTCACCGGCAATGCCGGGCAGGGCAATTATACCGCCGCGAAAGCGGGCCTGATCGGCATGTCGAAGTCGCTCGCGAAGGAAGTGGCCTCGCGCAATGTGACCGTGAACTGCGTCGCGCCGGGCTTTGTGAAAAGCCCGATGACCGACGCCCTGCCGGAGAAGATTCGCGAGACCATTTTGTCCGCGGTTCCCGCCGGCCGCCTCGGCACGGCTGACGACGTTGCCGCAGCCTGTGTATTTCTCGCCTCCGAAGAAGCCGCCTGGTTCACCGGCCAGACCCTCCATGTGAATGGTGGTATGGCGATGATCTAAGCTTTCCCAAGGGCTTGCAGCGGGCTGCCGCCGTGCTAGCCAAGGGAATTCCGGTATGGTACCGAAACTGAACTTTGCGGTGGCTTGGGGCTTTCCGCAGCATTCGAACAACGATAGAGACAACTCCGCCGGACAATCTGGCGTGAATAAATAACGGGTGGACCGATGAGTGACATTGCCGAACGGGTCAAGAAAATCGTCGTCGAGCACCTGGGCGTTGACCCCGAAAAGGTGAACGACAAGGCGAGTTTCATTGACGATCTGGGCGCGGACAGCCTGGATACGGTCGAGCTGGTCATGGCGTTCGAGGAAGAGTTCGGCTGCGAAATTCCGGACGATGCGGCCGAGACCATTCTCACCGTCGGCGACGCCGTGAAGTTCCTCGAGAAGAACGCAGCCTGATCATCCAATATCTTCTGGGGGCGAACCCTGACCGGGCCGCGGGCATTAGCTTGGGCCCGTGGAGACTTTGATGCGGCGTGTCGTCGTTACTGGTTTAGGCATGGTCACGCCGCTCGCCACCGGCGTCGAGGAAACGTGGAAACGCATCCTCGAGGGCAAGAGCGGCGCCAACAAGATCGAGAATTTCGACGTTTCCGACCTGCCTGCAAAAATCGCCTGCCAGGTGAAGCGCGGCGACGGCACTGATGGCACCTTCAATGCCGACCAGTGGATGGAGCCGAAAGAGCAGCGCAAGGTCGACGACTTTATTATTTACGCGATGGCCGCCTCCAAACAGGCGCTCGACGACGCCAACTGGCATCCGAAGAACCAGTCCAACGACGACCAGAACAACACCGGCGTGATGATCGGCTCCGGCATCGGCGGCCTGAACGGCATCGCCGAAACGTCTCTCACGCTGAAAGAGCGCGGCCCGCGCCGCGTGTCGCCATTCTTCATTCCCGGACGTCTCATTAATTTGGCCGGCGGCTACGTTTCCATCGAGCACGGCCTCAAGGGTCCGAACCACGCGGTCGTCACCGCTTGCTCGACCGGGTCTCATGCAATTGGAGACGCGGGCCGTATCATCGCGCTCGGCGATGCCGATGTGATGCTGGCGGGCGGAACAGAGTCACCCGTAACCCGCATCGGCATGGCTGGCTTCGCCGCCTGCAAGGCGCTCTCCACTTCATTCAATGACACGCCCGAAAAAGCCTCGCGCCCCTACGACAAGGATCGCGACGGTTTTGTCATGGGCGAGGGCGCGGGCGTCGTGGTGCTGGAAGAATATGAGCACGCGAAAAAGCGCGGCGCGAAAATCTATGCCGAACTCATCGGCTACGGCATGTCCGGCGACGCTTTCCACATCACGGCTCCCACCGAAGACGGCGACGGCGCTTTCCGCTGCATGAACGCCGCGATCAAGCGGGCCGGCATCGCCCCCGCCGAGATCGACTACATCAACGCGCATGGCACCTCCACGATGGCCGACACCATCGAGCTTGCCGCGGTCGAGCGCGTGGTCGGCAATGCGGCGGGCCGCATCTCCATGTCGTCCACGAAGTCGATGATCGGGCATCTTCTGGGTGCCGCCGGCGCGGTGGAGGCGATTTTTTCCATCCTCGCGATGCGCGATCAGGTTGCACCGCCGACCATCAATCTCGACAATCCTGACGTGGAAACCCCGATCGACCTGGTTCCGCACAAGGCGAACAAGCGCAAGATTGACGTGGCGCTTTCCAATTCCTTCGGCTTCGGCGGCACAAACGCTTCGCTGGTTTTCCGCCGCGTGCAATAATACCGCACGCCTAATTCCCGTTTTCGCCACAATATCCAATAGTCTGCCCGTTCGGGATTCTCGGAGCATTAATGTCGGACAAACACGGACACGGCGAGGAGCGGCGGCCTCTGCATCCGCGCAGCCCGCGCCAGGCGTTGCAGCCGGAGCGTATGCCGCCGCCGCCGTCGAAGCGCGCGAAGCACCCGCTCGTAGTGGCGGGCAACGCCATTCTCACTGTCGTTATGCTCCTGATGATCGGCGTGGGCACCGCGATCTACATCGGCAACGGAAAAATCTCCGAACCCGGTCCGCTCGACCGCGAGCGCGCGGTCGTGGTCAAAGGCGGCGTGCGCGAAGTCGCCGACACGCTCCGCCGCGAAGGCGTGATCCAGCAGCCGCTTTTGTTTGTCGCCGCGGCGATCATCACGGGATCAACCGGCCAGTTGAAGGCCGGCGAATATTTGTTCGAAAAGAACGCCAGCGTCCGCGAAGCGCTCGACACCATCATCGAGGGCAAGGTCATCCAGCATCAGGTCACGCTCGCCGAAGGCCTGACCAGCGAGCAGATCGTGCAGCGGCTGATGGATGCGGAAGTGCTCACCGGCGAGGTGAAACAAATTCCCCGCGAAGGCACGATGCTGCCCGACGGCTACAAGGTCACGCGCGGCACCACGCGCGAACAGTTGATTGTCCGCATGCAGGCGGCGCATAAGCGTCTCCTCAACGAAGTCTGGGAGCGGCGCTCGCCGGACATTCCGTTCAAATCGCCCGAGCAGCTCGTCACGATGGCTTCCATCGTCGAGAAGGAAACCGGCAAGGCCGACGAGCGCACGCGCGTTGCCGCCGTCTTCATCAACCGGCTTGCGCGCAAGATGCGCCTGCAATCGGATCCGACGATCATTTACGGCCTCGTCGGCGGCAAGGGCTCGCTGGGACGTCCGATCCTGCGCGAGGAAATCGACCGGCCGACGCCATACAACACCTACACGATCGAAGGCCTGCCGCCGGGACCGATCGCCAATCCTGGCCGCGCCTCGCTCGAAGCCGTCGCCAATCCTTCGCGCACCAAGGAACTCTATTTCGTCGCCGACGGCACCGGCGGCCATGTATTCGCCGATACCTACGATCAGCACCTGAAGAACGTGCGCCAGTGGCGCGAGTATCAAAAAGAGCAGGCGACGACCGCGCGCGAGTTGCAGCAGGCGCCCGCGGCCCAGCAGCCTGCGCTTGAAACATCGCCGCCGCCCGCGCAACAGGCTGCTCCGGTAAAGCCGGCGCAGGAAAAAGAAAAAACCTCGGCTGAAAAGAATTCAGAAAAGAAAGCCGCGCGCGAACGTGCGGCAACCGAAAAAGCCGAAAAGAGAGCGGCCGAGCGTGAGGCCGCCGAAAAGGCCGCGGCAGAAAAAGCATCCGCGGAAAAAAAGGCTCCTGAAAAGAAGGAAGCCCAGAAAAAGACCTCACGCACGACGCTGACCGAAGAAGAAAAAAACGCCATTCCGGACCGCGCATTGTCCGCGCCGAAAAAATCCGCAGGGCAGAAAAAGAACGAAGATGCCACCCCGAGCATCATGTCGGAGCCGCTTCCGTCCGCCGATGTGGACGCGCCGAAGCAGCGCACGCCGATCCGGCAATAAGTGCTTTCCGCCCTGACTTGAGGCCGGGCGTTCGCGCGTCTAATCTCCGCGCGGATTTTTACCCGACTCGGAATCTCCCGATGCCCATTGCCAGCATGACCGGATTCGCCCGCGCGCAGGGCGCAAGCGGCCCCTATGCCTGGGCGTGGGAACTGAAATCCGTGAATTCGAAAGGCCTCGATCTGCGCCTGCGCCTGCCGCCGGGCTGGGACGCAGTAGAAGCGCCCGCGCGTGCCGCGGCGGCGAAGATGCTTGCGCGCGGCAATGTCGCGGCGACGCTCGAAGTGAAACGCAACGGCGCGGCGCCAACTGTCCGCATCAACGAGGAAGTGTTGAGCGCTGTGCTCGGCGCCATCGGCGCGGTTGGCAAGAAAGTCGCGGCGCAGCCGCCGAGCCTCGACGGAATTCTCAATATCAAAGGCGTCATGGAAATCGCGGACGCCGAGGAAAATGCCGATGAGAAGGCCGCGGCGGAGAAAGCAGTCGTTGCCGGCTTTGAGCAGGCACTGAAAGAACTTGTATCCATGCGCCGCCGCGAGGGCGAAGCGCTCGACAAAATCATGCGTGAGCGTGTCGACCAGATCGCGAAACTCGTGAACGACGCGGAAAATGCGCCGGGGCGCAAGCCGGAAGCGATAAGGGCGCGGCTTGCCGAGCAAGTGAAAGCATTGCTGGAAACCGGCGAGAAATTCGATGCCGACCGGCTCCATTCGGAAGCCGTGCTGCTCGCGGCCAAGGCCGACGTGCGCGAGGAACTGGACCGGCTGAACGCGCATGTGAGCGCCGCGCGCGAGATGCTGAAGGGCGGCGGGGCCGTCGGCCGCAAGCTCGACTTTCTGGCGCAGGAATTCAACCGCGAAGCGAATACGCTCTGCGCGAAAGCCAACGACGTGAAGCTCTCACAGATCGGGCTGGAACTGAAAACGCTCGTCGATCAATTCCGCGAGCAGGTGCAGAACTTGGAATGAAGCGGCCGAAGAAAAAGAAAACGCCGAAAAAACGCGCGAAAAAATCCGCGCGTCCCGCCACGCACGCAAAAAAGGTCAAAAAATCCGCGCCCAAGCGCGGCCTGATGTTCGTGCTGTCCTCGCCCTCGGGCGCGGGCAAGACCACGCTCACAAGGCTTTTGCTCGAACAGGACAAGCGCGTGCGGCTGTCGGTTTCTGTCACCACCCGCGCCCGCCGCCCGAGCGAAGTGGACGGCGTTCATTATACATTCGTGGACCGGCCCACCTTCATCGCCATGCGCGACGCGGGCGAGTTGTTGGAATGGGCCGAGGTCCACGGAAATCTCTATGCGACCCCGCGCTTCGCGGTGGAGAAGCATCTCGCCGAAGGTTGCGATGTTCTGTTCGACATTGATTGGCAGGGCACGCTGCAACTCTACGAAAAGACGCGCAAGGACGTGACCAGTGTGTTCATCCTGCCGCCGAGCATGGCCGAGCTTCGCACGCGGCTGGCGCGCCGCGCCGAGGATGACGAAGCGACGATCAGCCAGCGGCTCAAGAATGCCGTGGAGGAAATCGGCCACTGGCGCGAATATGATTACGTGCTCGTGAACGACGATCTCAACCGCTGCTTTGGCGAAGTGAAATTGGCGCTGCAAGGCGCGCGGGCGCAATTCGCGAAAGATAAAACGCCGCGCGGCAGGCGCGCGATTGCGAATGCGCAAAGCCTTCGCCGCGACCGGCAGCCGAAACTGGCGGGCTTTGTGAAACGCTTGCAGTCGGAAAAAATCTAGCCGAGCCCGCGATATTCGTTCGCCAGCCTGACAAATCCTTCCACCGGCACGTTCTCCGCCCGCAGCGTCGGCTCGATGCCGGCTTTTTCCAATAAAGCGCCCGCGTCCACGCCGAGCGATTTCAGGCTTTGCCGCAGCATTTTTCGTCTCTGCCCGAAGGCCGCCTCCGTCACGCGCTCCAGCGTCTTCAGATCGCAAGGCAAGGGCGCCGCGCGCGGCACGAACTGCACGATGGAGGAAGTCACTTTAGGCGGCGGCACGAAGGCGCTGGGATTCACGTCGAACAGAATCTTCGGCTCCGTTCGCCACTGGGCGAGAACCGAGAGCCGTCCATAGGTTTTGGAATCCGGCTCCGCCACGATCCGCTCGGCCACTTCACGCTGGAACATCAGCACCAGACGATCAAACCACGGCGGCCATTTTTCCGAGAGCCAGTTCACCAGCAGCGGCGTCGAGATGTTGTAGGGCAGGTTCGCGACAACGCGCGCCGGACCCTTCACCATCCCGCGCGGATCGAACTCCAGCGCGTCGCCTTCGACCACTTTCAGTTTTCCGGGATAGGCCGCGGCCACTTCCTCAAGCGCTTCAACGCAGCGCCGGTCGCGTTCGATGGCGATTACACTCGCACCCTCCGCGAGCAATGCCCGCGTCAGCCCGCCGGGACCGGGACCGACTTCGACCACTGTCACCCCTTTAAGCGGCCCCGCCGCCCGCGCGATGCGTGAAGTGAGATTCAGATCGAGCAGGAAATTCTGCCCGAGCGATTTTTTCGCGGACAATTCATATTTGCGGATGACGTCACGCAGCGGCGGCAGATTGTCGATCTGGCTCATCCGGCGTGCGCGGGCGCGTCCGCCGTGGCAAGGCGATGCGCGAGCTTCAGCGCCGCGAGCAGGCTTGCGGGATTGGCGCTGCCGCTGCCCGCGAGGTCGAATGCCGTCCCATGATCCGGCGAAGTCCTGACAAAAGGCAAACCGAGCGTCACGTTCACGGCGCGGTCGAAGGCAAGCGTCTTCACCGGTGAGAGCACCTGGTCGTGATACATGCCGAGCGCCACGTCGTATTTTTTGCGGGCGCCGGCATGAAACAGCGTGTCGGCGGGGAAGGGGCCGGAAGCATCGATGCCTTCCGCCCGCAGTTTCCCGACCGCGGGCCGCACCACCATCTCATCCTCGCGGCCGATGGTGCCGGCCTCGCCCGCGTGCGGGTTCAGCCCGCACACGGCAAGGCGGGGCTTCGCAATTCCAAACCGGCGCTTCAAATCGTTGGCCGCGATGCGGCCGGTTTCCACGATCAATTCCACGCTCAGAAGATGCGGCACTTCCGCGAGCGGCACGTGGATCGTGACCGGGATCACTGAAAGCTCCTCGCTCCAGATCATCATTACCGGCCTCGGCACCACGCCGCCCTTGGCCGCGAGATGGGCGAGAAATTCCGTGTGGCCGGGAAACTTGAAACCGGCGGCACTCATCACCGATTTTGCAATCGGATTGGTGACGACCGCCGCGCATTTCCCCGATTGCGTTATCGTCACTGCGCGCTCAATGGCGGCCTTGGCGAGGGCGGCACTCGAAGCGTCTGGTTTTCCCGGCATCGCGCTGGAAGAAATTCCAACCGGCTCCACCGGCAATGTTTGCGGAAAATGACGCGCGGCTTCGTCCGCGCCGCATTCGGTGATTTTGACGTTCAAGCCAAGCAGCTTCGCCCGCGCCGCCAGCAGCGCCGGATCGCCGACCAGCAGGAATGGCGGCGTCTTGTTGGCCGCCCGCGCGGCAAAAATTTGCAGCGCAAGTTCGGGGCCGATCCCCGCCGGCTCCCCCATGCTCAATGCGAGCGGACGTTGCATCAGCGGTATTGGATAATGGCCTGGCGGCGGAGCTGGCTCAGCACCTGCTGCTCGTCCGCGCTGATGCGGCCCGCCAGCAATTCCTGCTTCACTTCCGTGCGCGAGCCCACGTCCGCCACCGTTTCCTGCCGCGAGCAGACCGCGACCACTTCGATGCCCATATTGGTCGGCTCCGGCGGCGTCAGCCGTCCGTCCGGGGTGCTTTCCAGGAGTTGCGCCAGCCGCGGCGGCATGTCGGTGGAGTAACGCTTCACCGGATTCCTGACGACGACTTCCGGATGCGCGCGGGCGTATTGCACGAGGTCGTCGCAGGAATCGACCTGGCCGCGGAGCGACTCGGCGTCCTTGATCCGTTGCGCGCGCAGCGTCGGCGGAGAACTTTTCGGAATCACGAACACAAGCTGACGCAGCGTGTATTGCATCGCCTTCTTGTTCGGCGTCTCGCCGCGCGCCAGCAGCGCCGCCACCACGTCGGCGTCGCGCACCTGGAAAGAACCGGGCGTCATTTTCTGCAACACGTCACGCCAAGCGAGATCGACGCGCAGCTTGTTCTTGAACGACGTGGGATCGATGCCGGCTTGCTGGAACGCCTTGGCGAATTCGTCGGCCGACCGGCCGGATTGCGCAGCCATGGCTGTAAAGGCGCGATCTCCTTGCGCGACGGTGATTTCAATGTTGAGCCGGAGCGCCTGGTTCCATTTCACCTTCTCGTTGATGAGTTCTTCCAGTGCTTCCTGCTTGCTGGATTTCTTGCGGGAGAAAACCTCCAGCATCTTCATGCGATGTTCCACGTCTCGCGCCGTAATCGGCTCGCCGCCGACGAGCGCCACGAGCGATTGCGCGGATGCGGGCGTGGAAACGAGTGCCGTGAACAGCATGCAGGCGGCCGCGGCAATACCCGCGCGGCCAAGCCAAATCTGCTGTTTCCGTCCCTTGTTCATGACGCCTCTGCTGGTTCAGGGGCTGTGGAGACACCGGAATAACACACTGGCGCCTCCTCGCTCAATTCGTGCGGTCGTCACCGATGCTGGTCGATGCGCCGGTGCCGCCGACCGTGCGCAGGTTCACGCGCAGCATGACGCGATGTACCGGCTTCGTATAGGTCAGGTTGGTGTAATCCGCCACATACATCAGGTTGGCGGCGAAGCATTCGTCGAGATAGGTCAGGCCAAAGACGCCCATATCGATCTTGTCGCGGTCGATGTCGTAGCGCGCCCCGCCCATGATTCCCCATGTGTCAGTGAGCTTCAGCGAGGCGGTCTGGTAGATGCCTTCGCGCCGTTCGGTGTAGCCGATCAGCGGCTGCTCGTCATAGAAGGCGTAAATCGTGGAAAGCGAGAGGCGATCCCACGTTGATTTTGTTTCGAACTCGAAACGGCGGATGTCGAAGTTGTTCTTGTCAAACCGCGCGCGCGCCGAATAGGAGACGTTGCCGGTCGGCTGGAAATAGATGCGGCCGACATAATCGGATACGTCGTCTTGAAGACCCGATTGCAGGCCATAGCCGACCTGCTGGCCGGTATTAGGATCGACTTGCCCGCTTTCAGCAAATGAGTTCTTGCCGAACAACTGGTAGGACTGGCCGAACATCACATTGATCATGCCGTAGCGGTTGATGTTGGCGGTGTAGGAGACGCCGACGTTGGCGCGGCCGCCGCCTTCGACGCGGTCGTAGCCGGAATATTTGTCGATCGCGAACAGCGTGGTGTCGTCGAACACGAGGCTCTGCGCGTCCTCGTTCGGGAATTTGCCGATACTCGTTTCATTGTTGCGCACGATCACCTGTGCGATCGGCTCCACGATCTGCGTGCCCCAGGAATGGACCGAGATCAGCGGATAGCGCGCTTCGAAGCCGACCGTCGCCATACCGCGCGTCAGCGTTTCGCGACCGATATCGCCGTAGCTGCCCATATTCACCGGCACGCCAAGGTAATTATTGATGTTGCCTTCGCTCCCCCGGCTCGCGATGTCCGCACGGACATTGGCGAACGGCTTGAACACGATGCCGGTGTCGCCGACGATGGTCCGCTTCCAGTTCATTTCCGTCGTCATGCGCGTGTAGTCGCCGGCGAAACCGCGCACAAAGCAGTTGGTCGCATTCGGATTGAAGCCGAAGCGGGTGATGTCGCAGTTGTTCAACGGGCCAGGAGAGCCTGGATTTGGAACGCCTACAGCTTGAGTCGTATTCTGCGCATTGTTGAACGCAGTCGCCGAAGCCGCCGCGAAATCCGTCTGATCGCGCGACAGGCTGACGAAGTTGGTGCGGAAACCAAGTTCTCCGCCGAACACCGGCTTGCCGACCACATACGAGTAGTCGAGCACCGGATGGATGACCGGAATCTGGTCCTGACTGTCGAGTCGGGACAGGCCGAGGAAATGCATCGCGCGCACGTCAAAATAGCTGCGGTCGCCCTGGCCGCTCAGGTAGAGCTTCGACGTTCTTTCCGTCGATGAGTTGTAAGACGACTCGCCGGCTCCAAAGGCGGCCGTGCTCGAGCCCTGAAGGCGGGTGGGGTAGTCGTAAAACACCGCGCGGTCGGTCGCGAGCGTGCCGTCCCAGCCCCAGACCCAGCGCGGATTGATGCGGAACTGGCCTTGCGACTCGATCATGCCGCGGAAATCCTTGTCGCCGAACGACAGGTCGCGCGGTGAGAACGGGTCCGGTCCCTGCCGGAAAGCCGCCGGATCGGTCTGCCAGATTCCGGCGGCGCGGAAATTGT
>CAZUJE010000013.1:0-33833 GCA_964620215.1 uncultured Hyphomicrobiales bacterium
GCGGCGCTGGCCGGTTTCCGTCCGGCGCAGCCGGTGGTGTTCTGCGGATTGTTTCCGGTGGACGCGGCCCAATTCGAGCAGTTGCGTGGTGCGGTGTCGAAGCTGCGCCTGAACGATGCGAGCTTCACCTATGAGATGGAAACTTCGGCGGCACTCGGTTTCGGTTTTCGCTGCGGCTTTCTCGGGCTGCTGCATCTGGAAATCGTGGAGGAACGGCTCGCGCGCGAGTTCAATCTGGAGCTGATCGCGACCGCTCCTTCGGTCGTTTACGAGATCGACCTCACCGACGACACCTCGATCGAGATTCACAATCCGGTGGACATGCCGGAAGTGACGCGGATCAGGGAAATCCGCGAGCCGTGGATCCGCGCCGTCATCATCACGCCGGACGAATATCTCGGCAGCGTTCTCAAACTATGCCAGGACCGGCGCGGCGCGCAGGTGGAACTCACTTACGTCGGCGCCCGCGCGATGGTCACCTACGACCTTCCGCTCAACGAAGTGGTGTTCGATTTCTATGACCGGCTGAAATCGGTCTCGCGCGGCTATGCCTCATTCGACTATCACATCACCAACCGCAAGCCGGCCGACCTCGTGCGGCTGTCTATCCTGGTCAACGGCGAGCCGGTGGATGCGCTCGCGATGCTCGTGCATCGCGCGCGCGCCGAGATGCGCGGCCGCGCCATGTGCGAGAAGCTGAAAGAACTGATTCCGCCGCATATGTTCCAGGTGCCGATCCAGGCCGCCATCGGCGGAAAAATCATCGCCCGCGAAACCGTGCGCGCGCTGCGCAAGGACGTGACGGCCAAGTGTTATGGCGGCGACGCCACCCGCAAACGCAAGCTGCTCGACAAGCAGAAGGAAGGCAAGAAGCGGATGCGGCAATATGGAAAAGTCGATATTCCGCAGGAAGCGTTTATCGCGGCGTTAAAGGTGGATGGGTAGAAATTCACGCCTCTACAGCCGTATTTCCTCGAATCGTTGCCTACTATTCTAAGTTGTGTACGATTTCCCCATTTGTACTTGTGGGGCGTCGGTCATGTTGGCTACGGGCGAAGCGAATATTAAAATTGATATTCCGTGGTTTGGCGCGCGAAGAGTTGCTCGCGATCTCGCCATTCAAGTTGAGCAGTTGCGAACAGAACGCGACAGAATTTTCCATCTCGGGCGTCAGTTAATCGTAGAAGTAAAACAAGCCCGGCACGAGCGAGACTGGGCTCTCTATCGACTCGATGAACTGAATGCACTTCCCGCATTCCAACGCGAAATGAAGAAATTGGAGCTTGAAGCTGACGCAATTCAGCAAATCAGCTGGTTTAACAAACAAATTGAGCAGGCTGGCCAACAGTTGCTCGAAGTAAAAAGTCAGATTGATAAAGCCCATCGCGATCTAGTTGTGACCGACGAATTGATCTTGTTGCAAGAAGCCGGGATTTATCATTACCGACATCCGCTCACAGATGTTGTTGCATACGAAAATGCGCTTAAACGGATCGAAGATCAGATTAAACAGATGGCAAAGACGGATGGTGGCGCAATCCTTTCAGCCAACACTTGGGCCGTGAATGGATCGGCATCTCAAGGTCGAAAGATGCTCCGGGATATGTCCAAATTAATGCTCAGAGCATTCAATGCAGAAGCTGACGAGCTTGTTCGTACTTTAAAGCCATACAAGCTTTCTAACGCGCTCGATCGCTTACAAAAAGTTGCTCAGACAATCGAAAAATTAGGGAAAGTAATGAGTATTCAGATCGCTCCCACTCACTATCAATTGCGAGTCAAAGAACTTGAGTTGACGGCTGACTACCTTGCGAAGGAAGAGAAAGAGAAAGAAGAGGAGCGTCGGGAGAGAGAACGGCTGCGTGAGGCTCGAAAAGTTCAACTGGAGATTGAACGCGAAAGAGAGCGGCTGGAAAAAGAGCGCCAACATTACATGAACGCCTTAGAAGCCCTACAGGCAAAAGGAGATGAGGCAGGCGCTGCACGTATGACCGAGCAACTCATGGAGGTCGAAAAAGCCGTCGAAGACATTGATTACCGAGAGGCCAATGAACGCGCTGGCTATGTCTACGTCATTTCCAATATTGGCTCGTTCGGCGAAAGAATGGTGAAAGTCGGCATGACTCGCAGACTAGAACCGATGGATAGAATCAAGGAACTGAGCGACGCATCTGTGCCTTTTAATTTTGACATTCATGCGCTTTTCTTTTCAAAAGATGCGGTAGGAATAGAAGCAGAAATTCATGATCGTTTGTCTGATTTTCGCGTGAATACAGTCAATCTTAAGCGAGAATTTTTTCGTGCTTCGCCAGTAGAAATCAAAGGAATGTTGTTAGAACTCGCTGGGGAACTGCTACAGTTTCATGAGATTCCAGAAGCTCTCGAATATCGCCAGTGTCTACAAGCGGTAACCAGACGACCATAAACATAATAAAAAAACGCCCCGCTCTCGCGGGGCGTTTTGTTTCGCGTACCAGAAGCCGGCGTCAAATCCCGCCGAGGCGGTAGTAATCGTACACCTGCTTGTTCATCGCCGGATCGCCCCAGTTATATTCCTTGCCGGGATCGAAATGCGGCGCGCTTTTCAGTTCGGTGTCGGTGATGTTCACCTCGTAGCCGCCGAGTTCGGGATTGTAATCGAGCTTCGCCCACGGGATCGGGTAGTGGTCGTGGCCGAGGCCCAAAAATCCGCCGAAGCTCATTACGGCATAGGTGGCCTGCCCGGAATATTTGTCGATCATCACCCGCTCGATGGAGCCGATCTTGGTGCCGTCGGAACGATAGACATTGGTGCCTTCGACGCGGTCGCTCTCGATGTAATCGAATTGCGGTTTCACGAAACTCGCGCCGGTGCGTCTTGCTGCGGTGGCCATGGCCTCTCCTCCTTGTGTGGATGAGGATTAACCTCCGGCACCCACGCTGGTTCCCGTTTTCGGCGCTTCCGAATTCCCCTGAGCGCAAGCCTCGGCAGCACCCGATTGACAGGTTCCATCCCCGGGAGCCTGATTGGCGGACTGATCCACTCCGTCAGAAGTCTGGGGGAAGTCATGTCGTACAAATTCGAGGTTTACACCGACAAGGCAGGCGAAACGCGCTTCCGCTTCAAGGCGCCGAACGGCGAGCCGATGTGCGGATCGGAAGGCTACAAGTCGAAGGCATCCGCGCTGGCTGCGATCGATTCGATCAAGAAGAACGCCGCCGGGGCCGTGATCGACGACAAGACCACGAAGTAATTCACCGCCGCTCAAAAAGCCCGCAGGCCTCGCAAGGCAGCGCGCAGGCCGTTGCTTTCGCTCCTGGCCAAGCCATTGGGCTAAGCGCACCACGATCTTTTCCTGTAGTCATTAGTTGCGAATAGTTCTCATAAGCATTAGCATCCTCTCCAGAATAGAAAACGGGAGGAATTTTCATGCGCAAAAAAGATTACGCCAGCGGAATGCTCGCGGCGCTCGCGGCGGCGGCCTTCGCCGGCACGGCGCTCGCCGGCGGGGATTTATCGAGACAGACTCCGATCGAAGTAACGGTGGAGATGGGCAAGCCCGGCGGGCATCACAGCTTCAGCCCGAATAATCTGAAATTCGAGACCGGCAAGCTCTACAAACTGATCCTGAAAAATCCGAGCGACGATCCGCATTACTTCACCTCGCACGCCTTCTCGCAGATGATCTGGACGCGGAAAGTTCAGGTCGTGCAGGCGCGCGACGGAAAAAACGTGACGCTCGCCGAATTCAAGGGCGCGATCCGTGAGATCGAGGTGTATCCGGGCCACGCCGCCGAATGGTGGTTCGTGCCGGTCGCCGCGGGAAAAATCACCGACCTGCAATGCGGGATCGTGGGTAAGGACGGCAAGACTCACGCCCATCACGGCATGACCGGCGAGATCGTCATTGAGTAAATGAAAATGAATAAATAAAAACGCCCGCGCGGCTGGTGCGGCGCGGGCGTCAATTCAAACCGTAAAAGTCAGTTGACCGTGTAGCTCAGCGGGCCAAGCACATGCTGGATCGTGTGCGTCTTCGCGACCGCCGCCGAGTTCAGCACCACGATCTGCGCATTCTCCTGTCCATGCGTCTTGATGAGATCGAACAGGATTTTCGCGTTCTGCGGATGCAGCCGCACGCAGCCGGCGGAAGCCGGACGGCCGAGTTTCGCCACATCGGTCGTGCCGTGAATTGCCCAGCCGTAGTGAAAGAACACCGCGTTCGGCATCGGCGCATTATTGTAAAGCGACGAGTAGGCCATCACGAACATCTTCTCGGCCTTGAAGGTGCCGAGCGGCGTGAAGAAGCCGGGACGCGCGGTCGAGGCCGCGAAAGTATGGCGCGTGAAGCCGTTGACCTTCACGGTCACGGTCTGCGTGCCGATGTCGATGAGCGCCACGACGTCGGCTTTCGATGGTTGCGACGAGAACAGCGCGCCCGCGAAGAGAGCGCCAAGAAATACGAAAATCCTCAGCATGGAATCCCCCAATCCCCGAAGCTTTATAATCGAGCCCCGAAATCCATTCTATCCGGCTGTGGTTAATTTCGATCACTTTGGCGCGAAATCCCGCGCCCTGTGGCTTCCCGAACGGTTCCTGGCGATTCATCTCCTCTCAATCCCGTTGAACTAGGCTCAAGGCCGATTTCCCGTGTTTTTCGGAGCCGCCCTTGTCGCTCGCCGAACCTGCCCAAACCCGCCAGCAGAACGAGGCTGTAATTCGCTACCGGCTGAAGCCGCTGGTGTTCGCGGGCTGGGCCGCTGTCACGGCGGCCGCATTTCTCGGCGGAAAATCCGTGTTCGATTCCATGTCGATGGACGACCACATGCGGCTGGTGGAAGTGCGTGACTTCCTGAATGGCCAAGGCTGGTTCGATCTCGCTCAATATCGTCTGGCGCCGCCCGAAGGCGTCGCCATGCACTGGTCGCGGCTGGTGGATTTGCCGATTGCGGGATTGATCCTGCTGCTGGCTCCATTATTTGGTCAGCATATAGCGGAGCTGATCGCTTCCGCCTTCTGGCCAACATTTTTGTTTCTTCCTGCTTTGGCGCTTGCCGCATCCATCGCAAAACGCCTCGGTGGCGAGGTCGCGGCGCTGGTGACGGTTTTGCTGGTTGCGGTTTCGATTCCAGCACTCGTGCATTTCCGCCCCGGTGCGCTCGACCATCACGGAATCCAGATTGTGCTGGCGCTTGCGGCCTGCTCCGGCGCGATGCCGGATGCGCGGAGATGGGCTGCGCTCGGCGGCGGATTGGCAGTCGCGGTCTCGCTCGCCATCGGACTTGAAATGCTGCCCGCCATCGTCGCGGTGCTCGCGGCGCTCGGTCTGCGCTGGCTCATCGAGGGCAAGAGCGCCGCACGCAATATGTCGGACTTCGGTCTGGCTTTCGGCGCCGGCACGGCCGCGCTGCTGGCACTCACCGTATCTCCTTCGCATTGGACGGCGCCGGTGTGCGACCAGATTTCAGCGGCATGGGTCGCGGTCGCGGCCTTTTCCGGAGGCGGACTTGCGCTGCTCGCTTCGCTCCAACTGAACAGCGTGAAGTCCCGTTTGATCGCAGGCGGCGCTGTCACGGGCTTTTCGCTGGCCGCAGTCGCCATCGCCTTTCCGGATTGCCTCGGCGATCCCTACGCCGAACTCGATCCGCGCATGGTGACGCTCTGGCTCGCGCATGTGTCGGAGGCGCAGAACGCGCTCGATATTTTCCGCAAGATGCCGGAAGAATTTCTCGCCATCTACGCGCCGCCGCTGGCCGCTCTGGTCCTCGGCGTAATGGCGATGTTCCGCGCACCAAAAGATGCGCGGATGAACTGGCTCGCGCCCGTGTTCCTTTTGCTCTCGCTGTTCGCGGTGGCAATCTGGCAGGTGCGCGGGGCCGCCGCCGCCAACCTGCTGGCGAATGCAATTCTCGCTGCCTCCATTATCAACCTTGCGGGCAGCGATGCCCGCTCGCGGGTCAAAATCATCATCGCGCTGTTCGCGCTCTCAAGCCCCGCACTCATCCTCGCGGGCCAGGCCATCGGCGCCGGATTGAAATTCGCCGATCCCGCGCGCCTCACCATTTTTCACGATGGTCCCGGCGCATGCCGCCGCGTCGCCGACTTCGCGCCGCTCACGCGCGTCGAAAAAGGCCTCGTCGTTTCGTTCGTGGACAATGGCCCGGCGATTCTCGCCACCACGGCCCATTCGATTCTCGCCGCGCCCTATCACCGTAACGGCGAGGCGAACAAAGCCGCCTTCGACATCCTGCTTGGGAATGACACCGAGGTGCAGCGCACCCTTGCCGATAAGAAAGTGGACTACATCGCGATCTGCCCGGGCGGACCGGAGCGGCTGAATTACGAGCGCGCCGCCCCCGAGGGTCTGGTCGCGCGCCTCTCGAAAGGTCAGGTCCCGGCCTATCTCGAAGCCGTCGCGGGCGATGCGGCGGAGCCGATGAAAGTGTTCCGCGTCCGCCGCTGATCGCTTTTCCGTCGCACTTATTCCGCTAATATCCGGCCATGAGAATCGCCCGGCTCGCTTTGCTTGCGCTTTTCCTGCCTTCCGCCGTTGCGGCTCAGGGGCTTACCGCCGCCGATGTCTGGCAGGCGGGCAAGCCCGCGAAGGAACTGTTCGGAAAAATGAAGGAAGGCGCGCCGATGGTGGCGCGCTCGTTTGGATTTTACTCCAAGGGATGCCTCGCCGGTGCCGTGGCACTGCCCATCGACGGTCCAACCTGGCAAGCAATGCGTCTGTCGCGCAATCGCAACTGGGGACACCCGGAACTGATCGCGATGCTTGAGCGCCTTGCGAATAAGGTGCCGCAAATAGCCGGCTGGAATGGCTTGCTCGTCGGCGATATTTCCCAGCCGCGCGGCGGACCGATGCTGACGGGCCATGCCTCGCATCAGGTCGGTCTCGACGCCGATGTATGGCTGACGCCAATGCCGAACCGGTTGCTTCCGCGCGATGAGCGCGAGGAATTTCCACCGCAGCTCATGGTGCGCAGGGACCGCAAGGACATCGATCCCGCGACGTGGACGCCGACTCACTGGCGCGTCATCAAAGCCGCTGCCGATGATCCGCTGGTTGAGCGCATTTTCGTCAATGCCGCAATCAAGAAGGCGCTCTGCCGCGACGCCGGCAGCAGCGACCGCGCATGGCTGAACAAGGTGCGGCCGTATTACGGGCACGACTATCACATGCACATCCGCATCCGTTGTCCGAAAGACAGCCCCGATTGCAAGCCGCAGGATCCACTCGCCCCCGGCGACGGCTGCGGCAAGGAGCTTGATTTCTGGTTTCAGGATTCAATTCTGTATCCGAAGCCCGCACCGCCCCCGGATCCGAATGTGAAGCCAAAACCGAGGCCGCAGATCACCATGGCTGAGCTGCCCTCGGAATGCCGCCAGGTTCTGCTCGCGAAGTAAATTTCAGATCAGTTTGAAGAAGCGCACGAGCTGCCACACCGACAGCCCGATCACGAGCAGCCCGACCAGAATCATCAACGCGCGCGGCTGAATGTGTTTCACCGCCCAGCCGCCGAACGGCGCCGCGATTACACCGCCGATCACAAGAGCGGCGAGTTCATACAATGGCGAAGCGCCAAGCTCGATGAAAAAAGTCGTCGCTGCCGCGGTGGTGACGAAAAATTCCGTCGTATTGACCGAGCCGACCACTTTGCGCGGCGCCTGCCCGGATCCGATCAGCGTCGAAGTCACGACCGGACCCCATCCGCCGCCCCCGCTCGCATCCAGAAATCCGCCGGCGAGACCAAGCGGCGGGGCAAGACGAAAATCCGCGTCGTTTTTCGGCAGCGCGCGGAAGGCCTTGAAGATCACCAGCGCGCCGATGGCGAGCAGATAAACCGAGACGAACGGCCGAACCATGTTGCCGTCCACGTTGGAAAGCACCCAGGCGCCGAGTATCGCACCCAGCACGCCGGCAACGCCCAGCCGCAGCACCAACCGCCAGTCCACATTCCGGTGCCAGATATGGGAGGCGCCGGAAGCGGCGGTCGTGAAAACTTCCGCCGTGTGAACAATGGCGCTCGCCTGTGCAGGCGGCATTCCCATCGTCAGCATGGCCGAGGTCGAAATCAGGCCGTAGGCCATGCCAAGCGAGCCATCGATCAGTTGCGCGAAAAAACCGATGGCAACCAGCAACAGTAGATCGGGGCTCATCTATGCCTCGTCCTAATTCCTATCAATTTCCAGCAATCGCGCGTGAAACGCGCATGCCCGCCGCGCTCCAATCGAACGGTTTGGAGTTCTCCAGTCAATCGAAATGTGGCGCGGCAAAAACGGCCAGAGCCGCATGCGGTTCCTAAGCCCTTGCAAATGGGCTAAAGCCCCGCTTAATCGCAACAGGAATTAACAGCGAAGCACGGTACTTTTTCCATATGAAGATTGAGACACAACGCCCGATCGTCGTCACAGGTTGCGCGGGCTTCATCGGCTTCCATGTTACGCAGCGGCTGCTCGCCGATGGCCATTCGATTGCGGGCCTCGACAATCTCAATCCGTATTACGATCCCCGCCTGAAATCCGCACGGCTCTCCAAGCTCATGGAGAACGACCGTTTTCATTTTTTTCGTGGCGACATTGCCGAGGAAGAAACGGTGGAGCGCGTGTTCGACGTGGCGCAGCCCGAATATGTCGTGCATCTCGCGGCGCAGGCCGGCGTGCGTTACGCCTTCGACAACCCGGCGGCCTATGTGAGCGCAAACCTGAACGGATTTTTCAACGTGATGGAATCCGCGCGCCGCATGCGCGTGAAACATTTTTTGTATGCGTCGTCGAGTTCGGTGTACGGCGCGGTCACACGCTTTCCGTGGTCGGAGAAAGAACCCGCCGATTTCCCCGTCTCGTTTTACGGCGCCACCAAACGCGCCAACGAGATGATGGCGCATTCCTACTCGCAGCTTCACAAATTGCCGGTGACAGGCCTGCGGTTCTTCACCGTATATGGCCCGTGGGGCCGGCCGGACATGGCGATCTATATTTTCACCGCCGCGATTCTGGCAGGGCGGCCGATCGAGGTCGTTGAAAAGGGCGAGGTCGAGCGCGACTTCACCTACATCGACGACATCGTGGAGGGCGTCGTGCGCGCGACCGCGTTGATCCCGCAGGCCGATCCGAAATGGTCGGGCGATTCACCGAATCCCGCCACCTCCAGCGCGCCTTACCGGATTTACAACATCGGTAATTCATCGCCTGTGAAGCTGAACGAGGTGATCCGGCAAATCGAGCGCGCCACCAACAAGAAGGCGCAGATCGTGGAGCGCAAGCTGCCGCCCGGCGACATCTGGCGCACGGCGGCGAACACCGATGATTTGTTCGAGGCCGTCGGCTTCCGCCCCAACACGCCGCTGGAAGAAGGCATCCGGCGTTTCGTCGCGTGGTATCGCGAATACCACAAGGCCTGATTTTCAGCGCCTGCGCGCGTCCTCAATCACCATCTTCGCCCCCTTCTCGCCGATCATGATGGTGGGCGCGTTGGTGTTGCCCGAAGTCACCGTCGGCATGATCGAGGCATCGATCACGCGCAGCCCTTCGATGCCGATGAATTTCAACCGCTCATCCACCACCGCCATCCTGTCCGAGGGCAATCCCATTTTCGCCGTGCCGACCGGGTGGAAAATTGTGGTGCCGATTTCGCCCGCGGCTTTCAGCAACTCCGTGTCACTGTCGCCAACTTTCGGTCCTGGCAAAATCTCATCCGGGTGATATTGCGCAAGCGCCGGTGCTTTGGCCACACGGCGCGCGACACGGATGGAATCCGCCGCCACGCGCTTGTCTTCATCAGTCGAAAGATAATTCAGCTTGATCTCCGGCGCGGCGCTCGGATCGCGGCTCTTGAGGCGAATCGTGCCCCGGCTGGTAGGCTGCAAATTGCACACGCTCATCGTGAAAGCCGGAAATGTGTGCAACGGCTCGCCAAAACGATCCAGCGACAAGGGCTGCACGTGAAACTGGATATTCGCGCGTTCCTGTTTTGGGTCGGAGCGCGTGAAAAAGCCAAGCTGCGACGGCGCCATGGTAAGCGGCCCTGTGCGGCGCAGCGCGTATTCGACGCCCATCATCGCGCGGCGCGGAAGCGAGTGATAGCGCTCGTTCAACGTCGGCACCCCGTTGATCTTGAAAATCAACCGAAGTTGCAAGTGGTCCTGCAAATTTTCGCCGACGCCCGGTTTATCCAGCGCGACCGGAATGCCTTGCACATTCAGATGCTCGGCGGGGCCAATTCCTGAAAGCATCAGCAATTGCGGCGAGCCGAGTGCGCCCGCTGCGAGGATCACCTCGCCGCGCGCCTTTGCCGTTTTCATCTCGCCATTCTGCCTGTAAGCAACGCCAACGGCGCGCTTGCCTTCGAGCAGAATTTTTTCCGCCAGCACACCGGTTTCCACTTTCAGATTCTGCCGGTGCATCACCGGCTTCAGAAATCCGCGCGCCACGCTCCAGCGGCGGCCTTTTTTCTGCGTCACATGAAAATAACAGGAGCCTTCGTTGTCGCCGCAGTTGAAATCGTTGACCGGCGGAATGCCGTTCTGTGCCGCCGCTTCGCGCACGCGCTCCAGAATCTCCCACTTCACGCGCGGAAATTCGACGCGCAACTCGCCGCCGGTGGAGTGATGCTCGCTGTCGCCGAGAAACGTATCCTCGTGCTGCTTGTAGAACGGCAGCACATCGTTCCAGCCCCAGCCGGTCATGCCGAGTTGCCGCCAATGATCGTAGTCAGCCGCCTGCCCGCGCATGTAGATCATGGCGTTGATGGCGCTTGAGCCGCCGATCGCCTTGCCGCGCGGATAGGCGAGCGCGCGGCCGTTCAGGCCGGGCTCCGGCTCGGTCTTGAAGCACCAGTCGGAGCGCGGGTTTCCGATGGCGAACAGATAACCGACGGGGATGTGAAACCAGATCCAGTTGTCGTTGCCGCCCGCTTCGAGCAGCAGCACACGCTTCGAGGGATCGGCGGTGAGCCGGTTCGCCAGCACACAACCGGCCGAACCCGCGCCCACGATAATGTAATCGAATTCCTCGGCGTCCATCCCTGTATCCTTTTTTATGAACGGAGATTGGCTGATACACATTCCGGGGACAAGCCCGCGCGCTTCGCCGAAGGTATAATCGTCCATGCGAATCTTTCCGCCCCGCCGCATTGTCTGTCTCACCGAGGAAACGGTGGAGACGATTTATCTGATGGGCGAGGAGGAGCGCATCGTCGGTGTATCCGGCTATGCGGTGCGGCCCGCGCGCGTCAGGAAAGAAAAGCCGCGCGTGTCAGCTTTCATTTCCGCCGACGTAGAGAAAATCCTCGCGCTGGAGCCGGACCTGGTTTTCACCTTCTCGGATTTGCAGGCGGAGATCGTGGCCTCGCTGGTGAAGGCGGGTGTCGCGGTCCACGCTTTCAACCAGCGCGATCTCGAGGGAATTTTCGCAATGATCGAGACCATAGGCGCGCTGATGGGCGAGCCGGATAAAGGCGCCAAGCTTTCTGGTGAAATGCGTTCACGGCTCGAACTAGCAAAGGTAAATTCCACGAAGCTGAAAAAACGCCCGCGTGTCTATTTCGAGGAATGGGACGAGCCGATGATTTCCGGCATCGGCTGGGTGTCCGAGCTTGTGCAAGCCGCGGGCGGTATCGATGTCTTTCCCGAACTTGCCCGGTGCAAATCCGCGAAGGAGCGCATTGTCGCGCCCGAGCAGGTTATCGAAGCTGCCCCCGATATTGTGGTCGGCTCCTGGTGTGGAAAGAAATTCCGGCCGGAGCTGTTCGCCGCCCGCCCCGGCTTTGACCGCATACCAGCCGTGCAAAACGGCTTTCTGTTTGAGATCAAATCCGCGCTGATATTACAGCCGGGTCCGGCGGCGCTGACCGACGGTCTTGATGCTTTAGGAACGATTATCGCTGAATGGAATTCGAGCACAGGATAGTTGACAGGGCGGACGCGGAAACGCCACAACCGCAACGGATAAGGCTACGATGAACACGAGCTTTTTCAGCGAATTGTTGCAATCGATCGCGGACCGCGGACGCGCGCTCATCCCCGGCCGCGAACGGCGTTCGCTTGGCGAGGTGAAAACCGCAAGCGTGGTCGAACTATGCCAGCAGCTTTTGTCCGGGCGCGGCGAGGCCTCCGGCGTGGCGCTCGCCCGCGAAATCCTGAACGAATTTCAGGACATGAAAACCGGCGAACGCATCGCCTTCTTCGAAGCTCTCGCGCACACCTTCGGCCATGACCACAAGCGTATCCAGCAGGCGGCGGCGGCCTATCAAGCCGATCCGAGTGAGAAGAACGCCGCTCGCCTTTCCGCCGCTTCCGAGCCGAGGCGGCAGGAATTGATACGAAGGTTGAATCTCGCCCCCGGCGCCACCGCGGCGCTCGTGACCATGCGCGAGCAATTGCTTGACGCGCTCACCTTGCGGAAGGATCTCCACGGCATCGACGCCGATTTCCGTCATCTGCTATCGTCCTGGTTCAATCGGGGCTTCCTAGTGCTCAGGCGTATCGACTGGTCCTCTCCCGCCATCGTGCTGGAAAAAATCATCCGCTACGAAGCGGTGCATGAAATTCACGACTGGGACGATCTGCGCGCGCGCATCGACCCGTCCGACCGGCGCTGCTACGCCTTCTTCCATCCCGCCCTCGTGGACGAGCCGCTGATTTTCGTGGAAGTCGCATTGACGCGGGAAATTCCGTCCGGCATCGCGCCGATCCTCGATCAGTCGCGCGCGCCGCTCGACCCGAGAGCCGCCACCACCGCCACTTTCTATTCGATCTCCAACTGCCAGCGCGGCCTTGGCGGCGTCACCTTCGGCAGCTTCCTCATCAAGCAGGTGGTGGAAGAAATCTCGCGCGAGTTTCCGAACCTCTCGACTTTCGTAACGCTCTCGCCGGTGCCGCTGTTCGCGCAATGGCTGAACGAAGAGCGCGCGAAGGAAGATTCTTCCGCCATCCCGCCGCAGGATCGCAGCACGCTCGCCATTCTGGATACGCCGGGCTGGGAAACTTCCAAGGACAAGATCGCAGCCTTGATGCCGGTAATTGCTCCGCTTGCCGCGCATTATTTCCTGCAAGTCCGGTCCGAGCGCGGGCGGCCGATCGATCCGGTTGCGCGCTTTCATCTCGGGAACGGCGCCCGGCTTGAACGCATCAATCTGATGGGCGACACCTCCGTGAAAGGTGTTTCGCAAGCGGCTGGCCTGATGGTGAACTATCAATATGTGCTCGCCGATATCGAAAAGAACCACGAGGCCTATGCGAGCAACAATGAAGTCGTCGCCAGCGTGAATGTGAAGCGGATGCTGAAAACCGAAAAAGCGCCGCGCGCCCTCGCCGCCCAATCATGAGCAATCATTTCTACGACGCGCTGTTCGGCGCCATTCCTTCGCGCGAAAAAACCGCCATCGAACTCGCGGACGGCAAGCAGATTTCCTATGGCGGGCTTTATTATCTGGTGGAAACGCTCTCCGGCCATCTCGTCCGCTCAGGCGTGAAACCCGGCGACCGTGTTGCGGCGCAGATCGAGAAATCCTGGCAAGGACTGGCGCTTTATCTCGCGGCGTTGCGCGCGGGAGCCGCGTTTCTGCCGCTGAATACCGCCTATCCGCTGCCGGAACTGGAATATTTTCTGGGCGACGCGGAACCGAGCTTCGTTGTCTGCCGTCCCGAAATAGAAAAAGACGTACGCGATTTGTGTGCGAAGCTTGGCAAAGCGCATGTCGAAAGCCTTGGCGTAAATGCCGACGGCACTCTCTTAAAGAATGCGGAAGGCGCGCCGGTTAGCCTGCCCGCCGCGCGCGGGCCGGACGACCTCGCTGCCATTCTCTATACATCGGGCACGACCGGCCGCTCCAAGGGCGCGATGCTGACGCATAAGAATTTATATTCGAATGCGGAAGTGCTGAAGGATTACTGGCGTTTCACGTCGAGCGACGTTCTGCTGCACGCGCTGCCGATTTTCCACACGCATGGATTGTTCGTGGCGAGCAACGTGGTGCTTCTTGCCGGCGGCGGCATGATCTACCTGCAAAAGTTCGATCCCGATCAGATCATGAAGCTGATGCCGCACGCGACCAGCATGATGGGCGTGCCGACTTTCTATGTGCGGCTGGTTGAGCATCCCGGCCTCACCAAGGAGGCGACGAAACATATGCGGCTGTTCACGGCCGGTTCTGCTCCGCTTCTGGCCGAGACGTTCGATGCTTTCAAGGCGCGCTCCGGCCACGCGATCCTAGAGCGCTACGGCATGACCGAGACCGGCATGATTACGTCGAACCCCTATGACGGCGACCGCATCGCCGGCACCGTGGGCTTTCCGCTTCCCGGCATTGAAGTACGCATCGCCGATGCCGAGACGGGAACAGTTTTACCGCAGGGCGAAGTCGGCGTGCTCGAAGTGCGCGGGCCGAATGTATTCCAGGCCTATTGGCGGATGCCGGAAAAAACCAAGGCGGAATTCCGCGCCGACGGTTTTTTCATCACCGGCGATGTCTCCAGGATCGACGAGCGCGGCTATGTCCACATCGTCGGCCGCGCCAAGGATCTCGTCATCACCGGCGGCTACAACGTCTATCCGAAGGAAGTGGAAACCGAGATCGACGCCATCGAAGGCATCGACGAATCCGCCGTGATCGGCCTGCCGCACCCGGATTTCGGCGAGGGTGTTACCGCCGTCTGCGTTTGCGCGAAAGGCGCCTCCGTCACCGAGGCCGACGTGCTGAAGGCGCTCGAGGGGCGGCTCGCGAAATTCAAGCAACCAAAGCGCGTATTCTTCGTGCCGGAATTGCCGCGCAACGCGATGGGCAAGGTGCAAAAGAACGCACTGCGCGAAACTTACGCGCGCACTTACGCCAAAGGCGCGGCCTGATCAGACGCGGAAGCGCGGATCGAGATAATCGCGCAGGCTGTCGCCGAACAGGTTGAAGGCGAACACCGCGAGCGAAATCGCAATGCCAGGGAACAGCACCATCCACGGCGCCTCACGATAGAAATCCGCCGCATTGCCCGACAGCATCAATCCCCAAGCCGCCGTCGGCTCCGTCACGCCCAGTCCCAGAAATGACAGCGAGGCTTCGAGCAGGATCGCCTGCGCGATGAAGGCCGTGAACATAATCAGGTAAGGCGCCACCACGTTCGGTGCCATGTGACGGAAGATGATGCGGCTGTTCGAATAACCTGCCGCGCGGGCGGCATCGACATAAGGCATGACACGGATCGAGAGTGCTGCCGCGCGCACGACGCGGGCGACACGCGGCAAAATCGGAATCGAGATCGCGAAGATGAGATTGATGTCCACGCCCGCGACCACGGTCTTGCGGAGCGCCGCCACCACCACGAGCGCCAGCACGATGATCGGGAACGCGAGCAATACATCCACGAAACGCTGGATCCAGTCGTCGATCTTGCCGCCGAAATACGCCGAAGCGACACCAAGCATCGCGCCAAGCGTGGAGCCGAGGAAGGACGCCGAAAATCCAATCACCAGCGCGGTGCGCGATCCGTGAATAATGCGGGAGAAAATATCGCGCCCATAAGCGTCGGTGCCCATCCAGTGATCCCAGGAGGGAGCGGCGAGGATCGAGGCAAAATCGATGGTGAGCGGATCATAGGGCGCCACCAGTTCTGAAAAAATGCCAGCGAACATCATGATGACGATCACGACAAGGCTGACCGCGCCAAGCGGCTGCTTGCGGATAAATTCTGTGACAGGGTTAGGGCGCTTCGCAACCTGAGCGGTAAACGCGGTGGGAGATGCGACGGCCATGTTGCGCCTCCTCAGTACCGGATTCGCGGATCGAATACCGCGTAAAGCAGATCGACCGCGAGATTGATGAAGACGTAAAAAACCGCGATCAGGATCACCATGCCCTGAATGAGCATGAAATCGTTGCGCGATACGCTTTGAACGAAGAGCTGGCCGATGCCGTTCAGGTTGAACACCTGCTCAGTCACCACAAGCCCGCCGATCAGAAACGCGAATTCCAGACCCATGACCGTGATCGCCGGCAGCATCGCGTTCTTCAGCGCGTGGCGCGACACAACGAGTTTCTCGAACACGCCCTTTGCGCGCGCCGTCCGGATGTAGTCCTCGGCCATGATTTCCAGCAGCGAAGAGCGGATCATGCGCGCTGTAACCGCGCAGTAGCGGTAGCCCACCGCCATCGCCGGCCAGATCAGCTGCGTGAGATTGGCGACCGGATCGACATAAATCGGCGTGAAGACGATCGGCGGCAGCCAGTTAAACAAGGACAAGAGTGTCAGCATGATCAGCATGCCGAACCAGAAAGACGGAATTGAGAGTCCGCCAATCGTGATGATGCGAACGGTGTAATCGACCCACGTATCGCGCATCAGCGCCGCCACGGTCCCCAAAGGCACCGCGAGCAGGATCGCAATGAGGGTCGCGAGAATCGCCACTTCGAGCGAAAGTTCGAGGCGCAACGCGATTTCCTCGAGCACCGGCCGTTCGGTCCACATCGAAATCCCGAAATCGCCGCGGGCAAGGCCCCACATGTAGTCGCCGAACTGCACGAGAAGCGGCCGGTCCAGGCCGAGACGCTTGCGTTCCTGATCGACGACTTCCTGCGAGACGTTGCCGCCGTCACCGCGTAGCTTCACCTCGACGATGTCACCCGGCACAACGCGCAGCATGAAGAAGACAAGCACCGCCACGCCAATCAGCGTGGGGATCATCAAGAGAATACGATTCAGCGTGTAACGGAGCATGGATGAGCCTCACCGCGGCCCGGCATGAAGCCGGGCCGCGGCAGTTGACGTTACTGGTTCAGCCAGACTTCAGCGAGGTCGGCGCCGAGATTATGGCTCGGCGACATCTTCCAACCCATCACGACCTTGTGGCTCGGGACGATGCGGTGCCACCACAACAGCGGCTGCTGATAGCCTTGTTCGAACGCACGCTTCTCAAGGGCGCGGATGAACGCCTTGCGCTTTTCCGGATCGCCTTCACGAAGCTGCTGATCGTAGAGCTTGTCGATTTCCGGATCGTTCGCACGGGTCATGTTGAGCGGGTTGCCCTTGTGCGAAAGATACTTCGTGAGCGACAGCGTCGGGTCGTCGTTGAACAGGTTGGAGAAGTCGATCGCGACTTCATAATTGCCCGCCACCAAAGCCGCGGTATAGGGCGCGGTGTCGGACTGCTTGTGTTCAACTTCGACGCCAATCTGGCGCCACTGGTCGACGAGGAAGATTCCCGCCGGCGTGTATGGCATCGCGAGGTTGCGGTTCCAGAGAACGAATTTCAGGTTCTCCTGACCCGCTTCCTTCAAGAGCTTGCGTGCTTCCGCGCGCGCCGCCTTGATGTCCTTGCCGAAGCCCGGGAGCTTCACGAGTTCGGCTTCCGGCGTCGCCAGCGGCGAGCCCGGACGCACTACGCCACCCACCGAGCGGAGCGTCGAAATTTTGGACAGGCCCTGGCTGCCGCCCCAGCGGTCAACCGCCAAAAGCAGCGCCCTGCGCACACGCACGTCGTTGAACGGGGGCTTTTCCACGTTGAACGCAACCAGCAGGTTCAGCGTCCAGCTCGACTCTTCGATGCGCAGCTTGTCGCCCATCGCGGAGACGAGACGGTCGCGTTCCGCCGGCGAGATGCCACGGAATTCGGCGAGCACCTGACCGCCCTGGAGGGCGTTCAGCATGGCGGCTGCTTGCAAGGTGAACACGCCGCGGTAGCTATCAAGGTAGGGCAGACCCTTCTTGAAGTAGTCATCGTTCCGCTTGCCGGAAACGTGGCTGCCCTTCACATGCTCGACGAAAGTGAACGGGCCAGTGCCGTTGATTTTGGTGCGCGGAGAGGCCGGATCAGCGGCGATATCCTTCGCCGAATAAACCGTGTTCCACGGGCTCGCGAAGTGATCGAGCATCGAGGAGTTCACCGCCTTCAGCTTGAACACCACCGTGTTCGCATTCGGGGTCTCGATGGTGTCGATATCCGAGAACGTCGCGCGGCGGTTCGAGACGACGCCCTGCGGCGGATTACGCATCCGGTCGTAGGTCGCCTTGATGTCAGCCGAAGTGAACGGAGTGCCGTCGTGGAATTTGACGCCTTCATTCAATGTGAAGGTGTAAGTCAGCTTGTCCGGGGAAACGGTCCAGGACTTGGCCAGATCGCCTTCAATCTCAGGAAACTTCGAAAGATTGTAACGAAGCAATGTTGAATGGAAGGGCGACGAGAAATGCAGCGTCGCGTAGGTGTCGCTGCCATGCGGATCGTAATGCGGCGCCTCGGCGCTGATCGCGAACTGGAAATTGCCGCCGCGTTTCGGCGTCTGGGCTTGACCGTCGGAGGCGACGCCAAACGTAAAGGCGAGCGCGCCCAACAGGCCGAGAATCGGTGCTTTCATTATGTAGTCCTCCCTTAGTGTTTCAATTTTTGGCCGTCGCTGCATGGGCGACGACTTCTTCTGCTCGGTGACAGGCAACCAGATGACGGGGACCGAATTGCCTCGTCTCCGGGATTACTTCCTTGCAAACTTCAATCGCAAACGGACAGCGCGTATGGAACACGCAGCCCGATGGCGGGGTCAAGGGTGAAGGTATCTCACCCCGCAGCGCACGCGGTGCGCGGCCACGTTCGACTTTCGGATCAGGAATGGGTGCCGCATCGAGCAATGCTTGCGTGTAGGGATGGGCCGGCTTCGCATACAACTCGTCGCGGTCGGCCAGTTCCACGATACGGCCGAGATACATCACCGCCACGCGGTTCGAGATGTGCCGCACCACCGCAAGATCGTGCGCGATGAACAGGAAGCTCAGGCCAAGGCGCTGCTGCAAATCTTCCAGCAAATTTATGATTTGACCCTGAATGGATACGTCGAGCGCCGACACCGGCTCGTCGCAAACGATAAAGGAAGGCTCCAGGGCCAGTGCCCGCGCGATGCCGACGCGCTGGCGCTGGCCACCGGAAAGCTCGTGCGGGTAGCGTTCGGACATATAGGGGAACAGCCCGACCTGGCGCAGCAATTCGGCCACGCGTTCTTCGCGCGCTTTTTTCTCCGGCACGATTTTATAGACGGCGAGCGGCTCGGCGATGATCTCGCCGCAGGTCATGCGCGGATTGAGCGAGGAATAGGGATCCTGGAAAATCACCTGAATGCGGCGGCGCTTTTCGCGCATCATGCCGGAGCTTGAGTGGGTGATATCGATACCTTCGAACTTGATCTTGCCCTCGGTGGCGTCGTCGAGTTTCAGGACGACACGGCCGACGGTGGTCTTGCCGCAGCCTGACTCGCCGACAAGGCCGAGTGTTTCACCCTTGGCGATCGAGAATGAAACGTCGTTCACCGCTTTGACGACCGCCTTTTCCTGGCTGATCCAGTTCTTGCGCGCGAGCGTGACGTTGAAAAATTTCTTCAGATTTTCGACCGCCATGATCGGATTGGCATGGTCGAGTTCATTTGCCTTTTCCCGATCGACCTTTACTCGCGGTTTGACCAGCTTGCCCGAAATGACTTCATCGACCCGATGGCAGCGGGAAAGATGACCCGCGCCAGCGGGACGCAATTCGATCGGCGTTTCGCAGACTGGAATTTTATAAGGGCAGCGTGGCGCGAACCGGCACCCTGTTGGCGGATTCAGCAAATCCGGCGGCAGACCCTCGATGGTTTCCAGTTTAGTACCGCGCGGCTCGTCGAGGCGCGGAACCGAGCGCATCAGGCCGATGGCATAAGGATGCGCGGGAGATAGAAAAACGTCGTCGGCGCTGCCCTGCTCGATGATATTGCCGGCGTACATGACATTCACGCGGTCGGCGTAGCGGGCGACGATACCGAGATTATGGGTGATGATGACCAGCGCGATGCCAAGCTCGCGCGACAGGTTCTTCATCAACTCCAGAATCTGCGCCTGAATGGTGACGTCGAGCGCAGTGGTGGGCTCGTCGGCGATGATGAGCTTCGGATTACAGGCGAGGCCAATGGCGATCATCACGCGCTGGCGCATGCCGCCGGAAAACTGGTGCGGATACTGGTCGAGGCGCCGGGCTGAATCGGTGATGCCCACCAGTTCGAGCAGCTCGATGGCGCGGGCGCGGGCCTGCTCCGGTGTCATCTTCAGATGGATAAAGAGCGGTTCCATGATCTGAAGCCCGATGGTGAGCACCGGGTTCAGCGAAGTCATTGGCTCCTGGAAAATCATCGAAACGTCGCGGCCGCGCACTTCGCGCATTTCTTCGTCGGAAAGCTCAAGCAGATTGCGGCCGTCGAGCATGATGCGGCCCTGGGTTATCCGGGCCGTCTTGCGCGGCAACAACCGCATGATCGCGAGCGAAGAAACGGATTTTCCGCAGCCGGATTCGCCGACAATGGCTACCGTCTCACCGCGCCGCACCGTGTAGGAAATTCCATCGACTGCCCGCACGATCCCGCGCGAGGTCTCGAACTGCACATGCAGGTTCTCGACTGAAAGCAGGACAGATCCGGTATCGGTACTGGCGATCTTGTCGGTGCGCGCGTCCATTACGAAACTCAACTAGTCCATAGAGACAGGCTTTGGCGTTGCGATGAGCCGGGCTATACAGTTTCACCCGTTCAAAGGCCACATCAATTATACGAGGAGTTTACGCGCTAAATCCATTGCCTCCCGCCTACAGGAACACCGCAATCGCGTGTTCGCATCTGCACAATAAAAAGAACAAGCCGGGAGCAATTATTCAATCCAATACGTCAGGGAGGACAGAATGAAACAAAATCCGAACCGCCGGGACTTGCTCGCTTATGGTGCGGCTACCTCGATAGCCGCGACGATGGGTCCGGTACGCTATGCCCGGGCCGCCGATTTCTACGCCGGTAAAACCATAGACGTGATCGTTCCGTTCGCAGCCGGGGGCGCGGCGGACGTCACCACCCGCTTCATCTCGCCCTTCCTCAGCAAGCACATCCCGGGGAACCCGAATTTCAACATTACCAATCTCGGCGGCGGCGGCTCAATTTTGGGCGCCAACCAGTTCGAGAAACAGGGCAAGGCGGATGGCATGACCATCCTGTCCACGACCTCGTCGTCGGCTTTTCCCTACATGCTGAAGCAGAAGGGCGTGGACTATAATCTCGCCAACAAGCGCATCGCCTATGCGCTGGCCATCGGCCCGGTGGTCTATGCGGCGCCGGAAACCGGCATCCAGACTCCCGCCGATCTGAAGAAATCGAAAGTACCGCTCGTCTATGGCGGCATCGGCGCAACGGCGAGCGACCTGCCGGTCCTGCTCGCATTTGAATTGCTCGGCCTCGATGTGAAGACCGTGCTCGGCTTCCAAGGCCGCGGCCCGATCCGCATTGCTTTTGAACGCGGCGAAACCAATTTCGACTTCCAGTTCACCTCGGTCTATCTGACCCAGGTGAAGGCGCTCGCCGAGGCGAAAAAGGCCGTGCCGCTCTTCACCGGCGGTTCGTCCGACGCGAAAGGCAAATTCACCCAGCGCGATCCGGTCGTGAACGATCTGCCTTCGACCTACGAGGTCTATAAGACGCTCTATAATAAGGAGCCGTCCGGCGCGGTCTGGGGCGCATACGAAGCGTCCGCGGCGCTCACCTTCGAATATGGCGTCACCGGCTGGATGCCGGAAGGCACCCCGCAGGAGGCGATCGACGCTTTCACGCTCGCCGCCGCGAAAGTGAACGCGGATGCGGACTTCGTCGCCAAGGGCAAGCAGGTCACCGGCGGCTACAAGTTGCAGGATGGCAAGTCCATCGAGGCCAAGGTGAAGGGCGCGCTCGCTTCGAGCCCGGAGGTCAGCCAGTATCTGATCAAATTCCTCACCGAAAAATATCAAGTGAAGCTCTGATCCAATCCGGGCGGCGCCTGCGCGCCGCCCGATTTTCCTCAGGCAGAGATCATTAGAAAATGTGGGACGCGGCAGGCTCGGCGCTGATCGCTTTGTTCGATCCGTTCCGGATGCTGATGCTGTTCGTCGGCATGTTCGCCGGCGGCATCATCGGCATGTTGCCGGGCCTTGGCGGCATCGGCGCGCTTTCAATTCTGCTTCCGTTCGCGCTGAAGCTCGATCCGTTTTCCGGTCTTGCGATGCTGCTCGGCGCCACCGGCATCGTCTATACATCCGACACCATTGCCGCGATCCTGTTCGGGACGCCGACTTCCGCTTCAAGCGGCCCGACCGCGATTGAAGGTTTCGCGATGGCGCAACGCGGCGAAGCGGGCCGCGCGCTCGGCGGCGCGTTCCTCGCGTCGATGATCGGCGGGCTGATCGGCGCGGTGGTGCTGACGCTTTCGATTCCGATTGCGGGACCGCTGGTGCTGGCACTCGGCTCCGCCGAACTATTGATGCTTGCGATTGTCGGCCTCGCCTATGCGAGCGGCCTCGTCGGCAACAGCCCGGCGAAGGGAATTCTATCGGCGGCGCTCGGATTGTTTCTCGGCACCGTCGGCGTGGCGCCCTCCGCGCCGGAACTAAGATACACTTTCGACTTTCCCTATCTGCTCGACGGCTTCGCGCTGACGATTGTCGCCCTCGGTCTTTTCGGTGTCGCAGAAGTGATCGTGATGCTCGGAAAGGGCGGCGCCATCGCGCAGGAGCGGTTCAAGCTCTCCGGCTGGATGGAAGGCGTGCGCGATGTCGGGAGGCAATGGAAAGTCATTACGATGGGCTCCTTCATTGGAGTCATTTTCGGGGTGATTCCCGCCATCGGCGCCACCGCATCCACATGGATCGCCTACGGGCAGGCGACCGCCACCGCCAAGGACAAATCCATGGTGGGCAAGGGCGACCCGCGCGGAATGCTTGCCGCGGAAGGCGCCAACAACGCCACCATCACCACCGACCTCGTGCCGACCTTATTGTTCGCGGTGCCCGGCGGTCCTGCGGCGGCTGTCTTCCTCGGCGCGCTTTTTGTGTACGGCTATTTCCCCGGCCCGCGCTTCGTCTCGCAGAATCTGGACCTGATGTTCCTGGTCGTCTGGTCGAGCGCGCTCTCCGCGATCATCGGGGCCGCTATCTGTTTCGCGGCAAGCCCGTGGATCGCGCGGCTCACGCGCATCGATTTTGGTCTCGTGGCGGCACCGCTGATCGCCGTCATTCTGCTTGGCTCGTTCGAGGCGAAGAAAACCGCCATCGATTTCGCGACGCTGATCGGCTTCGGCGTGCTTGGCTGGCTGATGAAGCGTGCGCAATGGCCGCGCGCGCCGTTTCTCGTCGGCTTCGTGCTCACCGATCCGATCGAGCGAAATTTCTGGCTGGCTTATCAACTGCACGGGTGGAACTGGCTCAAGGGGCCGATCGTGATCGGACTGATCGCGGTCATCGCCATTCACATCGCGGTCACTTTCCGCCGCGCCTGGGTCAAACGGAAAGAGGCGGCGGCGCTCTCGCCACCGCCAACCGCGGCAACTATAGCGATGAGCGGCCCGTTCATCAGTCCGGGATTGATTTTATCGCTCGCAGCCCTGTCAATTTTTGTTCTAGGCATCTGGCTGGCGCTCGGTTTCGCGCCGGACAGCCGCCTCGTGCCGCTGCTCGCGGCAATTCCGGGAGTGGCGGTCACGCTCAGTGTGCTCGTACAATACCTGCGCGGAAAACTTCCAGCGATCTCCTGGCCGCCGTTCGCCGAAGTCCGGCAGATGCTGTTTCTGGTCATCGCGGTTTCCACGATTCCGTTCACCGGATTTGTCGCGGCACTCGGGATTTATCTTGTCGTGCTGCTCTGGACCTGCACGAATTTGCGTTACTGGTCCCTGCCATACGCCGCGGCCGTGACCGCCGCCACATACGGCCTGTCCTGGGCCTTCAATATTCGGCTGCCATAGGCCGGTTAACAGGCCGCCCATTATCGGGAATCTGCGGGACCGATAACCAGTTTTGACCGGTTTTCTTGACCCCTATCGGGCGAGATTGTAGGGAATCCAACAATAAAGAAAACGGCAGACAAGGCTTCCGTAACGATCTGCCTTCACAATCAAAAGGGAGGGAATAATGCGAACTACATTCCGTCTGTTTTTTGCGGCTGTGACCGCGGCTGGCATTGCGCTCGCCGGCGGCGCTTCCGCGCAAGAACCGAAAACCATCAAGGTCGGTTACGTCATCTCGCTCTCCGGCCCGCAATCGGCTGGCGCGATGCTGACGACCGTGCCGAACTATCGCCTCTGGGTCGACGAAGTGAACAAGGCCGGCGGCCTGATGCTGAAGAAGTACGGCAAGCGCATCCCGATCGAAGTCACCGAGATCGACGATCGCTCCAACAACGAAGACATGGTGCGTCTGGTCGAGCGCCTGATGACGGTGGACAAGGTTGACCTTGTTCTCTCACCGTGGGGCACCGGCCCGAACCTGCAAGCCGCGCCGACCTTCGCGAAATACGGCTACCCGCATCTCGTCGGCACCGGTAACTCCGACAAGATTCCGGAACTCGTCGGCCGCTTCCCGACCACCTTCTGGTATCTCGGCATGCCGAGCGACGGCGCCGCTGCGATCGTCAACACGCTCGACGGCCTGCGCAAGAAGGGCACGATCAACGACAACATCGCGCTGTTCGTCGTGCAGCATCCGTTCGGTTCGGAATTCTCCAACACCACGAAACCACTGCTCGCGAAGGCGGGCTTCAAGCTCGCCTATGAGACGAGCTACCCGCTCGGCGTCTCCGACCTCTCGGCCCAGATCAAGGCCGCGAAGGCTTCCGGCGCCGACACGATGGTCGCCTTCTCCTATCCGCCGGACACTTTCATGCTGGCCGAACAGACGGCGGCGAACGACTACAATCCGAAAGTGAAGTTCCTCTCCGTCGGCGCCGCCTTCCCGACTTTCAAGGGCAAGTTCGGCGACAAGGTGAACGGCATCTTCGGCCTTGGCGGCTGGAATCCGGACGGCCCGGGCGTGAAGGAATGGGTCACGCGCCATAAGGAAGTGAACAAGGGCGCGGAGCCGGACCGTTGGGCCAGTTCCAACACCTACGCTTCGCTGCAAGTCTTGCAGCAGGCGATTGAGCAGGTCGGCGAGATCGACCGCGCGAAGATCGTGGACACGATCAAGAACGGCACCTTCAAGACCATCCTCGGTGACACCAAGCTCGACAACGGTGTGCTGCGGAAAGTCTGGTGGGTCGGCCAGTGGCAGAACGGCGAGTTCTACGGCATCGCGCCGGGAGACATGCCGGGCGCCAAGGCACCGCAAGTCAAGTAAGTCCGCCGAATTCCGGGTCCGCGGCTCGCTGCGGACCCGGCATCCAAGAGGCCACGGCGCGACGTTCCGATTGTAAAGAGTAACGGGTACGCACGATGGTTTTTTTGGACTTCCTGATGGCCGGCCTTGTGGTCGGCGGCATCTACGCGCTGATCGCGATCGGCCTCAATCTGCAATACGGCGTCGCGCGCGTACTCAATCTTGCTTATGGCGAATTCCTGATGCTCGCGGGCTATGCCGCGTTCTGGGGATTTTCGCTGCTTGATCTCTCGCCGCTGGTGACTTTATTCGCCGCCGTGCCAGCCGCCTTTGTCGGCAGCCTGCTGCTGTTCAATTACGTCCTGTATCCGTTGCTTTCGCGCACGCGCAATCCCGGCAAGCGCGAGGTGGATTCGCTGCTGTCCACTTTCGGCTTGCTGTTCGTGTTGCAGGGCGTGGCACTTGTGCTCTGGGGCGGCACCGACCGGGCTTATTCATTCTTGTCGATGCCGGTGACCGTCATCGGCGTCGGCATGACCGCGAACCGGCTGCTCACACTGGTGGCGGCACTTGTACTCGCCATCGGTGTTTATCTGGCGCTGCGCTTCTCCAAGACCGGCCGCGCGCTGCGCTCCATCGCCAGCAACCCGGCGGCTTCGCCGCTCGTCGGCATCGACGTGAAACGATACAGCGCGATTGCCTTTGCATCGGGTGGCGCGCTCGCCGCCGTCGCGGGGCTGCTGCTCTCCACCTTCGTCGCGGTGAATCCGACGCTCGGCGGCGCTTACACGATGAAGGCGCTGATCGTCGTCACCATGGGCGGCATCGGCCATGTGCTTGGCGGCCTCGTCGCCGCTTTCATGCTCGGGCTCGCGGAAACTTTCGGCGCGCTGCTGCTCAGCCCCGGCCTCATTACCGCGATCAACTTCGCGCTGTTTTCGATCGTGCTGCTCTGGAAGCCGCAAGGATTGTTCGGTGCAAGCGCGGCCTCGGGCAGCGGCGGAGGCAGTTTCACGTTCCCGAAGGAGCTGTTCGCACTGGTGGGCCTCGCGGTGCTCATCGCGGCCCCGCGCTACATCGAAGCCTACTGGCTATCACTACTCATCAACATTCTGATGTACACGGCACTTGCGACTGGTTGGGCATTTTTCTCCGGGCCGACGCGCTACATATCACTCGCCGCTTCCGCCTTCTTCGGCCTTGGCGCTTACACCATCGCGGTGCTTGGCGAAGAAATCGGTTACCTGCAATCGCTCGCGGTCGCGGGCGGTGTCGGCATCGTGCTGTCGTTCTTTATCGGCCTCGCGACGCTTCGCCTCAAGGACATGTATTTCGTGATCTTCACGTTTGGCCTGGCCGCGCTGATCCGCGAGGTCGTCACCTGGTACGAATTCAGCATCGCACAAAAAGCCGGACGCCATGTGTTTCTGAGCGTCACCAACGAGCAGATTTACTACCAGCTGCTCGCCCTCTGCGCCTTCATCTTCATCGTCTGGATCATCCGTGACCGCTCGCGCATGGGTTTCGCGCTGAAGACGCTGGGTGCGGATGAAACCGTCGCGCGCCAGATCGGAATCAATACCACCGCGCTGAAGCTCGGCACGTTCGTGGTCAGCTCGCTCGTCATGACGCTCGCGGGCGCAATCCTGGCGCCGCGCTGGAGCTACATGGACACCACCATCGCGTTCAATCCGAATATCTCGTTTCTGACGGTGATCATGGCGCTCCTGGGCGGCGCCACCTCGGTGTGGGGACCGATCCTTGGCGTGATCCCGCTGGTACTGATCTCGGATTTCCTGTCGGTGACGGTGCCAAGCTATTTCAGCATCGTGCTCGGCCTCTGCTTCCTCGGCATCGTGTTCTTCATTCCGGACGGCATTCTCGGGTTGGTGCAGGAACGCTGGCGAAAATGGAAAAGCCGCGGGAGTGAACAGCCATGAGCCGCGATGCGCTGCTTGAAGTTTCCAACGTCACGCGCCGTTTCGGCGGTCTCGTCGCCGTGGACAATGTTTCGTTCAGTATCCAGCGCGGCGAGATCATCGGCCTCATCGGCCCGAACGGCTCCGGCAAGACCACGCTGCTCAATGTGATTTCCGGCAGGCTGGCGCCTTCATCTGGCGAAATCCGGAAAGACGGCAGGAAAATTTCCGGCAAGAACCCGGAGCAGATCTGTCGTGCCGGGATCGCCGGCACCTTCCAGCTTGTGCGCGTGCCGGATGCTTTGTCCGCGCTCGACAACGTCGCGGTCGCCGCCATGTATGGCAAACGCCGTCTCGGCATCGGCGCCGCCCGCGGCGAGGCGGAGCGTCTCCTGGACCGCGTCCAGTTCCAGGCCAGCCGCGATGCCTATGTGGATCAGCTCACTTATTTCGACCAGAAACGCATCGAACTTGCGCGGGCACTTGCCTGCGCGCCTGATCTGCTCCTGCTCGATGAATGGCTCGCAGGCCTGAACCCAAGCGAGCTTGAGCATGGAATCACGCTGGTGAAATCGCTGCACGAGGAAGGTTTGACCGTCGTGCTCGTTGAGCATGTGATGCACGCGATCCGCTCGCTCTGCGAGCGCGTGATCGTGCTGAATGCGGGCCGCGTGATCGCCTCCGGCCATCCGGAGGACGCGCTCGCCAATCGCGAAGTCATCCGCGTGTATGTCGGAGAAGACGCATGATTGAGGCAACCGATCTCTCCGTCGTTTACGGCCGCCATGTCGCGCTGGAAAATCTTTCGCTCAAGATCGAGCGGGGGACTTTGACAGTCGTGCTCGGCTCCAATGGCGCGGGCAAAACCACACTGGTGAACGCGCTGTCGGGCATGGTGCAGCTTGCCAACGGCTCGATCAAGCTCGATGGCCGCGATATTACAAATGAACCCCCGCATCGCCGCGTACAGCTTCGCCTTGCGACGGTCCCGCAGGGACGCGGCCTGTTCCCCGATATGTCGGTCGAGGACAATCTGGCGCTCGGCGGTTTCGTATCCGACGACAAGGAAGAATTGCAACAGCGGCTGGAATCCATCTTCCGCGTATTCCCGCGCCTCAATGAACGCCGGAAACAGGCGGCGATGACCATGAGCGGCGGCGAGCAGCAAATGCTCGCGATTGGCCGGGCACTCATGTCCGCGCCCGCCTATCTGCTACTAGACGAGCCTTCGCTCGGCCTGTCACCGGTGCTGACGATTGAACTGTTCAAGACCATCCGCAAGATCGCCGACCGCGGCGTCGGCGTGCTGCTGGTGGAGCAGAACGCGCTGCAATCATTGAAGATCGCCGAGCACGCGATCCTCGTGGAAATCGGACGCATGGTGGACAAGGGTCCGGCCGCCGGCCTGCGCTACGATCCGGCCGTGATCGACGCCTATCTCGGCGGCAGCAAGACAAAATTGCTTTCGCCGCCGCGCGACTGAGCCGAAGCCGCTATTTCATCTGTGCGGGCAGGAACAGCGACAGCCAGGGGAAGGCGACCAATAACGCCAGCCGCACCAAGTCCATCAGAATGAAAGGCGTGACGCCGCGGTAAATCGCCATCAGCGATACGTCGCGTGCGAGCGAATTGATGACGAACACGTTCATGCCGATTGGCGGCATGATCATGCCGAGGCACACCACCATTACAATAATCACCCCGAACCAGATCGGGTCGAAGCCGAGCTGCGTCACCACCGGAAAGATGATCGGCACGGTGAGCAGCACCATCGCCAGTTCATCCATCACCGCGCCCAGCAGGATATACATCAGGATGATGAGCCCCAGGATGCCGTAAGGTCCGATCGGCAAGCTCAGCAGTAAGCTGCTGAAATTCTGCGCCGCCTGCGTGATGACGAGGAAATATCCGAACAGGAATGCACCGATCACAATGGTGAAAATCGCCGCCGTGGTGCGAATGCTGTTCACGAGGCAATCCATCGTGTTTTTCACGCCAAGCCGCCCGCGCGCAAGACCAATGAGGAACGCGCCGCCGGCTCCCATGCCCCCGGCTTCCGTCGCCGTAAACAGCCCGCCATACATTCCGCCCATGCAGAACACGAACAACAACACTGTCGCCCAGATGTCGCGCAGCGATTCCAGTTTCTCAGGCCAGCTCGCGCGCTTTCCGCCGGGCGGCAGCAATTCGGGCCGGACCACGGCTATGATCTGCACGACAATGATGTACATGAACGCGCCGAGAATGCCGGGAATGACGCCCGCGATGAGCAGCTTCGATACATCGGTCTCTGTCAGCACGCCGTAGAGCACGAACATCACCGAGGGCGGGATCATGATGCCGAGCGTGCCGCCCGCCGCAACGAGACCTGCCGCAAAACCCGGCTGGTAGCCGGCGCGGCGCATTTCCGGCAACGCTACCTGGGTCATGGTCGCCGCGGTCGCCACCGACGAGCCGTTAATCGCGGCGAAGCCCGCACACGCGGTGATAGTGGCCATCGCCAGCCCCCCTCGCCGGTGTCTGAGCCAGGTGTTGCTCGCATGAAAGAGCTCGCGGCTCATCCCCGCAGCTGTCGCGAAGGCGCCCATCAGAATGAACATCGGGATCACCGCCAGATCCCAGTCGGTTACCTGCCGCAGCGGCGATTGGGCGAGCAGATTGAGCGCCGGATTGAGCGACGTGAGCATGGCGAAGCCGCCGACGCCGACAATGCCCATGGCGATGCCGATCGGTACACGCAGCATCATCAGCCCGAACAGGACCACGAAGCCGCCAATGCCGATGAGTTCGCTTCGGCTCATTTCACTCGACCGGCTGCATGGGCTTGTGTTCAGGCTCCTTGTAGCCGGTCAGCAACCGAAACAGCCGGATCATCACCAGAAGCGTAGCGAAGAAGATTCCGCACACCGCCACCATGTGAAAAGGCCAGATGCGGATACGCAGATCGAAAGTCTGCTCGCCGCTGCGGATGCCGCTGCCGACCTTGTGGTAAAGCATCCAGGAGAACACTGCGAGAAATCCGAGCATGACCAGCGTCGCGAATACATCCAGCCAGCGCCGTCCGTTCGGGCTGAGCCACTCCCAGAGAATGTCCACCTTGATGTGATCGTTGCGGTAGCTCGTAGCCGCGATGCCCCAGAAGATGCAGACGCCGAGCATCAGCCGCGACAGGTCGTACCATTCGGGGATGGTGAAGCCGAGTGTACCGCGCAATGTGATCGACGAGAAAATCAGAATAGAGATGGCGGCGAGGAAAATCCCCGCCGCCTTCTCCGTCCAGTCGATTATGTGTTCGATCAGCCGGCCCACTTCGAGCCCCTTTCCGGCTTCAGATCAGTAAGCGGCGTTCTGTTTGGCAAGCTCCGCTTTCAGGCCAGCCAGCGCCTTGTCAGTGTCGATGCCGGCCTTTTTGGCGCCTTCCGCCCATTTCGCGGCGAGTGGTTCAGCTGCTTTTCTCCACTCGGCGAGCTGGGCATCGGTGATCTTGTAGACCTCGTGCCCTTCCGCCTTGCGGAGCTTGTCGCGGCCCGCGGCTTCATAGTCGGCCCAGGGTGCGGCAACCTTCAGCGCCCATTCCGGCGAGCAGTGATCGTCGATCACCTTTTTCTGGCCCGCCGACATTTGGTCATAGACCGCCTTGTTCATCACCCACGCGAAAGTGGTCGCGTAGAGCGGCACATCCATGTGGAACTTGGTGACCTGGTCGATCTTGAACAGCAGGATCGAGCCCCACGGGAAAGTGATCGCGTCGGCGACGCCCTTCTCCAGCATTTCACGCGCCTCCGGCGCGCTGCCGAAAGCATTGGTAGCGCCAAGGCTCGTCATGAACGCCGCCATGGTCGCATGCGCTGGGCGAATCTTCATTCCCTTGATTTCCGACGGCGAGCTGACTTTCTTCTTCGAGTGCAAGGCACCCGGATCGTGGACAAAGGCGAGGCAGAATTTCACGTCCTTCATTTCCGCGGCCGCGAACTGGCGATACCATGTGTCGAGCGCCGCAGAGCCGCCCTTCGCATTCGTCATCAGGAACGGCAATTCGCCCGCCGCGATGACGGGAAAGCGGCCCGGCTGATAGCCGGGATTGATGTAGGTGACATCGGCGATGCCGTCGCGGGCCATGTCGTAATGGTCGGGCGCCTTGCCGAGTTGCTGCGCCGGGAAGACCTTGTATTTGATGGTGCCGTTCGAGGCTTTCTCGATCGACGCGCCCCACTCTTCCATCGCCTTTTGCAGCGGATGCGCCGGCGGCACCCAGTGCGCCAGCTTCAGTTCAATGGTTTTATCCTGCGCGAATGCGGCAGGCGTAATCGCCAGCGCGATGGCTGCAAGCAATGCGGAAATTTTCACCGAGCGCATTCTCATTTCCTCCCTGATGATTGTTTTTTGTGCGGGTCTTCGCCCGCTGTTTTTTTCATTCAGCCCGAAGGCGGGCGGGTTGTAAAGTCAGATCGTTGGTATTAAAACCATCTCCACTGGAACGGTATTCCAACTACCAAAATCCAGTGCATTTTCAGTCTGTTAGGGGACTTCGATGGCGTTGAGCAAGGCTCGCGCGGGCAAGCCAGCCGGAACCGACTTGCGGTTCCGGACGACCGCCAACGCAACCGGCAATACGGACATCGATTACGGCCCGCTGGAAAACTGGGTCGGCTTTCACTTGCGTCTGGCCCAGACCGCGTCGTTTCAGGCGTTCACGCGCGAAGCGAAAGGCATGACGCTGCGGCCCGGACGCTTCGCGACGATGCTGCTGATCGGGCGTAACCCGGGCATCAGCCAGACCGCGCTCTCGCGGGCGAACTCGCGCGACAAGTCCACGCTCTCCCCGGTGCTTGACGATCTTGAGCGGCGCAAACTCATCCGCCGCGTGCGCCCGAAGGACGATCGCCGTTCGTATCAGCTCGAACTGACACCCGCAGGCGAAGCGATGCTGAAGGAATTGACCGCCTGTGCGGAACGGCACGACCGCAATCTGGACCGCATCATCGGTCCGCGCGACAAGGCTACGTTTCTGAAAGTTCTGCGCAAGCTGATCGCGGAACTTTCCTGAGTGAAGGAGCAGCCCCATGGCCGGTGAAGTCTCATTCAAGAAAGAGATCGAGAGCCTCCGGCTCGGCGATGGCGATACGTTTTATGGCGAGGGCATTCTCGCCGTAACGAAAGCATTGCTTCAGTCCGGCGTTGCCTATGTCGGCGGCTATCAGGGCGCGCCGGTCACGCATCTGCTCGATGTGCTGGTGCAATCGGGCGACATGCTGGACGAGCTTGGCATCCATCTTGAAACCTGCACCAACGAGGCCGCCGCCGCGGCCATGCTCGGCGCTTCAATCAACTATCCGCTGCGCGGTGCCGTGACCTGGAAATCGATTGTCGGCACCAATGTCGCCGCCGACGCGCTCTCCAATCTCGCCTCCGCCGGCGTGATCGGCGGAGCGATGATTATCGTCGGCGAGGATTACGGCGAAGGGGCTTCCGTCATTCAGGAACGCACACACGCGATGGCGATGAAGTCGTCGATGTGGCTGCTCGATCCAAGGCCTGAATTATCGAGCATCGTGAACACGGTGGAAAAAGGCTTCGAGCTTTCGGAAGCCTCCAACACGCCGGTGATCCTGGAGCTTCGCATCCGCGCCTGCCATGTGTTCGGCGAGTTCGAGGCGAAGGACAATATCGCGCCGCGCTTCTCCACGAAAAACAGAATGAAGCCCGCGCAGTTTTTATATAACCGGCTTTCGCATCCGCCGGTGATCTTCCCGCAGGAAGTGGCGAAGTTCGACAAGCGCATGCCCGCCGCGCGCAAGTTCATTCAGGAAAACAAACTGAATGAATTTCTCGGTCCTGAGCGCGGCGACATCGGCATCATCGTGCAGGGCGGCATCTTCAACGCTTTGAACTCGCGGCTGGCGCTCGCCGGCCTCTCCGACGCCTACGGCGACGTGCAAATCCCGACATTGGTGCTGAACGTCACCTATCCTCTGGTGCCGGAAGAAATTGTCCAATTCTGCGTGGGCAAAAAAGCCGTGCTGCTGCTTGAAGAAGGCTCGCCGGATTTTATCGAGCAATCGCTCGGCCAGATTCTCCGCAAGTCGGATGTGCAGACGAAGCTACACGGCAAGGACATGCTGCCGATGGCGGGCGAGTATTCGCCGCTGGTGATCGGGCGTGGACTGGCGAAATTCCTCGCGGCTTACAACAAACAAAACGACGCGCTGGAAAACTGGATCAAGGGCGTCGATTCACAAAGCAGCGAAGTAACAAAATCGCTTGGCATCGCGCTCCCGCCGCGGCCGCCGACATTCTGTACCGGCTGCCCGGAACGGCCGATTTTCTCCGCGATGAAAATCCTGAAAAAAGAAATGGGTCCGATACATGTCGCCGTGGACATCGGCTGTCATGCGCTCGCGACCTTCCCGCCTTTCTCTCAGGGCAACTCCATTCTCGGCTACGGTATGTCGCTCGCGTCGGCTTCCGCCGTGTCGAGTACGCAGCAAGAGCGGCCCGTTTCCATCATGGGTGACGGCGGCTTCTGGCATAACGGATTGCTCACTGGCGTTGCGGGTGCCGTGTTGAACAAAGACGACTCCGTCCTCATCGTGATGAACAACGGCTATTCGAGCGCGACCGGCCAGCAGGATCTGCCGTCGTCCGCCCCCGAAGAAGATGGCCGCGGACGCGGCGTGGACATCGAAGGCGCCGTGAGGAGCATGGGCGTGTCCTGGGTGAAGCATGTTCACACCTACGGCGTCGCCAAAGTCGTCACCACGCTGCGCGAAGCGTTGAAGACAAAGGAAAAAGGCCTCAAGGTCATTATCGCCGACGGCGAATGCCAGCTTGCG